>JAGXBK010000182.1 GCA_018971195.1 Betaproteobacteria bacterium
TTCGTTCGAAAAACGTGGTCCGTCCCTGATTTAAAAACGTGGTCCGTCCCGGGTTTTACTTTGCGAGCTTGGCGCTGCCCAGCAATTCCTCGAGATGGATCGAAGGCACGGCGTAGGTGATGCCGCTGGGGTGGGTCAAGGCGGCCTCCTTGGTTCCCTTCACCAGCACCATGTTCACGATGCCGATGACCTCCCCGGTGTCCGGATCGTAGATGGGACTGCCGCTGTTGCCGGGATAGGCGGTCGCATCGAGTTGGAACACCTTGAAGCTGCCAGCGGTCAGCCTGCGGACCACCGCGGACTTCAACTCCGCGGCATTGCCTTGCGGAATCGCGATTGGGGTGATCGCCGAGATCATGCCACGGTGCGTCGCGGGAAAGGGTCCCAGCACCGCGCCGATCGGGAATCCCGTCATCAGCACGTACTGCCCTTCGCGGACGGTATCGGAATCGCGCAGCTTGAGCGGCGGCAACGGCGCGCCGTCGATCTTCAGCAGTGCCAGATCGCTGCTGGCATCGATTGCGACGCGCTTCGCCATGCGCGCCTGCGAGGTGTCGTTGCCGGGGCCGGGCAGGAGGATCGCGATGCTTTCTTCGTTCGCGGCGTCGAGCACGCCGGGCAGCACGTGAGCGTTGGTGACAATCGTCGTGCCGTCGCCGACGGCGAAGCCGGTTCCACGGAACTCGAATTGCGGCGACCGGGTGCGCTCGAAGGTTCCCACCGCGACGATCGAGGGCTTGACACGTGCGATGGTGTCCCGGATGTCGGCGGCGTGCGCGGCGATCGCGAACAGCGCCAGGACCGCCGCCAGAAGACCGAAAGCTCGCCCCGGACCTGCATTCACTTGGATGCTCCGTCGACCTGCTCCGCGACGACCGAAGGCGCCACGAGCTTGGGATCGTAGGGATGATAGTCGCTGCGGAACAGCTTCACCACCCGCCGCACGTAGTCGCGCGTCTCGCGGTAGGGGGGAACGCCGCCGTAGCGGTCGACCGCCTTCTCGCCGGCGTTGTACGCGGCCGCCGCCAGCGGGACTTCGCCGCGGTAGTACGCGAGCAGCCAGCGCAGGTAGGCAAGGCCGCCACGCACGTTGTCGCGCATGTCGAAGGCATTGCGCACCTTGAAGCGTTGCGCGGTTTCGGGCAAAAGCTGCATCAGCCCCTGCGCGTCCTTGACCGATCGTGCGAACGCGTCGAAGTTCGACTCGACGGCGATCACCGCAAGCGCCAGCCGCGGCTCGATTCCGTAGCTTGGCGCGAGCTGCGCGACCAGATCGGCGATCTTCCGCTTCCATGGGGGCAGGTCGGCGAAGGGATCGGGGCCCGCGTCCGGCGCCTCGGCAACCTGCGACTCCGGCGGCGCGACCGGCCGCATGCAGTCGGGGAGCATTCCCGGGGTGCCCGGCAGCCGCTGCAGCACCGTTTTCGAAAATGCGTCACCTTCGCTCGCGGCGAGCTGGAACAGGGCGACCGCGGTCCCGTCGTCGTGTGCGACGCCGCGGCCATTCGCGTACATCCAGCCCAGGCGAAACGCCGCTTCGCGACTCCCGGCGACCGCCGCTTCGCAGTACATCGCGGCGGCCAGACGCTGGTCCTGCGGCAGGCCTTCGCCGTGTTCGTAGGACTGGGCGCGCGCGAGGCTTTCGGCGAGCGACGGCTGCTGCGTCGCAGCGATCAGCGCCGGTCCGGGTGAATCAGCCTGCGCAAGGGCGCCGACGGGCGCAGCGGCCGCGACGGCGAGCATGGCGGCCCCGAACACGCGCCGGAACAAACGGCGCGCAACCACGGAGCCGCGATCGCATTCAGGCGCTGCGCACCGCATGCGAATCACCGTGCACGACGGGCGCGCTCGCCGATGCATGTTGCTCGTACCACGGCAGCGCGGCCTCGAGACCGCGGCGCACGTCCCAGGCGGGGCGATACCCGAGGAGCGTCCGCGCCTTGCCGATGTCGGCCTCGGAGTGGCGCACGTCGCCGGGGCGGAAATCGCCGTGGCGCGCGGCGGCGATCCGCAACCCCGGATGCCGCTGCGCGATCAGCTCGCGAAGCGCATCGTGCAGCGCGTTGAGCGACATGCGTCCGCCGATGGCGATGTTGTAGACCTGCCCGATCGCGGCCGGATCCTCGACCGTGGCGGCGAGAAGATTGGCCTGGACGACGTTGTCGATGTAGCAGAAATCGCGCGTCGTCTCGCCGTCGCCGTTGATCGTGACGGGCTCGCCGCGCAGCATCGCCGCGGCGAAGCGCGGGATCACGGCGGCGTAGGCGCCTTCCGGATCCTGGCGCGCGCCGAAGACGTTGAAGTAGCGCAGCCCGATCGTCGCCATGCCGTAGCAGCGGCCGAACACGCCGGCGTAGAGCTCGTTCAGGTACTTGGTGACGGCGTAGGGCGACAGCGGCGCGCCGATCACGTCCTCGACCTTGGGCAGGCCGGGATGATCGCCGTAGGTCGAGCTCGACGCGGCGTAGACGAAGCGGCGTGCCCCTGCATCGCGCGCGGCGACGAGCATGTTGAGGAAGCCGGTCGCGTTGGCGGCGTGGGTGCGCAGCGGGTCCTCGATCGAGCGCGGCACCGACCCCAGGGCGGCCTGGTGCAGGACGACATCGACCCCCTCGCAGGCGCGCCGGCAAGCAGCCAGATCGGTGATGTCGGCTTCGATGAACGCATGCCGCTGCCAACGCTTCGCCCCGACGATGGCGTGCACCTGATCGAGGTTGCGCCGGAATCCCGTCGCGAAATTGTCCAGCCCGACGACCTGCTGGTCCTGCCCGAGCAGCGCCTCGACCAGATGCGAGCCGATGAATCCGGCGCTGCCGGTGACCAGCCAGCGCAGGGGCCGCGCACGAAGGCGCTCGCGCACCGCGGCGAAAGGATCACCGCTATCCGGCACGGTTTGGATCACAGCCGCCACACCGAGAATCCGCGGGCACGCAGCGCCTCCGCGTCCGACTGGCACTTGACGTCGGCGTAGACGCCGCCGGGCACGAGCTTCGCGACCAGGTCGTCGATCGGGCGCGCGTTGAACTCGCGATGGGCGACGGCCGCGACGATCGCCTGCGCGCGGGGCAGCTCGTCCCAGGGCGTCAAGGTCACGCCGTATTCGTGCACGGCCTCGGCCGGATCGGCGACGGGGTCGTGGACGCTGACGTCCGCACCGTAGGAGCGCAGCTCGTTGATGACGTCGATGACGCGCGAATTGCGCAGGTCGGGGCAGTTCTCCTTGAACGTGAGGCCGAGCACGGTCACCTTGGCGTCCTTCACCGGGAAGCCTTTCTGGATCATGTGCTTGACCGTCTGCTCGGCGACGTACTTGCCCATGCCGTCGTTGATGCGCCGGCCGGCAAGGATGACCTGCGGGTGGTAGCCCAGCTTGTCGGCCTTGTGGGTCAGGTAGTAGGGATCGACGCCGATGCAATGCCCGCCGACCAGCCCCGGGCGAAACGGCAGGAAGTTCCACTTGGTGCCCGCGGCCTTCAGCACGTCGGTGGTGTCGATGCCGATCTTGTGGAAGATCAACGCCAGCTCGTTCATCAGCGCGATGTTGAGGTCGCGCTGGGTGTTCTCGATCACCTTCGCCGCCTCGGCGACCTTGATCGACGAGGCGCGGTAGACGCCCGCCTTGACGACGCTGCCGTAGACGCTCGCGACGCGCTCCAGGGTCTGCGGCGTGTCGCCCGAGACCACCTTGGTGATGCGTGTCAGCGTGTGCTCGCGGTCGCCGGGGTTGATGCGCTCGGGCGAATAGCCGACGAAGAAATCGCGTTGCCATTGCATGCCGGAATGGCGCTCGATCACCGGCACGCAGATCTCCTCGGTGGCACCCGGATACACGGTCGACTCGAACACGACGATCGCGCCGCGCCGCAGGTTCTTGCCCACCGATTCGCTGGCACCCAGCAGCGGCGCGAAATCGGGCTGGTGCGCCTCGTCGACCGGGGTGGGCACCGCGATGACGACGAAATCGGCGCGCTTCAACTGCGTCGGGTCGGTCGTCACCTCGAGACCCTTGGCCGCGGCAAGGTCCTCGCGGCTCACCTCGCCGGTCGGGTCGACGCCGCGCCGATAGGCATCGATCTTCGCCTGCGACAGGTCGAAGCCTATCGTCGGATAGATCTTCCCGAACTCGACGGCCAGCGGAAGGCCGACGTAGCCCAGGCCGACGACGGCGATGGTGGTGGAATCACTCATGTTGTTGTCGTTGCGCCCTGCGCGGAAATCAGAGCGTCCCCAGCAGCTTTTCCGCTTCGGCGCGGATCGGGGAGCTCTTGTCGAGCTTGGTGAGCTCGGTCAGCTCCTTGCGCGCGTCGGCCTTGTCGCCCGTAGCGATCAGCGCCTGAGCGAAATGCAGGCGAATGTCCGGCTGCCCCGATGCGATATTCGACGCCATGCGCAGCAGCTCGACGCCGCGCTTGGCGTCACCCGTGCGCGTCAATGCCCATCCGAGCGTGTCGATCACGCCCGCATTGAACGGTGCGAGCCGGTGCGCGTGCTCGGCATACTCGAGCGCGGCCGGATCCTTCTGCTCGGACAGGATCCAGGCGAGGTTGTTGAGCGCCACGACATTGTCGGGGTCGATGTCGAGGACCTTCTTGTAGGCGGCAGCAGCAGCCTTGTAATCGTTCTCTTGCTGGCTCTGCTGGGCGAGCATCAGCGGTAGTGTCGCGTCTTTCGGATTTTCCTTCACCCAGGTGGAGGCGAACGCCGACGCATCGGCATGCTTGCCGGAAATCTCCAGCAATCCGTACAAGCGCAAGGCGAGCACCGGCGCCGGCTGGCGCTTGATCGCCATCTTCACTGCCAACGTCGCCTCCGACCATTTCTTCTGCGCCGCCATAATCTCTCCCTCCAGGGCGTAACCGAACG
>JAGXBK010000036.1 GCA_018971195.1 Betaproteobacteria bacterium
GGCGCAGGGCGCTGCGGATCGCATCGGGCACCTGCACCGGCCGGCGCGTCGCGCGATCGACCCAGACATGAACGAAGCGCCCGGTCGCCGCCGCATCGTCGTCCCCGGCGCAAAACAGCGCGATCTCGTAGACGACCGACGAATTCCCGAGGCGCGCAACGCGCAGCCCCGCGTCGATGGTTTCCGGAAACGTCAACGCCTTGTGGAAGCGGCAAGCGGTCTCGACGACGATTCCGATCGCAGCCCCCGCCCGGATGTCCAGGTGTCCGGCCCCGATCAGCTGCGCGTTCACCGCAGTGTCGAAATACGAGTAGTAGACGACGTTGTTGACGTGGCCGTAGATGTCGTTGTCCATCCACCGCGTCGGGATCGCCACGAAATGAGGATAGGCCTTGCGAAAGGCCGGCGCGAGCTCGGTCGTCATCCGGGTCCGGCGCTCGCGGCCGCAGGCTCCATCGCCAAGCCTCGGTCGATCAGCTCGATCCAGTGCCTGACCGGCAGCGAGGTTCCCGACTGCAGGTGCGTCATGCAGCCGATGTTCGCCGTCGCTACGAGCTCGGGCCCCGGCGCCTCGAGGGCGCGCAGCTTGTTCGCCTTGAGCTGCTGCGAGATCCCGGGTTGCAGCACCGAATAGGTGCCTGCCGAGCCGCAGCACAGATGCGCATCGGCGACCGGAAGCACCGAATGGCCGGCGGCCTGCAGCAGGCGCTCGGCCACGCCGCGGATCTGCATGCCGTGCTGCAGCGTGCACGGCGGGTGAAAGACGAGCCTTCGCGCATTTCGGCCCGGCGCGAGCTGCGGCAGCAGCGTAGTCCATTCGGCGGCGACGATCTCGACCGGAT
Organism: Betaproteobacteria bacterium; assembly: GCA_018971195.1. GTDB lineage: Bacteria > Pseudomonadota > Gammaproteobacteria > Burkholderiales > Casimicrobiaceae > VBCG01. Next base: position 843 of record JAGXBK010000036.1, read on the forward strand.
CGCGGGCGAGCGAGGCGACCCGCTCCGCCTTGTGCGCATATGCGGGGTCGCTCGCCAGCAGATGCCCGTAGTCGCGGACCATGACGCCGCAGCCGCTGGCGGTCACGACGATCGCCTCGATTCCCTGCTCGATATGCGGCCACCAGCCGTCGATATTGCGCCTCGCGAACCCGCGCGCCTCGTCGTGCTCGGACAGATGGTACGAAAGCGCGCCGCAGCATCCCCCGCCCGTGACGGCGATCGCCGAGATGCGGGCCCGGTCGAGCACGCGTGCAGTCGCTGCGTCGATGTTGGGCGCCAGCGAGGGCTGCACGCAGCCCCGTGGAATCAGCACGCGGCGCGCATGACGCTCCGCCGGCCATGCGCCGGCCGCCGGCGCGTCGGGGATCGAGGCCGCCAATCCCGCGGGCAGCAGGCGCTTGGCGAGCCTTCCGAGGGCGAGCGCGCCGCCGAACAGCGACTTCGACAGCAGGCCGCGCCGCAGCGCGCTGCGCCGCACGCCGTCGAGCGCTGAGCGGCCGACCCGGTCGTCGACGATCTTGCGTCCGATGTCGACCAGCCGGCCGTAGCGCACGCCCGAAGGACAGGTGGTCTCGCAGCTGCGACAGGTCAGGCAGCGATCGAGGTGCAACTGGGTTCTGGCCGATGGCGCCACACCCTCCAGGACCTGCTTGATCAGGTAGATGCGCCCGCGCGGGCCGTCGAGCTCGTCACCCAGCAGCTGGTAGGTCGGGCAGGTCGCCGTGCAGAAGCCGCAGTGGACGCAGGCGCGCAGGATCGATTCGGCTTCGCGACCCTCGGGCGTGTTCGCATACCTTGCGGCGAGGTTCGTCTCCATCAGAATCCGGCGTAGAGTCGCCCGCGGTTGAGCACGCCTTGCGGGTCGAACACCGCCTTCAGCCGCTGGTGCAGGCCCAGCACCGCAGGCGACAGCGGCTGGAATGCGCCTGCCGACTTGTCGGGACCACGATACAGCGTTGCATGTCCGCCGTGCTGTTGCGCCCAGGCACGCAGCGCCGCTGCGTCCACCGGAGCGCGCGGGATCAGCCAGCGCAGCGCGCCGCCCCATTCGATCAGCATGTCGCCTCCGAAATCGGTCCACGGCGCCGTCGACGAGACCGACAGCCGCCACAGCGTCGCGCGCCCCTCGCACGCTGGCCTGAAGAAATCGTGTACCTGGTCGCGCAAGCCCCGCCATGGCGCGCTGGCGCCGACGTCGCTGCCACCGATTGTGCCGGCCGCGCTTTGCACGGCAGCCGCGGCGCCCGACAGGCGCAGCCAAAGGCGACCGGCGTAGTGACAGGTCGCCGAGATCGGCAGCGGCTTCGCACCCCACTCATTGATCCTGCGGATCGCCTCGCCGGCGTCGCAATCGATGACGCGCGTGGTCTCGACTCTGGGCCGCGGCACGCACTTCAGCGACACCTCGGTCAGCACCCCCAGGGTGCCGAGCGCGCCGCACATCAAGCGCGAGACGTCGAAACCCGCGACGTTCTTGATCACCCGCCCGCCGAAAGCGAGCGCCCCGCCACTGCCGTCGACGATCCGCACGCCGAGGACGAAATCGCGCGCAGCGCCTGCGGAGGCGCGCCGCGGTCCCGAGAACCCCGCCGCGACGACACCGCCCAGGGTCGTACCGTCGCCGTGATGCGGTGGCTCGAAAGCCAGCATCTGGCCACGCGCGGCCAGTGCGTCCTCGATTTCGGACAGCGGCGTCCCCGCCCTTGCGGTGACCACCAGCTCGGTCGGCTCGTAGGAGACGATGCCCGAGAGGCTGCGCGTGTCGAGCACCTCGCCCGCGAGCGCCTGGCCGTAGAAATCCTTGGTCCCGCCCCCGCGGATGCGCAGCGGCCGCCGCTCCGCGGCCGCCGCGCGCACGCGTTCCTGCAACTCGGCGAGCGCCGCCTCAGCCATGCGGTGCCCCGCCGCCGCGCGCGAGCTTGTCGCGATAGATGACCCGCGGCTCGTCGGCCTCGATGATCGCGGTTTCGGCAAGCGCGGCGGCCTCCCACTCGCGCAGCAGCGGATGCGCGAGCAGTGCCTCGACGTAGGCCCCGGCGCTGCCGGACGGGGTCACCGCATAGGTCCGGAAGCGGAATGCGACTGGCGCATAGAAGCAATCGGCGATCGAGAAACTCCCGCAGAGGTAGGCTCCGCTGGCGCCGAAGCGTCGCCGCGTCTCGTCGAACAACCCCGTGATCCGGACGATGTCGGCGGCAAGCGGCGCCGACCAGGGGCGCACGTCGACGCGCTCGCGTATGCACATCGCCATCTCGCTGCGCAGCGCGGAAAAGCCCGAATGCATCTCAGCGGCAATCGAGCGCGCCCACGCCCGTGCTGCCGGATCCGTGGGCCACATGCCGGGATGGCGCTCGGCCAGATGCTCGGCGATCGCGAGCGAATCCCATACGACGGCGTCGCCGTCGTGCAGGCAGGGAACGAGCCCCGACGGGGAGAACGCGGTATTCGCCGGATTCGGTCCCGTGCCGGCAAGCTCGACCTGCACCTCCTCGAAGGGCTCCCCCGACAGCTTCACTGCGAGCCAGCCGCGAAGCGACCACGACGAATAGTTCCGGTTGCCGATGTAGACGCGCATCGCTGGGCCGCCGCTTCCTAGCCGCGCCCCGGCATCGGAACCGTCTTGCCCGGATTCATGATGTCGTGCGGATCGAGCGCGCGCTTGATCGTCTGCATCAGGGACACGGCGTCGCCGTGCTCCGCGACCAGCGCATCGAGCTTGTGGACGCCGATCCCATGCTCGCCGGTGCAGGTGCCCCCCATGGCGATGGCGCGCAGGCTCACCCGCCTGGCGAGCGCCTCGGCCCTGGCGCGCTCGTCGGCGCTGCCGGGATCGAACAGGATCACCAGATGGAAATTGCCGTCGCCGACATGCCCGACGATCGGCGCGACCAGTCCGGTCGTCGCGACGTCGGCCTGGGTCTCCAGCACGCACTCGGTGAGACGTGAAATCGGGACGCAGGCGTCGGTCGCGAACGCCTGCCTGCCGGGTGCGAGCGCCAGCACCGCGTAATACGCGTTGTGCCGCGCTTTCCAGAGCCTGGAGCGGTCTTCGGCTGCGCTCGCCCACTGGAAAGCGCTGCCACCGTGATCGGCCGCCAGCGACTGGATCGTCTGGGCCTGCTCGCGCACGCCGGCCTCCGTTCCGTGGAACTCGAAGAACAGCGTCGGCCTGGCTTCGAAGCCGTCCAGCCTCGAATAGCGAATGCAGGCGTCCATCTGGACGCCGTCGAGGAGCTCGACGCGGGCGACCGGGATGCCGAGCTGCGTCGCGACGATCACCGTGTCGACCGCGCTCTTGAGGTCGGGAAACTGGCATACCGCGGCCGAGATAGCCTCGGGGATTCCGTACAGGCGCAGCTGCACCTCGGTGATGATGCCGAGCGTGCCCTCGGCGCCGACGTAGAGGCGCGTCAGGTCGTAACCGGCGCTCGATTTCCTCGCGCGGCTGCCGGTGCGCACGATCCGGCCGTCGGCCGTGACGACGGTCAGTCCGAGGACGTTCTCGCGCATGGTGCCATAGCGCACCGCGTTGGTGCCCGACGCCCGGGTCGACGCCATGCCGCCGAGTGTCGCGTTCGCCCCCGGGTCGATCGGGAAGAACAGCCCCGTGCCTTTGAGCTCGGCGTTGAGCTGCTCGCGCGTGACGCCGGCCTGGGCCCGGCAGTCGAGATCCTCGGCGTTGATCTCGAGCACGCGATTCATCTGCGACAGATCGAGGCACACGCCGCCGTAGAGCGCCGCGACGTGCCCTTCGAGCGAGGTGCCGACGCCGAAAGCGATGACCGGGATCCGCGTGGCGCTGCACAGGCGGACGACGGCGGCAACCTCCTCGTTGCCGTGCGGGAACACGACCACGTCCGGCAGCGCCGCATCGGCAAGCCCTTCGCCGTGGCCATGCTGCTCGCGCACGGCATGGCTCGTGACGACGCGCTCGCCGTAATCGGCACGCAGCCTCGCCGTCAGCGCGGCAACGTCGCCCGCGGCCGGGCGGGTGCGAACGTCGTCCGCGGATTCCGTCATCGTCACTCCTAGAAACGCGGCAGCTCGGGATGCGGGAGCACGCCCGCATGCACGTGCATGGCGCCGAATTCGGCGCAGCGGGCCAGCGTCGGCACCCCTTTCCCGGGATTCAGCAGGCCGCGTTCGTCGAATGCGCGCTTGATGCCCAGGAAGCGTTCGAGTGCCGCAGGCGGGAATTGCACGCACATCCCGCGGATCTTCTCGATGCCGACGCCGTGCTCCCCGGTCACGGTGCCGCCGACCTCGATGCAAAGCTCGAGGATGCGATCGCCGAATTCGATGGTGCGCTCCTTGTCGCCCGGCTTGTTCGCGTCGAACAGGATGAGCGGATGCAGGTTGCCGTCCCCCGCGTGGAATACGTTCGCACAGGGCAGTCCGTATTCGTGCGACCAGGTCTCGATCTGGGTGAGCACGCGCGGAAGCGCTCCGCGCGGGATCGTGCCGTCGATGCAGTAGTAGTCGGGCGAGATCCGCCCCACCGCAGGAAAAGCCGCCTTGCGTCCCGACCAGTAGAGCAAGCGCTGGTCCTCGCTCTCCGACACGCGGATTTCCGTCGCGCCGCTACCCGTCAGCACCGCGCGGATCTCGTCCATCTCGGCGGCAACTTCCTCGGGCGTGCCGTCCGCCTCGACCAGCAGCACCGCCGCCGCGTCCAGCGGGTAATCGGCGTGCACGAACTGCTCGACAGCGCGCGTAGCGGGCTGGTCCATCATCTCGAGCCCGCCCGGGGTGATCCCGGCGCCGATGATCGCGCCCACGGCGGCACCCGCCTTCTCCACGTCGTCGAACGCAGCCAGCGCGACCTGCGCGAGCTGGGGCTTCGGCAGGAGCTTGACGGTGATCCGCGTGATGACGGCGAGCAGGCCCTCGCTGCCGGTGACGAGCGCGAGGAGGTCGTAGCCGGGCGCATCGAGCGCGTCGGCGCCAAATTCGACGATCTCGCCGGTGACGAGCACCGCCCTGACCTTGCGGACATTGTGCACGGTGAGCCCGTATTTCAGGCAATGGACGCCGCCTGCGTTCTCCGCGACATTGCCGCCGATCGAGCAGGCGATCTGCGACGACGGATCGGGCGCATAGAAGAGTCCGTAGGCTCTCGCCGCGTCGGAAATCGCGAGATTGCGCACGCCGGGCTCGACGACCGCGGTGCGCGTCAACGCATCGATCGCCACGATGCGCCTGAATTTCGCGAGCGACAGCACCACGCCTCCAGCCACGGGCAGCGCGCCACCGGACAGGCTCGTGCCGGCGCCGCGCGCCACGACCGGAACCCGCGCGGCGTGGCACAACTGCAGGATGCGCACGACCTGGTCCTCGGTCTCGGGTAGCACGACCGCAGCAGGCAGCTCGCGATAGAGCGTCAATCCGTCGCATTCGTACGGGCGCGTGTCCTCCGTTGCCGTCAGCAGCGACGACGCGGGGAGCAAGGCGGCAAGTGAAGTGGTGAACGTGGGGTCCAGCATCGGTTCGCCCGGTCGGCAGCCGCGTGATTCTCGGTCTGCGCGCCGATTATTTCACAAACGTCGGGCCCTTATCGTCCCCTGCTAGAATCGACCGCAGCGCACGCCCGGAACGACCCCGGCATCCTACGGAGATCCCCCATGCGTCGATTCCGCTTCCTGCTCGCCGCGGCGCTCGCGTGCGCGGCAATGGCCGCGCTTTCCGCCTCGGCGCAGACCGTGCTCAGGATGAACACGTCGCTCGCCAGGGATTCGAGCTACGGGGTGGCCGTCGACACGTTCGCACGGGAGGTCGAGACGGGGACGGGCGGTCGCTACCGGATCCAGAATTCATATTCGGCTGCGCTCGGCGACGAGCGCGGATCGATCGAGGGGCTGCAGCTCGGCACGCTCGACCTGACGATGACGTCGACCGGCCCGGTGCCCAATTTCGTGCCCGAGGTCGCGATCTTCGACATTCCGTTCCTGTTTCGCGACTACGCGCAGGCGCGCGCCGTTCTCGACGGCCCGATCGGACAGGAGATGCTGAAGCAGTTCGAGCCCAAGGGCATCGAAGCGCTGGCGTGGGGCGAGAACGGGTTCCGCAACATGACCAACAACAAGCGTCCGATCAGGACCCCCGCGGATCTCGAAGGCCTGAAGATGCGTACGATGGAGAATCCCATCCACATCGAGGCCTACCGGGCCCTGGGCATACTGCCGACCCCGATGGCGTTCACCGAGGTCTTCACCGCGCTGCAGCAGGGGACCGTCGACGGGCAGGAGAATCCGCTGTCGGTCATCCTGTCCGCGAAGCTCTACCAGGTCCAGAAGTACCTGACGCTGACCGGACACGTCTACTCGCCCGCACTGATCCTGATGAGCAAGGCCAGGTGGGACGAGCTGTCCCCGGCGGACAAGCAGGTGTTCCTCGCCGCTGCCAGGGAAGCGGTCAAGGTCAATCGCGCGCGCATCGACCACGACGAGAAGAACGCCGTCGCCGAACTGCGCGCTCATGGAATGCAGGTGATCGAGCACATCGACAAGGCGGCGTTCCAGGCAGCGCTGGCGCCAACCTTCGCCGACTTGGGCAGGAAGTTCGGGCAGGCGAACATCGACCGCATCCGCAACTACCAGTAGCCTGGTCGCTCGAAGTGCGCAGCATGTCGACTTCGGGGCGCCACGATCCGACGCCAGATCGCGGGCGCTGCGGCCGATCAGGCCCAGGACCCTCGGGAGCTCAGCGGTAGCCGAACACCCCGGGCAGCCACGAGCACAATCCCGGGACGAGGGTCAGCAGCGCCAGCACTCCGATCTGCGCCCACAGGAACGGCCACAGCTCGCGCACGAGACGCGCCAGCGGAATCCTGGCGACGATCGATGTCACGAACAGGAGCCCGCCCACCGGCGGCGTGATCATGCCCATCGTCAGGTTGACGATGACGATGATGCCGAACTGCAGGTCGTCGATGTGCAGCGCGTGCGCGATCGGGGCGAGGATCGGCACCAGGACGACGATCCCCGGCAGCGGCTCGATGAAGATGCCGAAGGCGAGCAGCAGCACGTTGACCGCGAACAGGAAGCCGAGTGGCGGCAAATTCATTCCGACGATCCAGTCGGTCATGTCCTGCGGGACGCGCGACACCGTCAGCACCCACGCGAAAGCCGCCGAAACGCCGACGATGATCAATACCGATGCCGTCATCAGCGCCGAGCGCGCGAGGATGCCGGGCAGCATCCTCCACTCGAGCGTCCGGTAGACGAACCGTCCGGCGAACAACGCGTAGAACACCGCGACGACGGACGCCTCGGTCGGCGTGAACGCGCCGGAAGCGATGCCGCCCAGGATCAGCACCGGCAGGATCAGCGCGGGAATCGCCCGCCAGGTATTGCGCAGGTAGTCGGCAAAGACCAGCTGCTGGACCAGGCCGCGGTAGTCGCGGCGCACCGACGTCAGGTGATTGATCGCGGCCATCGCGAGCGCGATCACCAGCCCCGGGACCACGCCGGCGATCAGCAGGCCCACGAGGTTCACCTGCGGATAGGCCAGCGCATAGATGATGACGCTGATCGACGGAGGAATGATCGGCCCCAGGATCGACGTCGCTGCCGTGAGTGCAGCGGCATACGCCGGATCGTATCCGTCCTTGCGCATCATGCGGATCATGATCGCGCCAGGACCCGCCGCGTCGGCGAGCGCCGACCCCGAGATTCCGGAAAAGAACGTCAGCGCCAGGATGTTCGTGTGGCCCAGCCCGCCCCGGAACCGTCCGACGAACTGGGATGCGAAGCGCAGCAGCACGTCGGAGAGCGCGCCGCCGGTCATCAGCTCGGCGGTCAGGATGAAGAAAGGGACGGCCTCGAGTGCGAACAGGTCGATGCCGGAGAACAGGAACTTGGGCAGCGCCACCAGCGGGAGCTGCCCCTCCAGTAGTGACGCGAGCGTCGCGACTCCGAGCGCAAAGGCGACCGGGACCCCCAATGCCAGCAGCGCGAGCGCGACGACGAAGAGCACGCCGACCATCGCCGCCCTGCGCCTAGAGCCGAGCCGCGTCGGCGTCGAATTCGCCGCCCGCGAGAAACTCGCCGCGGCGCAGGTAGCACGTTGCCATCAGCAGCAGGTGGACGATCATCAGCGCGAACCCGATCGGCATCGCGAGGTACACGGCACCGACCGGGATCTCCATCACCGGCGTCGTCTGCGCCCAGGTCAGGATCGCATAGCGCAGGCCGACGACCGTCATCGTGACGAAGAATCCCAGCAGCACGGCGAAGATTGCCGCGCGTATGGCCTGCGCATGCCGCGGCAGCCGCCGCTGCAGCGTGTCGATCCCGATGTGCCCGCCGTAGCGGAGCACCAGCCCGGCGCCAGTGAAGGTGAGCCAGATCATCGTATAGCGCGAGGCCTCATCGACCCAAAGGATCGACCGATCCGTGAAAAAACGCAGCGCGACGTTGGCGAACACCATCGACGCCATCGCCGCGAGCATGACGATGACGCACCACCGGTTCGCGGCGCAGAGCCGCCGATCGAAGGTCGCAAGCATGACGAGTCACCGGGTGAAATTGGCGCGATGCCGCGAGTTCAGCCACCGCGCACCGGCCGCGGATTCTCGCACGTCGCGACGGCCATGCTGTAGCGCATCGGTTGTTCACTACGTGCAAACGCCTGGCACTATAATTGCTGCGCATTGGCCCATGGTGGATGCAAGCTACGTCGAAGCAGTGCCGATGGATCCTTCCGAAATCTATGCGAAGACCGAGCTCGGCCTGCGGGAACTCAAGGAGCGCACGCTCAACCTTCCGTTGACACTGCGCAGCCTGCTCATCCTCATCGACGGCAATTGCACCGTTGCTCAGGTGCTGGCGAAGGCGCGCGCGATCAAGCTCGACGAGCGGGCGCTGACCGCGCTGGAGCGCGGGGGCTTGATCGCCAAGCGCTTTTCGGCACCGTCGGTGTCGACCTCCCCGGATCTTCCCCGCGCGGCTCCCCAGCGCTCGCAGGACGAAGTAGAGCGCTACCTGCAGGCGCAGCAGATGATGAGCGACGCGATCAACGCGCACCTCGGCTTCCGGGGCTACGGCCTGATGATGCGTCTGCAGAAGACCGCCAACGTGCGAGACCTCCACGACCTGCTACCCGACCTTGGCAAGGCGCTGGCCAAGCGCCTGGGCATCGAGCCCGCGACCCCGGTCGTCACGTCGATCGAGCGCCTCCTCGCCGGTCCCTGACCACCCTCTCCAGCCGAACGAGTCCCCGCGCGGCGCCGTGACGATGCGCGCCGCCAGCCTCGAGCCGGGGCGTCATCACCCCGGCGACGATCTTCGCCAGTCTGCGCTGGCTCGTTTCCGACGGGTGCAGGCCGTCGTCGCTGAACATCTCCGCCCTGGGAGAAAACCTGACGGGGATGTGCAGGACATCGGGTACGCGCTCGAGCGCTTCGCGGGCGACCTGGTCGAAACGTCGCACGCGCATCCCCACGATCCAGCGCAGCGGCCGCCGCAGCTTCGGAAACTCATCGAGCGGCGGCAGCCCCAGGCAGGCAATGACCGCCCCGGGCGAATGCCTGCGCAGTTCGTGCAGCAGCTTCAGCAGCTGCCGGCGATAACGGGCGCTGCGTTCGAGCTTCAGGACGTCGTTGACGCCGACCGACACCAGGATCGCGTCGAAAGCCCGCGACGGCAGCCCGGGAACGACGTCGACGCGCACGCCCCGCGTGCTCGCCCCGATCTTCCCCGCCGCATGCCAGTTGACCTCGCGCGACAACCGCCCCGACATGAAGCGGGCGACATGGGCTACCGTCGACTGCTCGATGCGGCGCGCGCCCACACCGGCGATGATCGAATCACCGATGGCCAGGAAATGCAGGGGGTCGCCGCGCCCGATCCTGCCCTCCCGAGGCCCGACCGGCGGCAGGAAGCTCAGTGCATGACGTCGCAATGCGAACGCCTGCGAGAACATCACCGGGAACAGCGCATAGATGAACATCCGTCCGACGAGCCTGCGCGCGAGCTCCGCTGCCGAGAATGCCCGACCGGGAGTCTCGGGAGCATTCAACGGTCGGTCGCCTTCGGGCTGGAGCATAGGAGCGGACTTCGCGGCATCGGGTCGAGGATAGCGCATGCCGCAGATCCGGCAAATCACTGCGCGCGTGGCGGCACGCGGCCGGGGTGGCGCGACGCGGCCCGCGGACGGATCGTCGGGGGGCCGAGATGCCGGCGTCGTGCTGCGGCGATGTCGGTGCTATCCTGACGCTCGATGCGCAACGGAGCGTGATCATGAATGCGCCTGCCGAGCTTCTCGATCCATCACCCCCGTCGACGATCGATCCGCACGACCTTTGTGGACTCGAGATGGTCCGCCGTCTCGTCGGATTCCCGACCGTGAGCCGCGACTCGAACCTTGCGCTGATCGAATGGGTCCGCGCGTTCCTCGAAGGTCACGGTGCGACGACGACGCTGACCTGGAACGACGAGAGGACCAAGGCCAACCTGTTCGGCACCCTCGCCGCCCGCGACGGAAACGCGACGCACGATGGCATCGTCCTGTCGGGCCACACCGACGTCGTGCCTGTCGACGGCCAGCCGTGGACGACCGATCCGTTCGTCGCGACGCTGAAGGGCGACCGGCTCTACGGTCGGGGCGTCGCCGACATGAAGAGCTTCTCGGCGATCGCCCTCGCCTTCGTGCCTGAGTTCCTGCGCCGCGGGCTCGCGCGGCCGTTGCATTTCGCGCTGTCCTACGACGAGGAGGTCGGCTGCATCGGCGTGCGCCGCTTGATCGCCGATGTCGTCGCGAAAGGCTGGAAGCCGGCCGGGTGCATCGTCGGTGAGCCCACGGGCATGCAGCTCGTGGTCGCGCACAAGGGCAGGACAACCTGGCGCTGCCGGGTCCGCGGGCACGAGGCGCATTCGTCGCTGACGCCCGACGGCGTCAACGCGGTCGAGATCGCCTGCCAGATCGTCGCCTGGATCACCGAGCAGGCAAGGCGCTTCCGCGACCACGGTCACCGCGACGGTGCATACGACGTGCCGTACACGACCGTGCACGTCGGCACGATCCACGGCGGCACGGCGCTCAATATCGTGCCCCGCGACTGCACGTTCGATTTCGAGATGCGCAACCTGCCGCTCGACGATCCAACGACGTTCCAGGCCGAGTTGCGCCGGCATGCCGACACGCTGTTGCCGGCGATGCACGCGGTCGATCCGGCCACCTACATCGAGCTCGATCGGGTGACGTCCGCCGCGGGATTCGACACCGGCCCCGACAGTGCGATCGCGGCGCTCGGCCGGCAATGCAACGGAGAATCGGATTGCGCCAAGGTGTCGTTCGGCAGCGAGGCGTCGCTGTTCCACGGCGCGAACATTCCCACCGTGCTCTGCGGTCCCGGTCACATTGCGCAGGCGCACCAGCCCGACGAGTGGATCAGCCTCGACCAGCTGGCACGCTGCGAGGCTTTCATGCTGCGCCTCGCCGACCGCGTCTGCGCGAGCTGATGCGGCGTCGGCCGGAGCCAGCAACGCGACGATGAATGCGCCGGGCCCTGCGGCCGCGATCGACGTCCCGCTGCCGGACATTTCGCGCTGGGCCGACGGCAATGCCGGGGCCGCTTACGTGTGGCGTTACGCGGGCGAGCGAGCCGGCCCGCGGGTCACGATCCAGGCGCTGACGCACGGCAACGAAGTCTGCGGCGCGATCGCGCTCGACTGGCTGCTTGCCGAGGGATTCCGACCGACGCGCGGGACGCTGACGCTCGTGTTCGCCAACGCAGCGGCCTACGAGACCTTCGATCGGGGCGACCCGTTCGCTTCGCGCTGCCTCGACGAGGATTTCAACCGCCTTTGGGACCCGCCGGTGCTCGACGGACCGCGCCGGACGCGCGAGCTGGCGCGAGCTCGTGAACTGCGCGGCTTCTACGACACGACCGATTTCCTGCTCGACCTGCACTCGATGACCGACCCCTGCCCGGCGCTCGCACTCGCCGGGCGTCAGCGCAAGGGCCTCGAGCTGGCGCAAGGCGTCGGCATTCCCGAGTATGTCGTCATCGATGCCGGACATCGATCGGGGCGCAGGCTGCGCGATTACGCGCATTTCGACGACCCCGCCGATCCGCGCAGCGCGCTGCTGGTCGAATGCGGCCAGCACTGGGAGACGGCAGCCCCGCTCGTCGCCAGGCAGGCGACGCTTCGCTTCCTGCAGCATTTCGACATGGCCCCGCCCGCGTTCCTCGACGCCCATCTGGATGCCGCGGTGCTGCCGGTGCAGCGAACCATCGAGATCACCGACGTCGTGACCATCGGCAGCCCCGATTTCAGCTTTGCGCTCCCGATGAACGGCATGATGACCGTCGCCGAGCGTGGAACGCTGCTCGCGCGCGACGGCGGGCGGGAGATCCGGTCGCCGTACGACGACTGCCTGGTGATCATGCCGACGCGGCGTCCGCGGCGGGGCGAGACGGCAGTGCGGCTCGGGCGCTACGTCGGCTGAATGCGCTGCGCGGCGGCACGCGCCAAGGCGCGTCAGCGCCCCGGAATGTCGTACCAGTACCGTCGCCTGCGTTCGCGTTCGGCGATCGTCGCCATCGGATTCCCCGGCGTCAGAGCAACGGTGATCGCACCCTGCAGATCGGTGCGCGGACTTGCGGCGCCGGCGCGCAGGTAGCGCGCGAGGATCTCGTCGCGCGGGTGCCCGAAGCGATTGCGATAGCCTGCGGCAATGACCGCGACCCGTGGCGACACCGCGCCGATGAACGCCGGTGTCGACGACGTGCGCGAGCCGTGGTGCGGTACGACCAGGACCTCTGCGCGCAGCGCGTGCGCATTCCTGGCGAGCAACTCGAGCTCCGACGCGGCCTCGATGTCGCCGGTCAGCAGGACGCTCCCGGCAGGCGACACGACGCGCAACACGCAGGAGTAGTCGTTGCTCTTGCGTGTCGCGTCTGAGTACGCAGAACGGTCCGGATGCAGGATCTCGAACGCCACCCCGTCCCATTCCCATCGATCGCCGGCATGGCAGCGCACGGCATCCGTCGCGGCGCCCGCGGATCGGCCCGTCACCGTCGCGACGATCGGATGGTCGTCGGGCAGCGAGGAGAGGAGGCGTGCAACAGGGACCGCGCGGAGGACCGACAGGGCGCCGCCGGAATGGTCGGTGTCCGCATGACTGACGACCAGCGTATCGAGCCTCGCGACGCCGGAGGCACGCAGGAACGGTGCGACGATGCGTCCCCCGGCATCGACGCTGTCGGTGAATCTCGGCCCGGCGTCGTAGAGCAGCGCGTGATGCGCGGTGGAGACGAGCGCTGCCAGTCCCTGCCCCACGTCGAGGACGACGACGCGAACGCCGCCCGCGGGCACGCCGGGCGGTGGGGCAAGCAGCATCGGCAGCGCGCATAGCATGCCCAGCGGTCGACCCGGCACCCCGCGGGGAGCGAACAGCCACAGCACCCCCGCGATCGCGACGACGACGGTCCACTCCGGCGGCGCGTGGGACGTCCAGACGGCGGCGGGAAGGGCAGCGAGCCATTCGAGGTAGCCGATCAGTGCCGAGAGCATGGCGTGCGCGAGGCGCCACGGCAGGTCGAAGGGTACGACGATGCCGGCGAGCGCGAGTGGAACGACACCGAGCGTCACCATCGGGATCGCAACGGCATTCGCCAGCGCCGATGCGATGGACACCTGCTGGAAGAGCGCGAGCGTCCCCGGCACCAGCCCCAGCGTGACCACCCACTGCGCGCGCGCGGCTTCGTGCATCGTCCGGCCGACGCGCGCACGCAAGCCCGGTGCCGGCGGGATCTTCAGCCGTCCGGCACCGGCGTGGAGCAGCAACCCGACCGCGCCGAACGACAACCAGAATCCCGGGGACAGTCCCGCCCACGGGTCCCATGCCAGGACCGCAGCGAGCGACCACAGCCATACCAGCGCCGCGGTGCCGGGTCGCCCGAGCCACAACCCCGCAGCCGCGACCATCAGCATCAACAGCGTGCGCACGGCCGGCACTTCGGCGCCGGCGAGGAGCACGTAGCCGCAGGCCACGGCGGCGCCGACAACGGTCGCGAGCTTGCGCGCAGGAATGCGCGAGGTCAGCGTCGTGCTGTGGCGCGCGAGCCAGAACACGCAGGCACCGGCCAGCGTCGCGAACACCGTGACGTGCAGGCCGGAGATCGAGACCAGGTGCGTGATGCCGGTGCGATTGAACACGCTCCACTGCGCCTCGGGAATGGCGCGCTGGTCGCCGATTGCAAGCGCCACGAGGACACCTCGATACGGCGCGTCGGCGAGCACCGCCGCGATCCGGTCGCGGATCCTCTCCCGCGCGCGCTCGACGTGGTCGCTCGGGCGGCCGGCGAACGCGACGATGCGCGCATTGCGCGCATCGTCGCGCACGTAGCCCGTTGCGCGGAGGTTGTGCTCGAGAAGCCAGGCCTCGAGGTCGAATCCGTGCGGATTGACGTTGCCATGCGGACGCTTGAGGCGCAGCATCAGCGTCCAGCGCTCGCCCGCATGCACGATGGGCAGCGGCGCGGACGCTGCGTCGCCGCTCCCCCGCTGCGCGAACCACGCGAGCGACACCCGCTGCGGAACCGTGGCGCCGGGGGTCAGCACGCGTTCGATCGCGAACGCGAATCGCGCGCCGTTGTCTCCCTGGTGAGGCAGGCCGTCGACGACGCCGGTGACGCGTAGGTCGCGGTCCTCCCACGCCATGGGCATCGCGTCGGCGAGGCGGAGATCGGCGCGCCCGGCGGCGTAGAAGAAGCCGAGCGACGCGGAAGCAGCGAAGGCGAGCGCGAGTGCCCGCATGCCTGCGAACGTCGCCGTCGCTCGCGGTACCGCCGCAACAGCCCGCGTCGCGGGTACGGCGCTTGCGCTGCCGGCGACGCGCGCGGAAAAGACGCCTGCTGCCGCCGTCGCGAACGACGCGAGCATCGCGAGCACCCAAGGCGCCGGCGGCAGCTCGGCGCATGCCTGCAGCGAGGTCGCGCCGATCGCGAATCCCGCGAGGACCGCGCCGACCGGGAATGACATGCAGGGATGCCCGCGGGTTGGATGCAGCCATCCTCCGCGACGATGTGATGCCGATGCGATCGTCCTTTCGGCCGATGCGCGAGGCACCCGGCAGGCGCAGGACGGGTCGGCGGGGGTCTTGCGGACGCGCCCTATCCGGGCGTCGTGCGCTGCCCGGACGCGGCCCGCGGCTCAGGTCGCGATGCTGCGCGGGGGCAGCGCTGCGGCGAGATCGGCGACGAACCGGTCCACCGCCGCTGCCGGCGTATCCCACGCGCACATCAGGCGCACGCCGGTCTCCCCGACGAACGGGTAGAAATGCCAGCCTTTGGCGTGCAGCGCGTCGATCGCGGCCTTCGGCAGGTCGACGAACACCCCGTTCGCCTGCACCGGGGCGAGAAGGCGCGCCTGCGGGAACGCCTCCAGTGCGCCGGCAAGCCGGCGGGCCATCGAGTTGGCGTGCGCGGCGTGCTCGAGCCACGCACCACCCTTCATCACCCCGAGCCAGGGCGCGGCGAGGAAGCGCATCTTGGAAGCGAGCTGCCCGGCCTGCTTGCGGCGACGCGCGAATTCGTCGGCGAGCTCGCGATCGAAGAACAGGATCGCTTCGCAGCCGGGCAAGCCGTTCTTGGTGCCGCCCAGGCACAGCACATCGACGCCGGCGCGCCAGCTGGCGTCGGCGGGCGCGCAGCGGAGCGACGCAACGGCATTGGCGAAGCGCGCGCCGTCCATCTGCACGCGCATGCGTCGCGCGTGGGCCGCGTCACACAGCGCCGCGATCTCCGCGGGGGTGTAGACGGTGCCGAGCTCGGTCGCCTGCGTCAGCGACAGCGCCCGCGGGCGCGACGAATGCTCGTCGTGCGGGGTCACGGCCGCGCCGGCGACCGCGTCCGGCGTCAACTTCGCGTCGGGCGGGTCGACCGTCAACAGCGTCGCGCCGCCGCTCATGAACCCGGGCGCACCGCATTCGTCGACGTTGATGTGCGCCATCGCGTGACAGACGATCGCGTCGGTGCTGCGGCAGATCGACGCCAGCGCGAGCGAATTCGCGGCGGTCCCGTTGAACACGAAATGGACATCGCAGTCGGTCTCGAAAACGGCGCGGATCTCGTCACCCGCCGCCCGCGTCCAGTCGTCCGCGCCGTAGCCCGCGGCGTGTCCATGGTTCGCGGCTTCGAGCGCCCGCCACGCCTCGGGGCAGATGCCGGCGTTGTTGTCGCTGGCGAACTGCGGTGGCATGGCCGCCGGGGTGTCGGTCACAGCCGCTCGCCCACCCAGCCGGGAACCGATTTCAGGGCCTGCGGCAGCGCTACAGGGTCGGTGCCCCCGGCCTGCGCCATCTCGGGACGCCCGCCGCCCTTGCCCCCGACCTGCTGCGCGACGTGATTGACGAGCTCGCCCGCCTTCACCCTGGACGTCAGGTCGGCGGTGACGCCGGCGATCAGCGTCACCTTGCCATCGACCGCGCTCGCGAGGACGATCGCGGCGCTCTTCAGCTTGTCCTTCAGCTTGTCGACGGCATCGCGCAACGCCTTCGCATCGCCGCCTTCGATCGTCGCGGCGACCACCTTCGTCCCCTTGACGTCGACGGCGCCGCCCGCGAGATCGTCGCCCGCGCTCGCAGCCGCTTTCGCCTTGAGCCGCACCAGCTCGCGTTCGGCCGTGCGCGCGGCCTCCTGCAACTGGGCGATCCGCGTCTCGATCTCCGCGACCGGCGCCTTCAGCGCTTTCGCGGCGGCGAGCAGTTGCGCCTCCTGCTTCTGGACGTGCGCCAGCGCCGCCTTGCCGGTGACCGCCTCGACACGCCGTATGCCTGCGGCTACGCCGGATTCGCCGAGGATCTTGAACAATCCGATGTCGCCGGTACGCGCGACATGCGTCCCGCCGCAGAGCTCGCGCGAGGTCCCGATGTCCAGCACCCGCACCTCGTCGCCGTATTTCTCCCCGAACAGCATCATCGCGCCCAGCTTCTGCGCGTCGGCAATCGGCATCGACCGGGCGGACGTCGCGGCGTTGTCGAGGATCTCCGCGTTGACCAGCGCCTCGACGCGCCGCAGCTCGTCGTCGGTCATCGGCGCGTTGTGGGCGAAGTCGAAGCGCGTCCGTTCCGGGTCGACCAGCGAGCCTTTCTGCTGGACGTGCGCGCCGAGGACCTCGCGCAGCGCCTTGTGCATCAGATGGGTCGCGGAATGGTTGCGCATCGTGCGTCCGCGCGCTTCGTGATCGACATTCGCCGCGACGGTGTCACCCGTGCGCAACTCACCAGTCTTCACCTCGCCGAGGTGGCCGAAGACGTCGGTCTGGATCTTCTGCGTGTCGGCCACCGCGAACAGCGTGAGGCAGGTCCCGCCCTTGGACAGCTCGCCGCGGTCACCGACCTGCCCGCCGGATTCAGCGTAGAAAGGCGTGCGATCGAGCACGACGACGCCGCGCTCACCGGCCGCCAGGGCGTCGACTCGCACGCCCTCGCGGTAGAGCGCGACGACTCGACCCTCGTCGGACAGCGTCTCGTAGCCCCGGAAGCGCGTCTTCGGCCCGTCGTAGGCGAGCGTCTCCCCCGATTTGAACTGGGAAGCTGCGCGGGCGCGCTTGCGCTGCGCATCCATCGCGCGGTCGAAACCGGCCTCGTCGACGCCGACCCCGCGCTCGCGGCAAACGTCGGCGGTGAGGTCCAGCGGAAACCCGTAGGTATCGTAGAGCGTGAACGCGGTCTCGCCGTCGAGCACCTTGACGCCGCCGGTAAGCACCTGATCGAGCATCTTCATGCCGTGCTCGAGCGTCTCGCCGAAGCGCTCCTCCTCGGTCTTCAGCACCTGCGCGACGCGCGCCTTGTCGCGCGTCAGCTCCGGATATGCCTCGCCCATCTGTCGGTCGAGGTCCTCGACCAGGCGGTGGAAGAACGGCCGCTTCTGGCCGAGCTGGTAGCCGTGGCGTATGGCGCGCCGGATGATCCGCCGCAGCACGTAGCCCCGGCCCTCGTTGCCGGGGATGACACCGTCGACGACCAGGAAGGCGCAGGCGCGGATGTGGTCGGCGATCACCTTGAGCGACGGATTGTCGCGGTCCGCAACACCCGTCTCGCGCGCCGCGGCGTCGATCAGCGCGACGAAGAGGTCGATCTCGTAATTCGAATGGACGTGTTGCAGCACCGCAGCCAGGCGCTCGAGGCCCATGCCGGTGTCGACGCAGGGCTTGGGCAGCGGCGTCATCGCGAAGCCGCCAGCGCCTTTCTGGCGGTCGAACTGCATGAACACCAGGTTCCAGATCTCGATGTAGCGGTCGCCGTCGGCATCGGGCGACCCGGGCGGGCCGCCGAAGACATCGGGGCCGTGGTCGTAGAAGATTTCCGAGCACGGCCCGCAGGGGCCCGTGTCGGCCATCTGCCAGAAGTTGTCGCTCGCATACTCGGCGCCCTTGTTGTCGCCGATCCGGATGCAGCGCTCGGGCGGGATGCCGATGTCCCGCGTCCAGATGTCGTAAGCCTCGTCGTCGTCGATGTAGACGGTGGCCCACAGTTTTTCGGGCGGGAGCCCGAAATGCACCGTCAGGAGCTCCCAGGCGTAGCCGATCGCGTCGCGCTTGAAGTAGTCGCCGAAGCTGAAGTTGCCGAGCATCTCGAAGAACGTGTGGTGGCGCGCCGTGTAGCCGACGTTCTCGAGGTCGTTGTGCTTGCCGCCGGCCCGCACCGAGCGCTGCGACGTCGTCGCGCGCGTGTAGGGCCTCCGCTCGGTCCCGGTGAACACGTCCTTGAACTGCACCATCCCGGAATTGGTGAACAGCAGCGTCGGGTCGTTCGCCGGGACCAGCGACGAGCTCGGGACGTGCGTGTGGCCCTTGGATACGAAGTAATCGATGAACGTGCGGCGTATGTCGGCGACTTTCATGCGGGTCCGTTCGGTGCGACGGTCGATGCGGGGATCGCGCGTCGAGCGTCGATAAATCAAAAGCTTAGATTTTATCCTGAACCGGCGTCGATGCACGGCGGACGGATGCTGCCACGGCGCGCCGGGCGGCCGGCCGCGGGCACGGCGCGCGGGTCGGCGTCGCGCCGGAGCGATCGGCAGGCGGCGATCTGGCAGCGGATCCCGCAATCGATGGTTACACAAATCGCCGCGACATCCTCGCCCCGGGATGGTCAACTTGCGGCAAGACTCCGCGCGGATACCGGGATGGAACCGTCAGCGCACCGCTCCGAATCTGCACAGGTGCACCTCGTCAATCCGCTGTGGGACCCCAGTGGCGGGGCAGACTGGCGCACCATCGACACCTGGCGCCTGCTGCGCCGACATGCCCGCGTCGAGCTCTGGTCGGAGTTCGAGCCGTCACCGGCTTTCGCCCGCGAATACCCGGTGCAGCGCATCCGGCCGCTTTCGCTGAGGCTGCCGCGCCACGGAACGCTGGCGTTCATCGGCACCTATTTCCGGATCGGTCACTGGACACGGCTGGCGTCGTTCGACCGGGTCCTGATCGTCTACAACACCGATCAGCCCGATCGTCTGGCCAAGAACCTGCGCCGCCTCGTACGCGCCGGGCACGAGGTCGAGGTCGTGTATACATCGGAGGCGTTGCGTCGGCTCCACGGCGGGAGCGGCGAAGTTCTCGAAAGCCCGATCGACGCGCAGCGGTTCCGCCCGTCGGCCGGCGCGCGGCCGCTGCGCCCGTTCACCGTGGGGCGCCTGTCGCGCGATCTGCGCACCAAGCATCACGAGGACGACCCGCTGCTGTGGCGCACGCTGGCTCGGTCCGGTTGCCGCGTCCGGTTGATGGGGGCGACCTGTCTCGCGCCCGAGCTCGCCGGATTCCCGGGGATCGAGCTGCTGCCCGCGGGTGCCGAAGATCCCGCGGAGTTCCTGCGTTCGCTGGATTGCTTCGTCTATCGGACCAGCTCGCGCTGGTTCGAAGCGTACGGACGGGTCGTCATGGAAGCGATGGCGACCGGATTGCCCGTCGTGGCCGGCGCGCGCGGCGGGTATGTCGAGCGGCTGCACGACGGGGTTTCGGGCTTCGTCGTGTCGTCGACCGAGGAGGCGATCGCGCGCGCGCTCGTGCTCGCGTCCGATCGTGACCGTGCCGCGGCGATGGGCGCCGCCGCGCGCCGCTGCGCTTTCTCCTTCAATGCCGAGGACCTGCCGCGCCGCACGATTGCGCTGCTGACCCGCCGCAAGGACGTCGTCGACTCGGACGCCGACCCCACGGGCGTCGCGGCGGCGACCGGCTGACCGGGCGCGCCCGCCTCAGTCGGGATCGTCGTCGACGGCCACCCCCGCGGCGCGCAGCACCTTGAACGCGGTCGCGGCGCTGTAGCCACGCGACATCATGAAGCGCAGCTGCCTCGCCTTCTCGCGCTCGTCCCGAGGCGGCTTTCCAAAGCGTCGCGACCAGAGCGCGGTCGCGTCGGCCAACTCGTCGCGCGACTCGAGCGCCCCGAGCGCCTGCCTCGCGGCCGAAGGCGCAACCTTGCGCTCGCCGAGGTCGCGCGCGATCGCCCGCTTTCCGTAACGCCCCGCGCGCCGGGCGACGACGCCTTCCGCGCAGCGAGCGTCCGACAGGTAGCCCAGGCGCTCGAATTCGTCGAGCGTCTCGGCGACAGTCGGGTCCGGGATGCCGCAAGCGCGCAGACGCTGCTGCAATTCGGCGCGACTCAGGTCGCGCCGCGCGAGCATGCGAATCGCCATGATGCGAGCCGACGGTGGCGGCCTGTCACGCGCACTGCGCATCGTCGACCCGTGCAGCTGGCAGCGTCTCCCGCATCACGCGCGGGCCTGCGGGCATTCTCCGTCCCTCGGCCGTGGCATCGGCGAGGACCGCCCTCAGTCCTCGGCGTCCGCGGCGTCGCCCTTGATGCGCGCAGGCGTCGGAACGCCCACCGTCTCCCGGATCTTCGCCTCGATCTCGGTCGCCGTTTGAGGATGCTCCTTCAGGAACTCGCGCGCGTTGTCCTTGCCCTGGCCGATCTTCTCGCCCGCATAGGCGTACCA
Source organism: Betaproteobacteria bacterium (assembly GCA_018971195.1). Lineage (GTDB taxonomy): Bacteria > Pseudomonadota > Gammaproteobacteria > Burkholderiales > Casimicrobiaceae > VBCG01. Next base: position 21,808 of record JAGXBK010000036.1, read on the forward strand.
CGCGCCGGATTTCTCGACGATCCGGTGATTGACGCCCAGCTCGATGATCTCGCCTTCGCGGCTGATGCCCTCGCCGTAGAGGATGTCGAACAGCGCCTCGCGGAACGGCGGCGCGACCTTGTTCTTGACGACCTTGACGCGGGTCTCGTTGCCGACGACCTCCTCGCCGCGCTTGATCGCGCCGATGCGGCGGATGTCGAGGCGAACCGACGCATAGAACTTGAGCGCATTGCCGCCCGTCGTCGTCTCGGGATTGCCGAACATGACGCCGATCTTCATGCGAATCTGGTTGATGAAGATGACCAGCACGTTGGCGCGCTTGATGTTCGAGGTCAGCTTGCGCAACGCCTGGCTCATCAGGCGCGCCTGCAGGCCCGGGAGCTGATCGCCCATCTCCCCTTCGATCTCGGCTTTGGGGACCAGCGCCGCGACCGAATCGATGACGATGATGTCGACGCCGCCGGAGCGCACCAGCATGTCGGCGATTTCCAGGCCCTGCTCGCCGGTGTCGGGCTGCGAGATCAGCAACTCGCCGACATTGACGCCCAGCTTGCCGGCGTAGACCGGATCGAGGGCGTTCTCGGCGTCGATGTAGGCGGCCGTGCCACCGGCCTTCTGGACCTGGGCGACGACCTGCAGGCACAGCGTCGTCTTGCCCGAGGATTCGGGCCCGTAGATCTCGACGACCCGCCCCCGCGGCAGCCCACCCACACCGAGCGCGATGTCCAGCCCGAGCGACCCGGTCGAGACGACCTGCAGGTCGTTCTGGATCTGGGCGTCGCCCATTTTCATGATCGAGCCCTTGCCGAACTGCTTTTCGATCTGCACCAGTGCGGCAGCGAGTGCCTTGACTTTGTTGTCGTCCATTTGGGTACCGGGTGTCATGGGTCGGGTCGGAAGTCGAAGGGTCAGGGGGTCGGACGGTCGGGGGCTGCCCATCGGGGCGGTCGGGGCGGGTCGGTCGAGCTGGGGCGATTATGGCATGGAACGATCGTTCGATGGAAGCGGTCCGATGGACTAATTCCTAAGGCGAATTGCCATCCGGCGACTCGCCGGCCGCTGCAATCAGGCCGTGGAGCGCGATGCACACGGATGCCTCGCGGACCTCGGCCCGGTCCCCTGCCAGATGCTCGGTACGGGTCCCCGGCGCGCCGCCCCCGCGCCGCACCCAGGCGAAGCAGACGGTCCCGACGGGTTTCCCGGGCGTCCCGCCCCCGGGTCCGGCAATCCCGGTGACCGCAACCGCGATATCGGCGCGACTGTTTGCCAGCGCCCCGGCGGCCATCGCCAATGCGACCGGCTCGGAGACTGCGCCGCAGGCCGCGAGAAGCCCGTGGGGCACGTCGAGCAACTCGGTCTTGGCGTCGTTCGAATAGGTGACGAAACCGCGCTCGAACCAGTCCGAGCTGCCGGCGATCGACGTGATCGCACCGGCGACGAGCCCCCCGGTGCAGGACTCGGCCGTCGCAACGCGCAGGCCGCGGGCGAGCAGGCGGCGCCCGAGCTCCGCAGCCAGCGACTCGACCCGCGGGCGGGTCATTCGCCCTCTCCCGGATGCGCGCGGTCCTGGATCCTGCGGGCGAGGTCGCGCGAGAACGCCTCGCCCCTCGCCGGCGCGACGTCGTCCATCACGCGGCGCCGATGACGCGCACGGCGACGGCGAGCACGATCAGCGCATAGGCCGCAGCGACGAAGTCGTCGAGCATCCCGCCCACGCCGTTCTTGATCGCGGCATCGAGCGGGCGGATGGGCGGCGGCTTGACGATGTCGAAGAACCTGAACAGCACGAACGCGGCGACCTGTCGCGGG
>JAGXBK010000183.1 GCA_018971195.1 Betaproteobacteria bacterium
CCGGGAAGGCGGACATGTGCCGCGCGTTCGGCGATGCCGGCGACGACCGGCTCGAACTTCGGATGACTGAACGCGGGCAGTATCCGGTCGATGCCGGTCACGGAGCCGATGGCAGGATCGGCGCACAGCCGCGGCAGGACGGCGCGCGCGAGCCGGCCTGCAGCACCCGTCACGACGACGCGCATCGGCTCACGGCGTCACGGCTGCGCCAGCGCGGGCAGCACATCCGACGCGATGCATTCGAGGGACTCGCGCACGACGCCGGTGGGCAGCGCACCGGCGCCGACTGCGCACAGCAGGTGCGTGACGCCCGCGTCGCGGTACCGGCGGATGCGCGCGAGGCATTCGTCCGGCGTGCCCGCGACCGTCAGCCCGGCGAGATCGAGCACGCGCGCTCGCGTGCCCCAGCGGGCGAGCCGCCGGAAGCGTCCCAGGTCGTGGAACTGCTCGTAGCTCGGCAGCAGGTTCTCGAGCACCGGAGCGGTGACGCGCAACAGCTCATCGTAGAACCATTTGAATGCCGGTGCGGCGAGGCGGCGCGCGCGCGCGCCGTCGCGCAGGCACAGCATGCCCACCGTCATACCGATGCGCATCGGCTCCGGATAGGTCCACAGCTCCCGGTAGCGGCGGATGTCGGAAGCCACCATGAACCATGGCTTGAAGGGCCCTGCCAGCACCCCCAGGCCATTTCGCGCAGCCCATTCGAAGGTATCGGGACTCACCGCGGCGCTCCACAAGGGCGGATGCGGACGCTGGCGAGGCTTCGGGACGACCGTCACGCCGTCGAGCCTGAAATGCGCACCCGCGAAACGAACCGGGGCGTCGTCCGCCGCTGCGCGCAGGATCGCGAGCGACTCGTCGACGAGCGCGCGACTGTCGCCCATGTCGACTCCGAATGCCGCATATTCCGGGGGAGAGAACCCGCGGCCGATGCCCACCTCGAGCCTGCCATCGCAGAGCAGGTCCAGCGTCGCGACGCGCTCGGCGACATGCACCGGATGGTGGTAGGGAAGCGGCACCACCGCCAATCCGAGCCGCAATCGCGACGTGCGCCGCGCGAGCGCAGCGAGGATCAGCTCGGGTTTCGACGAATGCGAGTAGCCCGGCATGAAATGATGCTCGGCGAGCCACACGCCGTGAAAGCCGAGCCGGTCGGCGAGCTCGATCTCCTCGATCGTTTCCGCGTATGCCGCGGCCTCGCTGCGACCGAGCTGCGGCGGCACGGCGAACTCGTGGAAGAGGTCGAGCTTCAGTTCAGGTCCCCGATGGTTTGCCGCGGGCGGTCATGCCGGTATATTGCCAGCGATCGGGCCCGGTCCGTCGCGCCCCGCATCCTGCGCCCCACTCCAACGACGTGCCGCTCACCGCCAACACGACGGCCCCCTACGAAGATCCGCTGTTCCAGATCGACTGGGACGCAGTCGATCGCCAGTGCTGGTGGCTGCCGCCCGACGCGCTGTCGCTCGCAGGGGTCGAGGAATTCGAGGCGCTTCCGCTGGCGCTGCGCCAGCGGCTGTCCCAATGCGAATACCTCCACCTGCTGCAGACCGGGATCTGGCTCGAGGCGCTGTTCGTCGAGCGACTCGCGCTGCTCGCCTGGCGTTCGGACGATCCGCAGCTGCGCGCCGCGTACCTGCGCGAGATCCGCGAGGAGGCCGGGCACAGCCTGATGTTCGTCGAGCTGATCCGCCGCAGCGGCATCGCGCTCGCCCAGCGCCAGAGCGCCGGCGTACGCCTCGCCCATGCACTGGGCCGATGGGTACCGCCCGGATCCGCCCTGTTCTGGGCGCTGGTCGTGATCGGCGAGGAACTGCCGAACCGGCTGAACCGCGAGCTGCAGCGGGGCGTCGAGGACGTGACGCTGAGCGCCGTCGTGTTCAGGATCGCGCGCATCCACAGCCGCGACGAGGCGATGCACGCGGCTTTCGCGCGCAGGCAATGCGAAGCCGCGACCCAGCGCGTCGCGCCCTGGCGCCGCGCACTGCTGTCACGCGCGCTCGCCCGCGTCGTCGGCGCATTCGTCCGGCACGTTCATTATCCGCCGCCCCCGGTGTACGAAAGCGCGGGGCTGCGGCCCGCCGATCGCTGGCGCACGATGGCATTGCGCAATCCGGCGCGGCGCGCGCTGGCGCAACAGACGGCAGCCCCCTCGCTCGAGTTTCTGCGACGCATCGGCTGGACGCTCCCCTAGGACAGGGGCGACCTGCGGCTGCGAAGCGCCACCGTGCGGCGTTGCGACCGGGGTGCGAAGTCCGGTCTGCGGACATGAAACGACGGGCCCCGCCAGCGGCGGGGCCCGGTTCTGCGTCCCGCGCAGATCAGGTCAGAAGTGGTGCGTCCACTGCAGGCCCAGCGACCATTCGTACATCTGGATCTTTTCCTGCATCGACGGCTGCGGCGGCGGGAAGAAATTGTTGAACAGGCTCGCGCCCTGGACGCTGTTGCTGAACGCATACATCAACGCGCCCGTGACGTCGTTCTGGGCATCGAACTTCCACGTCGCGCCTAGCGTCGCGTGCTCGCGCATCACGCCCGGCGCGAGGATGTTGAAGGTCACGTCGCGCGCCTGGATCGGGTTGTCGGTATGGTTGTAGCCGGCCCGCAGCGTCCATTGCGAATCGAGCTTGTACTGGACGCCCAGCTTCCAGACATCGACATCCTGCCACCCGAAGCCCGCGCCGTTCGATCCGCCCAGGCACGCCGCGGGGTTGCCGCCCGCGCATTGCAGGATCAGGTCGCTGCGGTTGTTGACCGAGTTCGAATCGCTGTAGTTGATCCGCTCGTAGTCCAGCGCGAACATCCACTCGGGCACCGGCGTGATCGCGACCCCGATGCCCCAGTTCGACGGGATGTCGAAGCCGCCGCCCTGCGCGAACAGCCCCTTGTACTTGTCGAAGTTGCCCATGCTGAGCTTGGACGCGTAGGTCGCGCCGACCGCGAATTGCGGTGTCAGCTGGCCGTAGTAGCCGACGCGCACCCCCCAGCCCGTCGAGTTGTCGTAGCCGTTGTTGCTGACGTTGCCGGGCGATGTCGACAGCCCCGCGAACGCCTGCACGCCCTCGGCCCGGAAGCGCTGGTAGGCGAACAGGGGCGCAACGCCGATCGAGTTCTGGGGATTGATACGCCAGGCGAGCGTCGGCGCGATGACGAGTTGCGACAGGTCGACGCCCAGACGGCCATTGCCGCACAGCAGATTGTAGGGGCCGGGCGAAGGATTGAAGCCACTGCCCGGTCCCGTCGCCGGCCCGCAGGCGCCGGGAGACGGCAGCTGTCCGCCGGGGTAATCGGTGTTCATCCCGCCGTTGCCATAGACGGTCACTCCCAGCGACAGGTCGGGGCTCACCATCTTGTTGTAGGCCATCTCGGGAATGCCGAAATAGTTGCTGCCGCTGTGCGCCGAGCCGTCGAGGCCGTAGGCCGCGCCCCCGGTCCGCTCGGAGTTGCGGTGGGGACTGAACAGGTCGATGCCCAGCGCGAACTGGTCATGGGCGAATGCCATCGTCGCGGGGTTGTTGGCACCGCCGAAGGCGTCGCCGGTGACGGCAATGGCCGCGCCGCCCATGCCCTTGGCGACCATTCCATAGCCGTGGCTGAAGTAACCGTCGGTCGCGTGAGCGGCGAGCGGCATGGCGGCGACGAGCGCCACAATCAAGCGTTTTTGCACGTTTCCCTCCTTGGGACGCTGCTGCGTTACGGCCGGCATTCGCTGCCGGCGCCGTTTTCGATCGGGTGCGGCTAGATGAACAGGCTGACGTCGGCCTCCTTCGCCATCGGCAGGAAGGTGGCGGCACCGACGAATTCCTTGACCTCGGGGATGAAGTCCTTGGGCTTGTAGCCGAACAGGTCGACGGTCATCTGGCAGCCGATCATGTTGACCCCCGCTTCGAGGCACAGGCTGCGCAACTCGGCGATGTCGGCGACGCCCTTGTTCCGGATGGTCTTGCGCATCATTCGCGTCGCGAACGCCTCGTAGCGCGGCACCAGCGACTGCACGAGGTTCGGGACGTTCCAGCGGATCGCCCGGAACCACGCGGGGCCCATCGGCATCTTCATCGGCATCGCAGGATTGCCGAGCGGGCTCACCTTCAGCGTCCTCATGTCCTTGCGCAACAGCTCGAGCCCGTAGAACGTGAAGAACATCGAGACATTCCAGCCGAGCGCGGCCGCGGTCGAGGCGAGAATGAACGGCGGGTAGGCCCAGTCCAGGGTCCCTTTGGTCGCGATGATCGTCATCGACGGGGTCCTGGCCGCCTCGCGCTCGGCGAGCGCCGCCTCGAGCTTCTGCGGAAGCAGCGCGTCGATGCGCTCGCTGACCAACCGCTCGAGCGTGGCGGCGTCGAGCCTCTCGAGGGTCTCGGGCATGGTTGACATCGTTACCTCCTGCGGGTGTGCCCGGAGGGCGCCGGGTCGTTTAATTAGAAAATCCTAATACTCTCCCCGGGTAGGCGCAAGGGCTTTTACCCCCCGTACTTCGCTCCCTCGGGCGGCCGGCGCAGGGCTTGTTCATGGCGACAAGGCACCGTCCTTACCTCCCGGTGTATAGTCGTCCGGGCCGCCCGTCCCGTGATTTGTACCGTCGTTTCCGGAGCCCCCGTACATGAAATCACCCACATTCCATGATGAAGCGGCCAAACGTGCGCTGGACGCGCGTCTCGCGCGCGTTGAAGGACAGGTGCGGGGGGTCCGCCGGATGATCGCCGAGGATTCGCGATGCGAGGACGTCGCGCTCCAGCTCGCGGCCGCCCGCAAGGCGCTCGATCGGGCGTTCTACGAGATGATCTCCTGCATGATCCGCGAAAACCTGCCGGTGAAGGCGGGAGCGCGCCGCGAGCACGCGAACAAGG
>JAGXBK010000184.1 GCA_018971195.1 Betaproteobacteria bacterium
GGTCTCGCGTATCGCGGCGCCGGTCCCCAGCGGGGAGAGCGAGACGCGTCGCGGCTCGCTCGCTGCCGCGGTCTTGAATGCGCGGGCGATCGTCGACAGCAGCTTCGACAGGCCGATCGGCTTTTCCAGGAAATCGAAGGCGCCGATCTTCGTGGCCTCGACGGCGGTCTCGATCGTGCCGTGACCCGACATCATCACCACCGGCATCGTCAGGAGCCCGCCGGAGCCCCATTCGCGCAACAGCGTCACGCCGTCGGTGTCGGGCATCCAGATGTCCAGCAGCACCAGCGCGGGCTGCTGGCGCTGCCGGTACGCACGCGCCTCGCCGGCGTTTTCGGCGAGCGCGACCCGGTATCCCTCGTCCTGCAGGATCTCGGAGAGCAGCTCGCGGATGCCGACCTCGTCGTCGACCACGAGGATCTCCCTGGCGTGCGTCGCGCGGACTTCGTTCATGCGGCCGCCGCCGACTTGAGCGCGCGGAAGTGCAGGGTGACGCGTGCGCCATGGGGAACGATGTTCTCCAGTGTCACGCGTCCGCCGTGTTCGTCTACGATTTTCTTCACGATTGCAAGCCCCAATCCGGTGCCTTTGGCCTTGGTGGTCACATACGGCTCGAACGGGTGCTCGAGCACGTTCCCGGCGAATCCCGGGCCGCGGTCCCCGAACGAGAGCGCAATCTCCGTGCCGTTCACGGACAGCGTGATGTCGATCCGCGGGTCGTCGCTGCCGGACTGCGCATCGATCGCATTCTGCAGCAGATTGTGGAACACCTGGCGCAGGCGGGTGGGTTCACCCTGAATCATGACCGGCGCCTCGGGAAGCGCGAGGGCAACATGCGGCCGCAGATTGTCGTATAGAGCCAGCACGTCGAGCAAGAGGGCCGCGACGTCGACGGCCTGCATCTGGCCGGGACGGGGCTGGCGCGCGTAGATCGCGAAATCATCGACCATGTGCTTCATCGCGGCCACCTGCGAGACGATCGTCTGTGTTCCGCGCCGCAGCGTCTCCAGGTCGCTCTCGTCGAGCCGGGGTGCGAGCTTCACCGCGAGTCTTTCGGCGGAGAGCTGGATCGGCGTGAGCGGATTCTTGATTTCATGGGCGAGCCGGCGCGCGACTTCGGCCCACGCGGCGTCGCGCTGCGCCTCGAGGAGCTCGGACACGTCGTCGAACACGGCGACGTATCCCGGGACGGGCGCTCCAGGCAGGCGGGTCCCGCGCAGCAGCAGTGTTCGCGTCTGGCCGGCGACGGTCAGCGCCGCCTCCCGCTGCCATTGCCCCTCGCGCGAGCCCCGGAACCCTTCGGCGACCAGCTCGGCAAACGGTGCCAGCGCGGGCAGCCGGCCGCCCCATTCCGCGAGCGGTACCCCCGCAAGATCGGCGAACGGCTGCTGCAGGATGACGGCCGCTGCGGGATTCGCAGTGCGCAGGCGGTAGCGGTCGTCGAAGGCGAGTACGCCCGACGACAGGTTGCCGAGCACGCTCTCGAGGTAGGCGCGGGTCATCTCGGTCGCGCGCTGCGATTCCTCGGTGCGAAGCTTCGCGTCCGCGAGCTGCGAGGTCATCGTATTGAACGATTCGGTGAGCACGCCGAGCTCATCGCGCGACGTCACCGGCTGGCGTCGCGTGAAATCGCCGCCGGCAACCGCGCGCGTGCCCTCGGCGAGAAGTCCCAGCGGCGCGGCGAAGCGCTCGGAAAGCACCACCGCGAGGCCGAGCGCGGAGGTCAGCGCGAGCAGCAGCGTCAGCGTCAGCGTGACCTGGTAGAGCCGCTTCAGCGCATTGCGGGAGAACGTGATCTCCTTGTAGTCGCGCGCACCGGCCTGGACTTTCTCGAGATCCTGCGCGAGCGGGCGCGGCACGCGCTCGATCACCTGCAGCACGCGCAGCGGGTCGATCCGGTCGCTGCTGTTCACCGGAACGACGACGCGCAGCAGCAGGCCGCCGTCGGACGCCTGCTCGACCCGCGCGTAGGTCTGCTGCAGCCGGGCCCGGCGCAGCGCGTCGCCGGGCAGGGCATCCGGCGGCATCAGCGACCCGCCGATGCCACCGACGGCGAGCACGCTGCCCGACGGTGAATAGAGTGCCGACTCGTAGATGCCCGCCTGCTCGGATGCGTGGCTCAGCGTCGACGCTGCGGCGCCGGGCGCATCGGCCAGCGCGGATGCGATCGCGGTCGCGCGAGTCGTGGTCTCTCTCAGCAGGTAGTCGAGCGAGCTGCGGCCGAGGTTGATGCCGCCATCGAGCGCCCGGTCCACGCGCACGTCGAACCAGCTCTCGATGCTGCGGCCCAGGAACTGCACCGATACCGCGTAGACCAGCGCGCCGGGAAGCACGGCGACCAGCGAGAACAGCAGCACCAGGCGCAACGCCAGGCGCGATCCGAATACCCCCGAGACGAGGTTGCGGCGCAGCTGCAGGAGCTGTCCTCCGACCACCAGCATCAGCAGCACCACCAGCGCGCCGTTGATCAGCAGCAGCGTGTTGTAGTGGCCCGCGAACAGGTCGGTGTTGGCAGTGGCCGTCGCCAGCAGGAACAGTGCGATCGCGGCGATGCCCGCGAACGTGAGCGAGAACCAGCGCAGGCGCCGCGATGCAAGCAGGCTCGTCACGGCGTGAACGTGAAACGGTGCCAGTCCGAGGAAAGCTGCCACTCGTGCGACGCGAGGGCATTGACCTGGAACGGCTTGGGCAGCTCGTTGACATCGAGTCTTTCGCGAATCGCGGCGTCGTAGCGGATTCCCTTCATGAGCTCGTCAGCGCGCAGCACCGGCCGCGATGCCACGCGCCCGAGGAAGCGCTGGACGTCGCCCAGCGAATCGAAAGCCTGGCCGAGCGGACCGCTGGCGACCCGGTACTGCTGCGTCAGCGAACTGTACGACACCCGGTACGTGATCGACCATTGCGCGACTTTTTCGCTGAACCAGAGGAAACGTGCGCGCGTGAGCTCGAACTCGATCGTGAAATACAACGGAATGCCCTTGTCCAGCGCCTCCTGGAGCGTCGGCGTCAGCGCGAAGTCGAATTCGGCCGACAGCAGGACATTGCCGTCGGCGACCGCCAGCGAGGCGCCGCGAACCGGGATGCTGTCTGCCCGCGTCCCGGCCGCGGCGAGCGCGATCGCAGTCCCGGCCGCTGCGGCCAGCAGGCGGCGACGCGTTGTCGAGGCGGGTACGGAATCGCTTTGGAAGTTGGGCGGCATGCGGGGAGGATGCGCGTCGGCTCCGTTTCCGGGGCGGTGAACGACCTTTCGCGCAGGGTGCCGAGGCGCCGCAGCGGCCTCACGGGTTCTTGCGTAGCCGGGCGTAGAAGAACCCGTCCTGATTGTGGCGCCCGCCGGAAGCCGAAGGCAAGATTTGGCCGCCGCGATGCATCACGCCCTCGGGGAAATTGAGGGTTTCACGCAACGCCTCGGCGTGCCGGACGCAGAAATCGTCGATGCGCTGGTCGTTCTCGGCCCGGAATATCGAGCAGGTGACGTAGAGCAGCCGGCCGCCGGTCGCGAGCAGCGGCCAGGCGGCGTCGAGCAGCCGCGACTGCCCGGCGGCGAATGCCTCGACGTCGGCCGCGCGGCGCCGCCACTTGATGTCGGGGTGGCGCCTCGCGACACCCGACGCCGAGCACGGCACGTCGAGAAGAATCCGGTCGAACGGCTTGCCGTCCCACCATGGGCCGGGATTCGTGGCGTCACCCTCGACGACACGGACCTTGCGCCGGTCGTGGCGCAGGCGCCGCAGGTTGTCGCGCAGCCGGCCGAGCCGAGTGCCGTCCGCGTCGAGCGCAGTCAGGTCGATATCGGCGCATTCGAGCAGCTGCGTGGACTTGCCGCCGGGCGCCGCACAGGCGTCGAGCACGCGCATGCCGTCGACCACGCCGAGCAGCGGCGCCGCGAGCTGCGCGCCGAGATCCTGCACGGCGAATGCCCCGTCGGCGTAGCCGGGGAGCTCGGTCACGGGCCTCGGCACCGCGACGACGACGCCCCAGTCGCCGGCCTGCGTCGCCTCGATCCCCACTTCGGCGAAGCGCGCGACCAGCGCCCGCACGCTCGTGGCCCTGCGGTTGACCCGCAGCGACAGCGGCGGGCGGGCGTTTCCGGCCGCGAGCATCGCCTCCCAGTCCGCAGGATGGTCGCGACGCACGCGATCGATCCACCACTTCGGGTAGCCGTGACGGGCAACCTCGTCGTCCTGCACGGCCGCGAGCAGCGAATCGCGCTCGCGCAGGAATCTGCGCAGCAACGCGTTCTCGAGCGACTTGGCCGCCGGACGCGCGAGTTGCGCCGCCGCCTCGACTGCCCGGTCGACGATCGCGAACGCCGGTGCGCGCGTATGGAGGATCTGGTAGAGCGCCACCGCAGTCAGCGACCGCAGCAGCGCGTCGGGTATCGGGTGGCGCGAGAGCTTGCGGGTAAGCGCGTCCAGCGTGCCCCAGTGCCGCAGCGTCCCGTACGAGAGCTCCTGCACCAGCGTGCGGCCGCGCAGCTCGCTGCCGTCGTCGACTTCCGCGAGCGCCTCGGACAGGCTCGCACCGTCGTCGATGACGCGTGCGACTGCGCGTGCCGCCAGCGCCTGTTCGATATGCATGGGGGCCGCTATGCGGCGGTGGCGCGGGGCGACGCCCCGGCGGCGCCCGACAGGAGGAGGCGCGTCACACGCTCACCGTGCCGAAACGCGATCCGGGCACGATGCGGCGTCCAGCCGCGAATGCCGCAGCCGCCATGCGCCTGCCGCCTGCGGGCTGCACCTCGACGATGCGCAGGATGCCCCGAGCACCGGCAGGTCCGCAGACGACGTC
>JAGXBK010000037.1 GCA_018971195.1 Betaproteobacteria bacterium
CGAGGGCTTCCGAGCCGGCGAGGCCCCAGATCGCCCAATCCCCGCCCGCGGCGCGGATTGCGACCTTCGAGCGCAGCACGAACATCGACAGCCGGCGCTGGATCGGCGCCACGAGGTCATCCTGCAGCAGCAGGAGGCAGCGGTCCTCGTCCGGCGCGACCGGCGCGCGCAGCACGATCAGGTTGGCGAGCATCCGCCCCTTGGGCGAGTTGTAGCTCGAGTACTGGGCCCGGCCGCGTTCGAGCCCCTGGACATCGCTGGAAAGCTGGCCGTGCAGGAACGAAACGGCGTCGTCGCCGCGAACGTCGATCAGCCCGAATCCGGTCTGCGTGCACAAGGTGCAAGCCGGTCTGCCCGCAGGGGCGTCAGCGGGCGGAGCCACGGGGTCGGAGGTCATCGTTGAACCGTCGGCATTCGGGAGGTGTCGCAAACGTGAATCGGATTGGCCGGGGAACGCGGGAAAATGCTAAACTATCAAGTTACTCGCGTCTTCCAGGACGGAACGACCCGCCTGGCGGCACCGCGCCTTCGTCTCCGAAGATGGCGCCCGGAGGGTTTTCACGCAAGCCCCCTGTGCGAGGAACGGAGGCCGGGAGCCGCGATCGCGAGCGAGGTTCATGTGCGATGGACGGCCCCCGTCATTACGCACATCGGCGGTTTCAGGGTGCCGGACGCGATTCCCCAGGGCAACCTCGGGGCGACGCGTCGGGAACGCAATCCGCCGGTGGAGGCCCCAACCCTGAACTGAAGGAGTGCAGCATGTCCGTAACGATGCGTCAAATGCTGGAGGCCGGCGTCCATTTCGGCCACCAGACCCGCTACTGGAATCCGAAGATGGCGGAGTACATCTTCGGCCAGCGCAACAAGATCCACATCGTCAACCTCGAAAAGACGCTGACGATGTACAACGACGCGATGAAGTATGTCCGCCAGCTCGCCGGGAATCGCGGCACGATACTTTTCGTCGGCACCAAGCGCCAGGCGCGCGAGATCGTCGCCGAGGAGGCGCAACGCGCCGGCATGCCCTACGTCGACCACCGCTGGCTCGGCGGAATGCTGTCGAACTTCAAGACCGTGAAGCAGTCGATCAAGCGTCTGAAGGACCTCGAGACGATGGCCCAGGACGGAACCCTGGAGCGCATGACCAAGCGCGAGGCGCTGTCGCACAAGCGCGAGCTCGACAAGCTCCAGAAGAGCCTCGGGGGCATCAAGGACATGAACGCGTTGCCCGACGCGATCTTCGTCATCGACGTCGGCTACCACAAGATCGCGGTCACCGAAGCGAAGAAGCTGGGAATCCCGATCGTCGCCGTCGTCGACACCAACCACAATCCCGACCCGATCGCCTGGGTCATTCCCGGCAACGACGATTCGAGCCGTGCGATCCGCCTGTACGCCCGCGGAGTCGCCGATGCGGTGCTGGAGGGCAAGTCCAGCACGACGCAGGAAATCGCCGCAACCGGCGACGAGTTCGTGGAGGTCGCCGACGAAGCGTCGGCCTGAGCGCGCAGGGAACGGGTCGAGCAGTCGCACCGGCCCCTTCGTCGCAGGTCGGGGCGTGCCACGAGCGCGGTCCCGAAAGACGATGCCGGAGCGTGACGCACGCCCCGGCTGCATACGATGAACGGAGCATGAAATGGCGGATATCTCCGCGAGCACGGTGATGGAACTGCGCCAGCGCACGGGGCTGGGCATGATGGAATGCAAGAAGGCGCTGACCGAGGCCGGCGGCGACCTGTCGCGGGCCGAGGAGCTGCTGCGGATCAAGAGCGGCGCCAAGGCCAGCAAGGCCGCCGGACGTGTCGCGGCCGAGGGAGTGATCGGCGTGTCGGTCGCCGACGACGCAAAGACCGCTGCCATCGTCGAAGTCAATTGCGAGACCGATTTCGTCGCGAAGAACGAGGAATTCAGGGCGTTCGCGAACGAGATCGCGAAGCTCGTCAACCGGGATCGCCCCGCCGACGTCGCTGCCCTGTCCGCGCTGACGCTGGCCTCCGGCGAGACGGTCGAGGCGAGGCGCGTCGCGCTCGTCCAGAAGATCGGCGAGAACATCGCGCTGCGCCGCTTTGCGCGCGTCGAGGCCAAGGGCCGCATCGCATCCTATGTCCACGGATCGAGGATCGGCGTGCTGGTCGACGTCACGGGCGCTGACGCCGTGCTCGGCAAGGATGTCGCGATGCACATCGCGGCCAGCAAGCCGATGGCGGTCAGCCGGGAGCAGGTCCCCGCCGACGTCGTGGCGAAGGAGCGCTCGATCGCGGCGGCCCGGGCGGCCGAATCCGGCAAGCCGGCGAACATCGTCGAGAAGATGGTCGAGGGCGCAGTCGCAAAGTTCCTCTCCGAGGTCACGCTGCTCGCGCAGGTCTTCGTCAAGAGCGACAAGGAGACCGTCGGCGACATCGCCAAGGCGCGGGGCGCGACGATCCACGGGTTCGTGCTCTACGTCGTCGGCGAGGGCATCGAGAGACGCAAGGACGATTTCGCTGCCGAGGTCGCGGCGATGAGCCGGGCCTGACCCTGAAGCCATCGGCGCTCGTTCCAGGTCGATTCCTGCCGGAGCCTACGCGATGAGTCCTCCCGACAGCGCCACCCAGGCGGCAGCAGCACCCGCGGTCGGCGCCGCGCCCTCGAGCGCCCGGGCGCCGGCGTATCGGCGCATCCTGCTCAAGCTCTCGGGCGAGGCGCTGATGGGCAGCGATAGCTACGGCATCGAGCGCGAGACCATCGATCGCATCGTCGCGGAGGTCGCCGAGGTCGCGCGGCTCGGCGTCCAGGTGGCGATCGTCATCGGGGGCGGGAACATCTTCCGTGGCGTCGCGCCCGGTGCCGCGGGAATGGACCGCGCGACGGCCGATTACATGGGCATGCTCGCGACGCTGATGAATGCCCTCGCGCTGCAAGACGCGTTTCGCCGCGCCGGCGTCGAGTCGCGGGTGCAGTCTGCGCTGCGCATCGACCAGGTGGCGGAGCCGTACATCCGTGGCAGGGCGCTGCGGCATCTCGAGCTCAACCGCGTGGTCATATTCGCCGCCGGCACCGGAAACCCGTTCTTCACCACCGACACCGCAGCGGCACTGCGCGGCCGCGAAATGGGCGTGGACATCGTGCTGAAGGCGACCAAGGTCGACGGCGTGTACACGGCGGATCCGCTGCAGGACTCCGCCGCCCGCCGCTATCGCTCCCTCACCTTCGACGAGGCGATCGTCAAGAATCTCAAGGTGATGGACGCGACCGCACTCGCCCTCTGCCGCGACCAGAACATGCTGCTCAAGGTGTTCTCGATCTTCGTTCCGGGTGCCCTGAAGCGCGCGGTCCTCGGCGAGGACGAGGGAACGCTCGTGCATTGTTGAATTCCCCCTCATTCCGACCCTCCTTCCGCGCTCGGGAAGAGGGGGCGAGACGCGGAGCGTCGAGCCGGTGAGGGGAACGAACGGGATGACGCGATCATGATCAGCGATGTGAAGAAAACCGCCGAACAGAGGATGGCGAAATCGATCGAGACGCTGAAGGCCGATCTCGCGAAGGTGCGCACCGGCCGCGCGCACACCGGCCTGCTCGATCACATCCACGTCGACTACTACGGATCCCAGGTGCCGCTGTCGCAGGTCGCCAACGTCACGCTCGTGGATCCGCGGACGATCGGCGTGCAGCCCTGGGAGAAGAAGATGATCCAGGTGATCGAGAAGGCGATCCGCGATTCGGACCTCGGCCTGAATCCGGCGACCTCCGGCGACCTCATCCGCGTGCCGATGCCCGCGCTGACCGAGGAGCGCCGCCGCGACCTGATCAAGGTCGTCCACAAGGAAGCCGAAGCCGCCAAGGTCGCCGTCCGCAACATCCGGCGCGACGCGAACGAGCACCTGAAGAAGCTGCTGAAGGACAAGGAGTGCTCCGAGGACGACGAGCGACGGGCGCACGACGAACTGCAGAAGCTCACCGACCGGTTCATCGCGGATGCCGACCGATTGCTGCAGCAGAAGGAATCCGACCTGATGGCCATCTGAGGCCATCGATCGGTCCCCCGGCGCCCCGGCACGTGTTCACGAGCTCCACCCGCGACGTCCCGGACCCGAGGAGGGTCCCCCGGCACGTCGCGATCATCATGGACGGCAACGGCCGCTGGGCGAAGATGCGCCTGCTGCCGCGCATCGCCGGCCATCGCAAGGGCGTCGAAGCCGTGCGCGCGACGGTCCGGGCGGCGATCGAGGAGGGCGTCGAGTTCCTGACGCTGTTCGCCTTTTCGAGCGAGAACTGGCGCCGACCTGCCGAGGAGGTCTCGCTGCTGATGGAGCTCTTCGGCCGCGCGCTCGAGCAGGAAGTCGCCAAGCTGCACGCGAACGGGATCCGCCTGAGAGTGATCGGCGACACGTCGCGATTCGATCGCCGCATCCGCGAGCTGGTCGCCGCCGGCGAGACGCTGACCGCGGGCAACTCGCGGCTCACGCTGACCATTGCGGCCAACTACGGCGGACGCTGGGATGTCGCGCAGGCTGCCCGCGCGTATTTCGCGGCACATCCGGAGGGCCTCGCGCCCGGCGCGGCGATGAATCCCGAGGGGCTCGAGCCGTACCTTTCGACCGCCTACGCGCCGGAGCCCGATCTGTTCATCCGCACCGGCGGCGAGCAGCGGATCTCCAATTTCCTGCTCTGGCAGCTCGCCTACTCCGAGCTGTACTTCACCGACCTGCTGTGGCCCGATTTCGACGCCGCGGCGTTGCGCGCCGCGATCGCATCGTTCGGCGAACGCGAGCGCCGATTCGGCCAGACCGGCGACCAGGTCCACACCGGGGATGCGTGAGCGCCGGCGCGCCACGCCCCGCAACTTGGACGCAGCACTCGCCACCCGCATCGGCACCGCGCTGGCGCTCGTCGCCGCGGTCATCGCCGCGCTGTTCTTTTCGAGTCCACTCGGATGGGGCGTCATTGTCCTGCTGGCCGTGCTCGGGGCGGCCCACGAGTGGGCGAAGCTCGCCGGGTTCGCGCGAGGCCATTGGCTGGTGTTCGTCGGCGGAACGCTGGTCATGGGGGTCAACCTGCTGTTCAATCCGGCTGCCGGCTTCGACGCGGGGTGGCCGACGGGCGTCGTGCTCGCCGTCTGCGGGGTCGCGACCCTGTTCTGGCTGCTCGCCGCGACGCCGTGGGTCCTCGCGCGCTGGCAGCCGGCGTCTCCGCTGGTGCTGGCCGTCGCAGGCTGGATCGTGCTGATGGGCGCGTTCGTCGCGATCGTCGACCTGCAGGCGCGCTCGCCGTGGCTCGTGCTCGCCGCGATGGCGATCGTCTGGATCGCCGACAGTGCGGCTTATTTCGTCGGTCGCCGCTTCGGCAGGCACAAGCTGGCGCGCGAGATCAGTCCCGGCAAGACCTGGGAAGGCGTCGGCGGTGCGGTCGCCGCCGTGGTCGTCTACGCCGCCGCGCTGGTGCCGTTCGCAGCGTCGGCCGGATATCGCGGGTCCACGGGCGGCGCCGCGCTGGCGCTCTGGATCGCGTTTGCCGTCGCGCTCGTCCTGCTGTCGGTCGTCGGCGATCTCTACGAGTCGCTCCTCAAGCGTCGCGCAGGCGTCAAGGACAGCGGCGCCCTGCTACCGGGACACGGTGGCATACTGGACCGCACCGACGCATTGCTGGCGGCGATGCCGCCCGTCTCGATCGCCGCACTGCTCTTCCTCGGGCGGCCATGACGCGGCGCCGCCTGACGCTGCTCGGTGCGACGGGATCGATCGGCGATTCGACGCTCGACGTGGTGGCGCGTCATCCCGACCGCTTCGAGGTGGTCGCGCTTGCCGCCCATCGCAATGCCGGCAAGCTGCTCGAGCTGTGCCGGCGCCACCGGCCGCGCGTCGCGGCGCTGCACGACGCCGGTCGTGCCGGGGAACTCGCGCGCGCGCTGGCAGCCGAAGGCATCGCGACGCGCGTCGTCGCGGGCCAGGCCGGATTGTGCGAGGTCGCTTCGCTACCCGAAGTGGACACGGTGCTGGCGGCGATCGTCGGCGCGGCCGGATTGCCGTCCTCGCTCGCCGCTGCCGCAGCGGGAAAGCGGATCCTGCTGGCGAACAAGGAGGCACTGGTGATCGGCGGTGCCCTGTTCATCGAAGCGGTCCAGGCGGGCGGCGCGACACTGCTGCCGATCGACAGCGAGCACAATGCCGTGTATCAGTGCCTGCCGTCTCCCTACGCGCGCAATCCAGCGGACGCCGGCATACGCCGCATCCTCCTGACGGCATCGGGCGGCCCGTTCTTCGCGCGCACCGATGTCGACTTCGACCGCGTGACGCCTGACGAGGCATGCGCGCATCCGAACTGGTCGATGGGGCGCAAGATCTCGGTCGACTCGGCGACGATGATGAACAAGGGCCTCGAGGTGATCGAGGCTCATTGGCTGTTCGGCGCCGACGTCGACCGGATCGAGGTCGTGATTCACCCGCAGAGCGTCGTGCATTCGCTGGTCGAGTATGTCGACGGCTCCGTCCTGGCCCAGCTCGGGCATCCCGACATGCGCACGCCGATCGCTCAGGCGCTCGCCGCGCCCGAGCGCATCGAAAGCGGGGCGGCGGCGCTGGATCTCGCACAGCTTTCGCTGCTCAGCTTCGCGAGGCCGGACCGGGAGCGTTTTCCCTGCCTCGATCTCGCCTACGACGCGCTGCGCGCCGACGCGGGCGCGCCGATCGCCCTCAATGCCGCAAACGAGGTCGCGGTCGATGCGTTCCTCGCCGGTCGCGCGCGCTTCACCGACATACCGCGCGCGTGCCGCGCGGTGCTCGCGCGTCGCAGCGTCACGCGCATCGCGCATATCGACGACGCACTCGCCGCCGACGCCGAGGCGCGCATGATCGCCGGGTCCGAGCTCGGACTCCCGTCACGCAGCGGTGCGTCGCTCGCCGCAGGCGCAGGGGTAATGCAATGACCGACGCCGTCTACAAGATCGTCGCATTCGCCGTGACGCTCGGCGTGCTGGTCGTTTTCCACGAGCTCGGACACTATCTGGTCGCGCGGCTCGCCGGCGTCAAGGTGCTCCGCTTCTCCGTCGGCTTCGGCCGCGTGATCTGGTCGCGAGTCGTCGGGCGCGATCGCACCGAGTGGGCATTGTCGGCAGTCCCGCTGGGCGGCTACGTGAAAATGGCCGACGAGCGCGAGGGCTACGTGAGTGCGCGTGACCTCCCGCGCGCGTTCAACCGGCAGTCGGTGTACCGCCGCATGGCGATCGTCGCCGCCGGACCGATTGCCAACCTGCTGCTCGCCGCGCTGCTGTTCAGTGCGACCTACGTGGCCGGCATTCCCGGCCAGCGCCCGCTGCTCGCCGGTCCGCCGGCCTCGAGCGCCGCCGCGGCGGCCGACATCCGTGCCGGCGACGAGGTCACGGCCGTCGACGGCGAGCGCGTCCGCAGCTGGCAGGAGCTGCGCTGGAGAATCGTGCGCGCGCAGGGTGAGCTTGCAGTGACCCTTACGCTCGCGCGTGCCGATGTCGGGGGCACGCCGGTCGAGCGCCGGCTTTCGCTCGCCGGCATGAAGGAGCGCGACTGGGACGCCGATCCGCTCACCGCGCTCGGGCTGCGTGCCGATCTCGGTGCCCCGATCATCGACGGCGTGCTCCCCGGAAAGCCTGCACAGATCGCGGGCCTGGAGGCCGGGGACCGCATCCTCGCGATCGACGGCGCTGCGATGCGCTCGCCAGGCGACGTTTCCGCAGCGACCAACTCCCATCCCGGCGCCAGGCTCGTCTACCGCGTGCTGCGCGACGGGAAACCGCTTGACATCCCGGTCAGGGTGGAGTCGGTCGAGCGGGACGGACACGTGATCGGGCTCGCCGGCGTGCGGCTGCGGGTCGATCCGGCGGCGGCCGAACGCCTCGCCGTGACCGTGCGCTACGGCGTTGTCGACGCCCTGGGCGCCGGCGTGCGCAAGACCTGGGAGCTGTCGGCGTTCACCGTGCGGATGCTGGGGCGGATCCTGGTGGGCGACGCATCGCTCAGGAACATCAGCGGGCCGTTGACGATGGCCGACATCGCCGGCCAATCCGCGCAGGCGGGCACGCTGGTGTTCGCGAGCTACCTCGCGCTGATCAGCATCAGCCTGGGCGTGCTGAACCTGCTCCCCATTCCGCTATTGGATGGGGGGCATTTGCTGTATTATCTCGCCGAACTCATCAAAGGCAGTCCCGTTTCCGACCGTGCATTCGAGGTCGGGCAGCGCATCGGCATGGCGATGCTCGCCGTCCTGATGGCCCTGGCACTCTTCAATGACGTTTCCCGCCTGTTCTGACTGTCGCCGACGCAAGCGCGCCGGCCTTTCCCTCCCCGCGCTGCTCGTCGGCGTGTTCCTGTCCGCGCTTTCCGTCGCCGCGTGGGCCATCGAGCCTTTCGTCGTCCGCGACATCCGCGTCGAAGGCGTGCAGCGCACCGAGCCCGGCACGGTATTCAACTACCTGCCGATCAAGGTGGGCGACCGGGTCGACGACCAGAAGATCTCCGATGCCGTCAAGGCGCTTTATGCGACGGGATTCTTCCGCGACGTCCGCCTCGAGGCGCAGGGCGATGTGCTGATCGTCTCGGTCGAGGAGCGGCCGACGATCAGCTCGATCACCTATGTCGGCAACAAGGAATTCGACACCGACACCATCAAGAAGGCGATGAAGGACATCGGGCTCGCCGAGGCGCGGATATTCGACCGCTCGGTGCTCGATCGGGCGGAACAGGAACTGAAACGGCAGTACATCACGCGCGGCAAATACGCAGCCGAGGTCCAGACGACCGTCACCCCGCAGCAGCGCAACCGAGTGGCAATCAACTTCACGATCAAGGAGGGCGACTCCGCGAAGATCGCCCGCATCAACATCGTCGGGACGAAGGCATACTCGGAGAAGCAGCTGCTCGACCAGATGACGCTGACGACGCCGGGCTGGCTCACCTGGTACACCAAGGACGACCAGTACTCCAAGCAGAAGCTCGCGGGCGACCTCGAGACGCTGCGCAGCTGGTACCAGAATCGCGGCTACCTGGAGATGAATGTCGATTCCACCCAGGTGTCGATCACGCCCGACAAGCAGCAGATCTACATCACGATCAACGTCACCGAGGGTCCGCGGTTCACCGTCGGCGACGTGCGAATCGCCGGGGACCTCGTCGTGCCGGCAGCCGAGCTCGAAAAGCTCATACGCATCAAGCGCGGCGACGTGTTCTCGCGCGAGAAGCTCCAGGCATCGGCCAAGGACATCAGCGACCGGCTCGGGGCGGAGGGATACGCGTTCGCCAACGTCAACGCCGTGCCCGAGCTCGACCGCAAGGATGCCAGGGCCTCGTTCACCTTCTATGTCGACCCGGGTCGCCGCGCCTACGTGCGCATGATCAACATCAGCGGCAACGCGAAGACGCGCGACGTGGTCATACGCCGCGAGTTCCGTCAGCTCGAGGACGCGTGGTACGACGGCCCCCGGATCGAGCGCTCGAAGGAGCGGGTGAAGCGTCTCGGCTACTTCGACGACGTCAACATCGAGACCCCGCCGGTTCCGGGCACCTCCGACCAGGTCGACGTCGATGTCTCGGTCACCGAGCGGCAGACCGGAAACCTCCTGGCCGGCGTCGGCTACTCGAGCGCGGAGGGCGTCGTTCTGAATGCCTCGGTCTCCCAGCAGAACATCTTCGGATCGGGCAATGCGCTGACGGCGGGGATCAACACCGGCAGGTATGCCCGCACGTACTCGACGGTGTTCACGCAGCCGTACTACACGGTCGATGGCGTATCGCGGACGATCGAGGCGTACCAGAGGAACCTCGACCCGACCGGACTTGCGATCTCCCAGTACGCGTCGCACACCCTGGGCGCGGCGCTCGGGTTCGGCGTTCCCGTGACCGAGAACGACACGATCAACTTCGGCGGCCGGGTCGAGCACACGAAGATCGCGCTGTTCACCGACACCCCGCCCGTGTACCAGGATTTCGTCAATCAGTTCGGCGAAACGACCAACGCCTACATCCTGTCGGTCGGGTGGTCGCGGGACACGCGCGACGACGCCCTCTACCCGAGCAAGGGCCGCCTGCAGAGCGTGCTTCTCGAGTCCGGGATGCCATTCGGCGACCTCGCGTACTACAAGCTCCAGTACACCCAGTCGTACTACCAGCCGCTCTACGGCGACCTGATCCTGATGATGCGCACCGACCTGGGTTACGGCAACGGCCTCTCCGGCAAGCCGCTGCCGTTCTTCAAGGCGTTCTTCGCGGGAGGCGGGGATTCGGTCCGTGGTTACGATACGGCATCGCTGGGCCCGCGCGACAGCTTTGGCAACGCACTCGGGGGGCGCAGGAAGATCATCGGAAACGTCGAGATGTTCTACCCGATCCTGAAGGGCAACAAGGCGGTGCGCGCGAGCGTGTTCGTCGACGCCGGGCAGATCTACACGAATGGCAGCCAGTCGCAGTTCGAGTCGTTCCGTTACTCGGCGGGGGTCGGCGTACAGTGGAGCTCCCCGGTGGGCCCGCTGAAATTCAGCTACGGCATTCCGCTGAACGCAAAGCCTGGCGATCGGGAGCAGCGCTTCCAGTTCCAGGCGGGAACGGCGTTCTGATGTGCCGCGAAGCGCAGGTAGATCCGGAGGGATTCAAGTGCCGAAGCACCTAATGCATGCTTTCTTCGCCGCCGCGCTGCTGCTCACCGCGGGCGCGGCGACGGCTGCCGACTACAAGATCGGGTTCGTCAACACCGAGCGCCTGTTCCGCGAGGCTGCGCCGGCGAAGCGGGCGCAGGCCAAGATCGAGAAGGAGTTCGCCGCCCGCGACGCCGAGATCCAGAAGCTTGCCAAGCAGGTGCGTGACATGCAGGCATCGCTCGATCGTGACGGGGCCACGATGTCGGATACCGATCGCCGCAACAAGGAGCGGGACCTCGCGAACCAGTCGCGCGACCTGCAGCGGATGCAGCGCGAGTTCCGCGAGGACCTGAACCTGCGGCGCAACGAGGAACTCGCTGGAATCCAGGAGCGCGCCAACAAGGTGATCCAGCAGATCGCCGAGAGCGAGAAGTACGACCTGATCCTCCAGGATCCCGTGGTCTACGCGAGCCAGCGCATCGACATCACCGACAAGGTGATCAAGGCGCTCGCCGACAAGTAGCGCGATCGCCCGCGTTCGGCGGGCCGCGCGCGCAACCGTCCATCGCGATGCCATCCCCGACGCCGGCCTCGGGATTCCGCCTGGACGAACTCGCGCTGCGCTGCGGGGCGACCGTCGAAGGGGACGGCGCCACCCGGATCGAGCGTGTCGGCACGCTCGAGCATGCGGGACCGCGCGACATCGCGTTCCTCGCCAATCCACGCTACCGGGCGCAGCTCGCGACCACGCGCGCAGCAGCGGTCATCGTCGCGCCGGGCGATTCCGGCGCGACGTCGCTGCCCAAGCTGATCGCCGCCGATCCGTATGCGGCTTTCGCGCGAGTGGCCGGCGTCCTGCACGCCCCGGCGGCGGCGGCGGCGGGCGTTCATGCGACGGCGGTCGTCGATCCGTCGGCCAGCGTCGCGGCGACTGCTGCGGTCGGGCCCTGCGCGGTGATCGGCGCGCGCGCATCGATCGGCGAGCGCGCATCCATCGGCGCGCACTGCACGATCGGCGACGGCGCGTCGGTCGGCGAAGATGCGGTGCTCGACGCCGGGGTCAGCGTCTATGCGCGCTGCATCGTCGGGCCGCGAGCACTGATCCACAGCGGAGCGGTGATCGGCGCCGACGGCTTCGGGCTCGCCCAGGGCGACGGTGGATGGCTGAAGATCCCGCAGGTCGGGCGCGTCGTCATCGGCGCCGACGTCGAGATCGGTGCAAACACGACGATCGACCGCGGGGCGATCGACGACACGCGGATCGAGGATGGCGTCAAGCTCGACAACCAGATCCAGATCGGTCATAACTGCGTCATCGGGGCGCACACGGCCATCGCCGGCTGCGTGGGTATCGCGGGCTCGACCCGGATCGGCCGCGGCTGCCGGATCGGAGGCGCAGCGATGATCTCGGGGCACCTCGAGATTGCCGACGGCACGGTGATTTCGGCGGCGACGCTGATCCACGAGTCGATCAGCGCGCCGGGCGTGTACACGGGTGCGTTTCCCGCGCTTTCGCACCGTGAGTGGAGGCGGGTTGCTTCGCAGTTGCGACGCCTGCGCGAGCTGGCCGACCGGGTCAAGGCGCTGGAGCGCACTCTGGCGCGCGCGGAATCCGACGGCAACGCGGTCTAGGGGGTAGCGTGGCGGAGCTCGACATCGGAATGATCCAGCGATTGCTGCCGCATCGATACCCGATGCTGCTGGTCGATCGTGTGCTTGACTGGGAGGCGGGGCGCTTCATTCGCGGCGTGAAGAACGTGACCGCCAACGAACCGTTCTTCCAGGGGCACTTTCCCGAATACAAGGTGATGCCAGGCGTGCTCGTCATCGAGGCGATGGCGCAGGTCGCGGGCCTGCTCACGATGCTCTCCGAGTTCGCGCGCCGCGACGGCAGCCAGCTGGTGCTGTTCGCCGGCATCGACGAAGCGCGCTTCAAGCGGCAGGTCGTGCCCGGGGACACGCTGACGCTCGAAGCCAACCTCGAGCGGGCCGTGCGCGGCGTCGGCCGCTTCCGCACGCGGGCGACGGTCGGTGACCAGCTCGTCTGCGAGGCGACCTTGCTGGCGGCGATCCGTGACGTGCCGCCGGCGCCGCCCCTGCCGGTCTAGCCACGTGCCGGCGATCCATCCCAGCGCGCTGGTCGATCCCGGCGCGGAGCTCGCCGAGGACGTCGAGATCGGGCCGTACTCGATCGTGGGCGGCAGCGTGCGCATCGGTCCCGGGACGCGCATCGGACCGCACGTCGTCATCGCGGGCCGAACGTCGATCGGCGCTCGCAACCGGATTTTCCAATTCGCGTCGGTCGGCGACATTCCGCAGGATCGAAAGTACGGCGGCCAGCCGACGACGACGACGATAGGTGACGACAACGTCATACGCGAGTACGTCTCGATCCATGCGGGAACGGCGCAGGACCGGGGCACGACGACCATCGGCAATGGCAACTGGATGCTCGCGTACACGCACGTCGCTCACGATTGCGTCGTCGGAAACGAGACGACGTTCTCGAACAACGCGCAGATCGCCGGTCACGTCAGCATCGGCGATTTCGCCGTGCTCGGCGCATTCTGCGGGGTTCACCAGTTCTGCCGCGTGGGCTCGCACACCATGCTCGCGGCCGGAACGATCGTGCTGCAGGACATCCCGCCGTTCGTGACGGTGGCGGGCTACCCGGCGAAGCCGGCAGGCACCAACAACGAGGGGCTGCGCCGGCGCGGCTACTCGCCGGCCGAGATCGCGGTCGTGCGTCGCGCCTACCGGACGCTCTACCGGGCCGGCCTGTCGCTGGACAGCGCCCGCGCCGAGCTCGCGAGGGCCGCCGCCGATGCGCCACTGCTTGCGCCGCTGGTCGACTTCCTCGCCGAAACGGGCCGCGGCATCGTGCGCTGACCGCGCTCGCCTCGCAGCCCTGCGCTCGCTTCGGGCCACGGCGCGTAGCGTCGGGGTCTCGCCCAAGGCTTCGGCGTCGCACCCTCGTCGTCGAGCGGGTCCCGGTGCGGCGGCGCTCGAGGACATCCGGAACCCGACGGGGTGGCCGGGCTCGCTTGCCGCCCCACCCGCTTCACGACGACTGCGCCGCAGGCGCCTTGGGCGAGACCCCGACGCCACGCGCCGAGCGATCCAGCGGAGTCGGTCGCACGGAAGATCCGGGACCGACCACGAATCCAGGTCGGCACAGACCGGGTCGGCACGGACCGGTCCGAGGGCGGCGGGACAGGCCGGGCGCCGCTGCGTTGTGCCGAGGCACGGATGCCTGGATCCGGCGTAATTGTGGGCGAGGGGCCGTGCGCTAAGATCACGGCTTTTGCCGGGGGTGGAATGCGCGACGCATCGGGGCAGGCGGCGCCAATCACGATTGGCATCGTCGCCGGCGAAGCGTCGGGCGACGCGCTCGCGGCCACGCTGATCCGCGCGGTGCGGCTGCGCCGCGACGACATCCGCTTCGCGGGCATCGCCGGTCCGAGAATGGAGGCCGAAGGTTGCGAGGTGTGGGCGCCGGCGGAGCGCCTCGCCGTTCGCGGTCTTGTCGAGGTCCTCGCCCATCTTCCGTCGCTGATCGCCCTTCGGCGCGGGATCGCGCGACGCGTCGTCGCATCGCGTATCCCGCTTTTCGTCGGCGTCGACGCGCCCGATTTCAACCTCGGCCTCGAGCGGCGCCTCAAGCGCCAAGGCATTCGCACCGTGCACTTCGTGAGCCCGTCGGTCTGGGCGTGGCGCAAGGAGCGCCTCAAGACGATCGGCGCGGGCGTCGACCGGATGCTCGCGCTCTTTCCTTTCGAGACCCCGCTGTACGAGGATGCAGGCATCCCGGTGACCTACGTCGGACATCCGATGGCGGCTGACGCCGCCGGGCCCGGAACGCGCCGCTCGACGCGCGAGGTCCTGAGGCAGAAGCCGGCAACGCCGCTGTTCGCCCTGCTTCCGGGGAGCCGCCTCTCGGAGGTCGAGATGCACGCCCGGCTGGTGCTCGACGCGGCGGCGCGGATCGTCGAGGCGCGGCCCGATGCACAGTTCGTCGTTCCGCTCGTGTCGCGCACGACCCGCGATGCGTTCGTCGAGGCGCAGCACCGCGGAGGGCACGACGCGCTCCCGATCACGCTGCTCTACGGCCACGCGGAAGATGCGCTGCGCGCGGCCGATGTTGCGCTGGTCGCGTCGGGAACGGCGACGCTCGAAGCGGCGCTCGCACGCTGCCCACATGTGATCTTCTATCGCGTGTCCTCGCTTACCGCCTGGATCGTGCGCCGCAAGCTGCTGCTGCCCTGGGTCGGGCTGCCGAACGTCCTCGCGGGCCGCTTCGTCGTCCCGGAATTCCTGCAGGAGGACGCGACCCCGGGCAATCTCGCACAGGCCGCGCTGAACCTGTTCGACGACACGGTGACGCGGCGGCGCCTCGAGGCCCTCTTCGGGGCTTTCGGACAGCGGCTCGCTGCCGATACCGGTGCATTGGCTGCGGACGCGGTGATCGCCGAGCTGGATGCGGCCCCGGGACGGCGCAGGGCGCCGGGCGGACCGAAGGTCGCGCCGCGTAGCCCGCCATGACCCCCGGAGCTTGCGGGCGCAGGACCGCAGCGGCCGGCGACGCCGGGGCGCTGGTGGCGGGCGTCGACGAGGCGGGTCGGGGGCCCCTCGCCGGACCCGTTGTCGCCGCCGCGGTGATTCTCGACCCTGCACGCCCGGTCGACGGCCTGCGCGATTCGAAGCTGCTTTCGCCGGGGCGGCGCGAGCGCCTCGCCATCGAGATCCGCGCCCGGTCGATCGCCTGGGCGGTCGCGGTATGCGGCGTGGCGGAGATCGACGAGCTCAACATTCTGCAGGCGACCCTGCTCGCGATGCGGCGCGCGGTCGAGGCGCTGCAGGTTCGACCGGTCCGGGCCCTGGTCGACGGCAACCGCTGTCCGGAGCTCGCGTGCCCGGCGCGCGCGATCATCCGGGGCGATCGCGATGTCGCGGCCATCGCGGCTGCGTCCATCCTCGCGAAGACCGCGCGCGACGCGATGCTGATCGAGCTCGACCGCGAATACCCCGCGTACGGGTTCGCACGTCACAAGGGCTACGGGACTCCCGAGCACCTTGCGGCACTCGAGTTGCACGGCCCCTGTCCCGCGCACCGGCGCAGCTTTGCACCGGTGGCGCAGGCATCTCTCGGATTCTGAGAAAACGCGCAAGCGCGCGGGCACTCCTCGCGAATGCCGTGGTCGAAGCTGCGACGCGCTCGACTCGATTGACGGCGGGCGGGCCCGCCACTACGATGCAGGCTCTTCGCGCCGGCCGTCCGGCCGGCTGCATTCCCCCGGAGTGATCGATGATTCATTGCGTATTGCACGACCCCAACGATTCGGTCGCCGTCGTCGTCGTCGAGGGCATGAAGGCGGGCACCAGGATGACCGGCCTCGTCCTCGACCAGGACCGGACGATCGAACTCGACTGCCTGGAGGATATTCCGATCGGGCACAAGGTTGCCCTGAAGGATATGGCCGTCGGCGACACGGTCATCAAGTACGGGGTGGACATCGGCAAGGTCGTGCAGCCGATCCGGAAGGGAACGCACGCCCACGTGCACAACATCAAGACCAAGCGGTGGTAACCATGAAAACGACCTTCCAGGGCTATCGGCGCGAGAACGGCCGCGTCGGCGTACGCAATCACGTGATCGTCCTGCCCGTCGACGATCTGTCGAACGCCGCGGCCGAAGCGGTCGCCAACAACATCAAGGGCGCGCTTGCGATCCCGCATCCCTATGGACGCCTGCAGTTCGGCGCGGACCTCGATCTTCATTTCCGCACGCTGATCGGCGCCGGGAGCAATCCCAACGTCGCCGCGGTCGTCGTCATCGGAATCGAGGAGCAGTGGACGAAGAAGGTCGTCGACGGGATCGCCGCGACCGGCAAGCCGGTGCAGGGCTTCGGCATCGAGCTGCACGGCGACCACGACACCATCATGCGGGCGTCGAAGGTGGCGCGCGAGTACGTCCAATGGGCGAGCGAGCTCGTCCGCGTCGAATGCCCGCTGTCCGATCTGTGGGTGTCGACGAAGTGCGGCGAGTCGGACACGACCTCGGGCTGCGGCGGCAATCCGACGGTCGGGGATGCGTTCGACAAGCTCTACGCCGCGGGCTGCACGCTGGTCTTCGGCGAGACGACCGAGCTGACGGGCGGCGAGCAGCTCGTCGCGGCACGCTGCCGCGACGACAAGGTCCGCGCCGACTTCATGCGGATGTTCGATCGCTATCAGGGGGTCATCGAGCGCCACAAGACGAGCGACCTCTCCGATTCGCAGCCGACGAAGGGCAACATCGCCGGCGGCCTGACGACGATCGAGGAGAAGGCGCTGGGCAACATCCAGAAGATCGGCAGGGTCTGCACGGTCGACGGCGTGCTCGACAAGGCTGAGGTGCCGACGCACGCGGGCCTGTGGTTCATGGACAGCTCGTCGGCGGCAGCGGAGATGGTCACGCTCTGCGCGGCATCGGGCTTCGCCGTGCATTTCTTCCCGACCGGGCAGGGCAACGTGATCGGCAATCCGATCCTCCCAGTCATCAAGGTCTGCGCCAATCCACGCACCGTACGCACGATGAGCGAGCACATCGACGTCGATACCTCCGGGCTGCTGCAGCGGGAGATCACGATGGACCAGGCCGGCGACATGCTGCTCGAGATGATGTTCCGGACTGCGAATGGGCGCCTGACGGCCGCGGAGGCGCTGGGACATCGCGAGTTCGTGCTGACTCGACTCTACGAGAGCGCCTGACCGGCGCCGCCGGGTGCTCACCATCATGCAGGAGGAGAAAACCATGCAACGTTCGACCAATGGCGCGCTCGCGCTCGTCTGCGCCCTGGCGCTGTCCATCGCGGCACTTCCCGCTCGCGCGGAAATGAGCGAAATCCACGTCGCCGAGCAATATGGGATCAGCTACCTGCCGCTGATGATCATGCAGGACCGGAAGCTGATCGAGAAGCACGCAAAGGCCGAGGGAATCGACGTCAAGGTCGCATGGTCCAAGTTCGCCGGCGGCAACGTGATGAACGACGCGCTGCTGTCGGGGGGCCTCCAGTTCGCATCGGGGGGCGTCGGCCCGCTGATCACCCTGTGGGCCAAGACGCACGGCAACCTCGATGTGAAGGCCGTGGCCGCGATCAACTCGATGCCGCTGTACCTCGTCAGCAGTGATCCTGCCGTCAAGACGGTCAAGGACTTCAGCGACAAGGACCGGATCGCGCTGCCGGCAGTCAAGGTCTCGATCCAGGCGGTGACGCTGCAGATGGCGGCCGAGAAGGCATTCGGACCGGGCCAGGAGCACAGGCTCGACCACCTGACCGTGTCGCTTTCGCATCCCGACGCGATGACGGCGCTGCTGTCGGGCAAATCGGAGATCAACGCGCATTTCGGATCGCCGCCGTTCCAGGAGCAGGAGCTCGAGCATCCCGGCGTCCACCTCGTGCTCGACTCGTATGACGTCCTCGGCGGGGCGGCGACGTTCAACACCGTCTGGACGACGGCCAAGTTCCGCAACGAGAATCCCAAGATCTACGCGGCGTTCGTCGCGGCGCTCGACGAGTCGATGAAGATCATCAACGGCGACAAGAAGGCCGCCGCCGAGGCCTACCTGCGGCTCGCCAAAAGCAAGCTCCCGCTGGAGAGCGTCGAGAAGTTGCTGAACGACCC
This sequence comes from Betaproteobacteria bacterium, assembly GCA_018971195.1. Lineage (GTDB taxonomy): Bacteria > Pseudomonadota > Gammaproteobacteria > Burkholderiales > Casimicrobiaceae > VBCG01. The sequence goes on from JAGXBK010000037.1 coordinate 18,242, forward strand.
GAAGATCGTGTTCACGACCACGCCGCAGGGCGTCACCAAGTACGCCGATTTCATGTACAAGGTCGGCTCGGTCAAGGTCAAGCCGGAGTCGTGGAAGGATCTCTTCTTCCCGAACGCCTACAATCTCCCGGGTAGCTGATGCCCGGCGCGGAAGGCGCGACCGACCTGCCGGACCTCGCCGATATCCGGGCAGCGCATACGCGCATCGCGGGTCTGGTGCATCGCACGCCCGTCATGACCTGCGCTTCCATCGACGCCGAGGTCGGCGCTGCGCTGCATTTCAAGTGCGAGCACCTGCAGACGATTGGTGCGTTCAAGGCGCGGGGCGCGTGCAACGCGGTGTACTGCCTGCCTGACGACGTCGCGACCCGTGGCGTGGTCACGCATTCGTCGGGTAATCACGGCGCGGCGATCGCCTATGCGGCCAGCCGCCGCGGCATTCCCGCGTGGGTCGTGATGCCGGAGAACGCCCCGCAGGTGAAGCAGGACAACGTCCGCCGCTTCGGTGCCCGCGTGCGGATCTGCGCGCCGACGGTCGCTGCGCGCGAGGCCGCCTGTGCCGACGTCGAGCGCGAGACCGGGGCGAGCCTCGTCCATCCGTTCGACGATTCGCGGGTCATCGCCGGACAGGGCACGGTGGCGCTGGAGCTGCTCGCCGCGGCTCCCGACCTCGACGTCGTCGTCGCGCCCTGCGGCGGCGGCGGCCTGCTTTCGGGAACTGCGATTGCGGTGCGCTCGGTTTCGCCGAAAACGCAGGTGATCGGTGCCGAGCCCGCGAACGCCGACGACGCTGCCCGCAGCTTCGCGTCAGGCAGGCTCGAGGCGCTCGCGACCACGACGACAATCGCCGATGGGTTGCGCACGTCGCTTGCGCCGCGCACCCTCGCTGCGATCAAGGCGCACGTCGGCGCGCTGCACACCTGCAGCGAGCAGGGCATCGTTCGCGCGATGCGCATGATCTTCGAGCGGATGAAGCAGGTGGTCGAGCCGTCGGCCGCCGTTGCGCTCGCGATCCTCCTCGAGCATAGGACCGCGGTCAGGGGCTTGCGCGTCGGCGTGATCCTGTCCGGGGGCAACGTCGACCTGGACCGGCTGCCATGGGTTCCCCGATGAGGAACGACGGGCACGCGGGCCCGCTGCTCGAGGTCCGCGGCGTGACCCTGCAATACAAGACCAAGAACCACCTCGTCACCGCCACCTACCGCGTCGGCTTCGACATCTACAACTCCGATCGCTTCGTGCTGCTCGGACCGTCGGGCTGCGGCAAGTCGACGCTGCTGAAGGCCGTAGGGGGCTACATGCAACCGGTCGAGGGCGAGATCCGGCTGAAGGGCCAGGTCGTCCGGCGACCGGGGCCCGACCGGATGATGGTGTTCCAGGAGTTCGACCAGCTCCTGCCTTGGCGCACGGTCAAGGAGAACGTCATGTTTCCTCTGCGCACAGGCGGGCGCCTGTCGCGCAAGGCCGCGCAGGCGAAGGCGATGGAGTACATCGCGAAGGTCAACCTCACCAAATTCGCCGACAGCTATCCGCACACGCTTTCCGGCGGCATGAAGCAGCGCGTGGCGATCGCCCGCGGCATGGCGATGGAGCCGGCGATCCTCCTGATGGACGAGCCTTTCGCGGCCCTCGACGCGCTGACGCGGCGGAAGATGCAGGACGAGCTGCTTTCGCTGTGGGAGGGCACGCGGTTCACGGTGCTTTTCGTCACCCATTCGATTCCCGAGGCGATCAAGATCGGCAGCCGCATCCTGCTGCTCTCGCCGCATCCGGGTCAGGTCAAGGCCGAGATCGACAGCCTTTCCGCGGGCGCCGATGGGTCGATGGTCACTGCACTCGAGAAGCGCATTCATTCGATGCTGTTCGCCGATACCATCGAAGGAGGTACCGAATGACGGATTCGGCCATCGTTCCATCGGGAAGGCCCGAGATCCTGCGCGAGCCGATCGCCGCCGAGGCCTTCGGGATCGTGCAGAAGCCGCTGTCGACCTGGGAGAGGATCACCAACGTCGGCGCGGTCCGCAAGCTCGTGCTGCTCGTCCTGCTCGCCGCGGCGTGGCAGATCTATGCGAGCCACCTGAACAACCCGCTGCTGTTCCCGACCTTCGGTTCGACGATCCATGCGTTCGTAAGGGGCTTCGCCAGCGGCGAGCTCGTTACCAAGTCGCTGACCTCGCTCTCGGTGCTGGTGAAAGGCTACGCGGCGGGCATCGCCTGCGCTGCGGTGCTCACGATGGTCGCGATCACGACGCGGATCGGCACCGACCTTCTCGAACTGCTGACGTCGATGTTCAATCCGCTGCCCGCGATCGCGCTGCTGCCGCTCGCGCTGATCTGGTTCGGACTCGGCGAGGGCAGCATCATCTTCGTCATCATCCACTCGGTGCTGTGGGCAGTGGCGCTCAACACGCATTCGGGATTCCTGTCGGTATCCAACACGCTGCGGATGGTCGGGCGCAACTACGGCCTGCGCGGCCTGCCCTACGTCGTCCGGATCCTGATCCCGGCGGCGTTCCCGTCCATCCTGACCGGCCTCAAGATCGGCTGGGCATTCGCCTGGCGGACGCTGATCGCAGCCGAGCTGGTGTTCGGCGTTTCGCAGGGATCGGGCGGGCTCGGCTGGTACATCTACGAGAACAAGAACGAGCTCGAGATCCCGGCCGTATTCGCCGGACTGTTCACCGTGATCGTCATCGGGCTGATCATCGAGAACGTCATCTTCAGGACGCTCGAAGCCCGCACCGTGAGAAAATGGGGCATGCAGAACTGATGCGCAGCCACATGGCAACGCACTGCACGCGGCCCACCGGGCGCAACGGCGCACTGACGAACGTCGCGATCCACCCGCCATGCGAATCGTGATCAGTGAGTTCATGGACGATGCCACGGTCGCCGACCTGATGCGGCGATTCGACGTCGTCTACGACCGGAACCTGGTCGACCACCCTGCCGACCTGCAGGCTTGCCTCGCGGATGCGGACGCGCTGATCGTGCGCAATCGCACGCAGGTCGACGTCGCGCTGCTTGCGTCCGCGCCGCGGCTTCGGGTCGTCGGACGCCTGGGCGTGGGTCTCGACAACATCGACACCGGCGCCTGCTCAGCGCGGAATGTCGAGGTGATCCCGGCGACGGGCGCGAATGCGCGCGCTGTCGCCGAATACGTGGTCGCTGCAGCGATGCTGCTGCTGCGTGCTGCGTACCAGTCGAGCGTCGATGTCGCGGCCGGGAAATGGCCGCGGGCTGCGCTGTCGGGTGGTCGCGAGATCCTGGGGAAGACGATCGGCCTGGTCGGTTTCGGCAGTATCGGCCGGGAGACCGGCAGGCTTGCCCGGGCGATCGGGATGCGTGCCGTCGGCTTCGATCCGCAGGTCGCCGCGGATTCCCCGGTCTGGGCGCAGGAGCAGACGACGGCCGCAGCCTTCGCGGACGTACTGGCACGCTGCGACGTGCTGTCGCTGCACGTGCCGCTGACGGCGCGCACGCGCAACCTGATCGACGCGGCGGCGATCGCGTCGATGCCGCGGGGGGCCATTTTGATCAACACGTCGCGCGGGGGTGTCGTCGACGAAGCCGCCGTCGCCGCTGCGCTGGATTCAGGCATGCTCGGCGGGGCGGCGCTCGACGTCTTTGAACGCGAGCCCCTCACCGCGGGCTCGCCGCTCGCCGGTTGCCCGCGGCTGCTGCTGACGCCGCATATCGCCGGCCTGACGCATGAATCGAACCTGCGCGTGTCGACGATGATTGCCGAGAAGGTCGCCGCCGCGCTTGCAAGCTGACGAAGCGACGATCGGCCGCGTGCGCCGACCGACAACCGGAACATCGATATGCCGAAATTCGCGCCCGAAGCCCTGAACGATCTCGCGACGCGCGCACTGCGCCGTGCCGGGGCATCCGAGGCGATGGCGACTGCGACTGCGCAGGCGCTGGTCGACGCCGATTGCCAGGGGCTCGCGTCGCATGGCGTGTCCCGCGTTCCCCAATACGCGACCCATCTTGCCAACGGCCGTGCCGACGGGCAGGCCGTTGCGCGCATCGTCAAGGCGAGAGGTGGCGCGGTGCTGGTGGACGCGGGCTGCGGGCTCGCGTTTCCCGCCTGCGCCCTTGCGGTCACCGAGGCGATCGGACGTGCGCGCGAATACGGCGTCGCCTTCACTGGCGTCACCAACAGCCATCATTTCGGGGTTGCCGCGTACCACCTCGGGCCCGTTGCGCAGGCCGGCATGGTCGGCCTGGCGTTCGGGAATTCCCCCGCAGCGATGCCCGCCGCCGGAGGCGGGCGGCCGATCTTCGGCACCAATCCGATCGCGGCGGTGTTTCCGCGCCGCGAAGGACTGCCGCTGACGATCGACCTGTCGCTGTCCGAGGTCGCGCGCGGCAAGGTGATGGTCGCGGCGAAGGAGGGCCGGGCGATTCCGACGGGCTGGGCGCTGGACAGGACCGGGGCCCCGACCACCGACCCGAACGCTGCGCTCGAAGGATCGATGCTGCCGATGGGCGGGGCCAAGGGCGCGATGCTGGCGCTGATCGTCGAGTTGCTCGTCACCGCGCTGACCGGCGCGGCGATGGGATTCGAGGCGAGCTCGTTCTTCGTCGACGAGGGCAATCGTCCGCGCATCGGCCAGGCGTTCCTGGTCGTCGACCCCGACGCGCTCGCCGGCCGCGATGTCTATCTCGATCGTATCGAGACGCTGATCGCCGAGATGACGAAGGAGCCCGGCGTCCGCCTCCCGGGCGCGCGCCGCGACGCCCTGTCGCGCCGCGCCCGGACCGAGGGCATCGAGGTTCCACAGGCGCTGGCCGACAAGCTGCGCTCGCTCGCCGGCTGACCGCGAGTTACGATATCCTGGCGTTGAGCCAGTGGTTTTCCAGGCAGTAGCCGGAACCGACGGGGTTCGTGCCCGATCCCGTCAAGGACGCCGCCGGCAGGAAGAAGGCAGACGAGGTGCTGTGCGCGATGTGCCACCACGGAGGCTTCACCGGACAGAACGAGCTCCCGCGCGTGGCCGGCCAGCACTACGAAAGCGATGCCCCCTGACCCCTCCACCGGAGGGCATTCTCCGGAAATCGACCGCTTGGTCG
>JAGXBK010000185.1 GCA_018971195.1 Betaproteobacteria bacterium
CATGATTCGCATGGCCGCGCTCGTTCGAGCGTCGGATCTGGTTCATGGATTCTCCGCGCGCCGGGTACGCGCCGGCAATGCGCCATTCTGAGGCAATTGGCGGCGGCGCGAACGGGCAGGCGCCGGCCGGCCCGAGCCGGTGGCCGCGGCGCCGCGATCTCGCGGGGCATCGCTGCCAGTCGCGCGGCTCGTCACCTGAGGCGGACGTAGGTTCCCGGCGCGTCGCAGATCGCGGGGTAGCCCGCCTTCGGCGCGCCGATCGAAGGCGGCGCGGCAGGTGCACCCGAGCGCGCGGCAAGCCATGCGGTCCACTCGGGCCACCAGGACCCTTCCTTCAGGGTCGCGTCCACGACCCAGAGGTCCGGATCGACGTAGCGCCCATCGGCAGCCTGCATCGCGATCCGATAGTGCCGGCGCTGATGCCCCGGCTCGGACACGATGCCCGCGTTGTGCCCGCCGCTGGTCAGCACGAACGTGATCTCCGCCTCGGTCAGCAGGTGGAGCTTGTACACCGACCGCCATGGCGCGACGTGATCCGCCTCGGTGCCGACGACGAACATCGGCAGGCGCAGGTCGGAGATCGCGACCGGCCGGCCGCCCGCGACATGACGGCCCTCCGCGAGGTCGTTTTCGAGGAACAGGTGCCGCAGATATTCGGCATGCATCCGGTACGGCATCCGGGTTGCATCCGCGTTCCAGGTCATCAGGTCGGTCATCGGCGGGCGCTCGCCCATCAGGTATTCGCGGATGACGCGCGACCAGATCAGGTCGTTGGAGCGCAGCAGCTGGAACGCGCCGGCCATCTGCCGCGAGTCGAGGTAACCCTGCGCCCACATCGTGTCCTCGAGGAACGCGAGCTGGCTTTCGTTGATGAACAGCGTCAGCTCGCCGGCCTCGGTGAAGTCGACCTGCGCGGCGAAAAAGCTCAGCGTCGCGAGGCGCTCGTCGCCGTCGCGCGCCATCGCCGCGGCGGCGATGGCGAGCAGCGTGCCGCCCAGGCAGTAGCCGACGCCATGGACCTTTCGCTTCGGCACGATCGCGCCGACGGCGTCCAGCGCCGCGCCCACGCCCAGCGTCCGGTAGTCGTCGAAGGCCAGGTCGCGGTCCTCGGGCCCCGGATTGCGCCAGGAGATCATGAACACGGTGAACCCCCGGCCAACCAGGTGGCGAACCAGCGAGTTCTGCGGCGACAGATCGAGGATGTAGTACTTCATGATCCATGCCGGCACGATCAGGACCGGCTCCGGCCGAACCTGCGCCGTCGCCGGCTCGTACTGGATGAGCTCGATCAGCCGGTTGCGCCACACGACCTTCCCGGGCGTCACCGCGACATTGCCGCCGACCTCGAAAGCGTCGGCGCCGACCGGCTTCCGGCCTCCCGCGGCCCGCTCCCAGTCCTCGATGAAGTTCCGGGCGCCGCGCACCAGGTTCAGACCGAGCTCCTGCTGCGTGCGCGCCAGCACCTCGGGGTTGGTCGCGACGGCGTTCGATGGCGAGAATACGTCGAGCCATTGCCGCGTCATGAACGCGACCATGTTCTCGTGCTGCCGGGTGACCCCGCGCACGCCGGTCATGGCGTTGTGCCACCACTGCTGCGTCAGCAGGAACGACTGGTAGATGACGTCGAACGGCGGCTGGTGCCAGCCTGGCCCGTCGAACCGGTGATCCTGCGGCAGCGGAACGATGCAGGGTGGCAAGTCCTCCTGCGCCTGGTGGCGGCTCAGGTAGCTCGCGAGCCGCAGCGATTTCTTGACCGCTTTCTCGACCAGCTGGAGCCGCTTGCCCGGAAGCGACCCGAGGTGGAAAGCCCAGTCGAGATACGCATCGGCCAGCGCGATCGGTGACAGGCCCGCGGTGAAGCGCGACACTCCCGCATGCAGCGAGCGGTCGGCGATGTCCGCGATCGCCGTGGCGGCGTCGCAGTCGCGCATCAACGAGTCGTCCTGCGCCGGGACGGCCGGCGTCGGGTCGATGGCCGGCGTCGGGTCGATGGCCGGCGTCCCGCGCGTGCCATGCGTCCCGCGCGCGCGCGCGTTGCGGCGGACAACCCTTCTCTGCGCGTTGCCCTCGGCCCGCGGATTCCGTTCGATCATCGACTCAACCCCTCGTAGTTCGCGCGATTGGAGGCAAGAGTCTATAATTCTCACGCGCCGGAGGGGACCGCCGCTTGACGCCGATCAAGGCCCCGCAATGCATGGCGCCCCTCCCGGATGCTTAAACCGCACATTGCCGGACGGTCCCGCCCGCGACCGGTTCAAGGTCCGCCAGCGCTGCGCTGGCTGATTCCGAAACCGGATGGGCTGTGGCGCGTCTTCGCCCCGATCGCAGGGCTGCTCGTGCTGGCCGGGAGCTTCGGGGTGCTGGGCTGGGTTTCGCCGGTCCCGCACCGCGCCAGACTGCTGCTGGCTTCCGACGTCAGCGGCGTGATCGCCGGCATGCTCGGGCTGTACCAGCTCTACCGCCAGTCGCGGGGCCGGCTGGATGCCAGTCGCGAGCTTCACGACGTCGAGGTGCAGGTCAGCAACATCGTCGAGTCGGCGATGGACCCGATCGTCACGATCGATGCAGACCAGCGGATCGTCGGTTTCAATCGCGCGGCCGAGCAGGCATTCCGGTGGCCTCGCGACGCGGTTCTCGGGCAGCCGGTCGACCACCTGATTCCGCAGCGGTTGCGCGCCGCGCATCGGGAGCACGTCGAGCGTTTCGGCCAGACCGGGGGCACCGCCCGCCGCATGGGATCGGAGGGCATCCTGTCGAGCCGCGTGCTGGTGGGATTGCGCGCGGACGGGCAGGAGTTCCCGATCGAGGCGTCGATTTCGCAGCACGAGGGCTACGGCGGCAGGCGGTACACGGCGATCCTGCGCGACGTCAGCGAACGCGTGCGCGCCGAGAAGCTCCTGTCGGACAGCGAGGCGCGGTTGCGCGGAATCCTCGACTCGGCGATGGATGCGATCGTCACCGTCGATGAGCGCCAGCACATCGTGCTGTTCAACCAGGCCGCCGAATCGATGTTCGCCTGCCCGCGCGACGAGGCGATCGGCGCGCCGATCTCGTGGTTCATCCCCGAGCGCGATCGGGCGGCGCATGCTCGCCACATCACGGAATTCGGGCAGTCGAAGACGGCGTCGAGGCGCATGGGAGGAGCACTGCGGATCGTGACCGGCCTGCGTCGGAACGGCGAGGAGTTCCCGATCGACGCATCGATCTCGCAGGTCAGCGAGTCCGGCGCCAGGTACTACACGGTGATCCTGCGCGACGTCACCGCGCGTTTCAGGGCCGAGGAGGCGCTGCGCCGGTCGCGCAACGAGTTGCAGGAGCTCGGGGCGGCGGCGCACATGACGCGCGAGCAGGAGAAGAGCCGGATCGCGCGCGAGCTCCACGACGAACTGGGCCAGGCGCTAACGATGCTGCAGATGGACGTGGCCTGGTTCAAGGCGAAGATTCCGGGCGATGCACCGGCGTTCGCCGGCAAGCTCGACCGGATGGAGAAGCTGCTGAAGACCACGATCGCCGCCACGCGGCGCATCGCCGCCGACCTGCGGCCCCTGGTGCTCGACGACCTGGGGCTCGTTCCCGCCCTGGAATGGCTGGTGCAGAACTTTACGCAGCGCACGGGCACGCCCTGCGAGCTGGTGATCGACGACCCCCAGCTCGAGCTGCCCGGAGCACAGTCGACGGCGGTGTTCCGTGTGGTTCAGGAGTCGCTGACCAACATCGCCAAGCACGCGCAGGCATCCCGGGCGCGAGTGGATCTCGGCAAAGGTGACGGCGTGCTGACCGTGCGCGTCCAGGATGACGGCGTCGGGTTCGCGACCGATGCGCCGCGCAAGCCGAACTCGCTGGGCCTGTTCGGCTTGCGCGAGCGCGCGTCGCTGCTGTCGGGCGAGGCGACGATCGCCAGCGCCCCCGGGGCGGGAACGACGGTCGAGCTGCGGCTGCCGCTTGCGACCGCAGCGGGGTCGGCATGATCCGCGTCGTCGTCGCCGACGATCATCAGATCCTGCGGGAGGGCCTGAAGCAACTGCTCGAGGCCTCCGGCGACATCGAGGTCGTCGGGGAGGCGGGGGACGGTCACGGCGTGCTGCAGCAGGTCCGCGAGGCCGATTTCGACGTCCTGCTCCTCGACATGTCGATGCCCGGCAAGAGCGGTGTCGAGCTGATCAAGCAGGTCAAGGCGGAGCGCCCGCGGCTGCGCATCCTGGTGCTCAGCATGCACGAGGAACACCAGTACGCGGTGCGCGCGATCCGCGCCGGCGCGTCGGGCTACCTGACCAAGGAGAGCGCTGCATCCCAGCTCGTCGCGGCGATCCGCAAGGTCGCGCGTGGGGGCGCATTCATCAGCGCCGAGGTCGCCGAGCACCTCGCGCTCGACGCGATGCCCCACAGCGACGGCCCGCCCCACGAGACGCTGTCCGACCGGGAATACGAGGTGTTCCGAATGCTCGTCGCGGGAACGAGCGTCTCCGAGATCGCCGAGCGCCTCCACCTGTCGGCCAAGACCGTCAGCACGCACAAGGCGCGGCTCATGGAGAAGCTCCAGGTTGCCAACAATGCCGAGTTGTTCCACTACGCCCTCAGGCATCGCCTGTCCGATGACCCGGGCCCCATCGGCTGACGCCAATGCCGGCGTAGGGTGATTCCGACAGTATGTACTTAGCGAAAGCGTATGATCATGGGCTCTAATCGGCGGGGTCCAGGGGGCGTCATGCGGTATGGAATATGGAATAACAAGGGCGGCGTCGGAAAGAGCTTTCTTTCCTTTGTCCTTTCAACGGAGTACGCCAAC
>JAGXBK010000186.1 GCA_018971195.1 Betaproteobacteria bacterium
AAGACCGCCAGCGTCGGGAGCTTCGTCACCGCGATCGAGTTCGCAGTCGAGCTCGCGTCCCACGCCGGCTCGTGAAATTGGGGTCAGCGCTGTAATGCGTGAAATTGGGGTCAGAGCTGTAATAATTGCCAGGCAAACGTCCGGGCCGGCAAGAACGGCCAGCGGGCAATTATTACAGCTCTGACCCCAATTTCACGCATTACAGCTCTGACCCCAATTTCACGAGCCGGCGGGGGACGCGAGCTCGACTGCGAGCTCGATCGCGGCGACGAAGCTCCCGACGCTGGCGGTCTTTGCGCGCTCCGCGTCGCCGGCGAGATCCAGCGCGGTCCCGTGGTCCACCGACGTGCGGATGAACGGCAGTCCCAGCGTGACGTTGACGCCGTGGTCGAAGCTCGCGGCCTTGAACGCGGGCAGCCCCTGATCGTGGTACATCGCGATGATCGCGTCGTAGCGCCTCGCGATCTCGGGAACGAACACCGAGTCGGCCGGAAGCGGGCCCGTGACGTCGGCACCCTGCAGGCGAGCTTCGGCGAGCGCAGGTTCGATCACATCGGCGTCCTCGCGGCCCAGATGACCACCTTCGCCGGCGTGCGGATTCAGGCCGCAGACCGCGATGCGCGGGCCGACGATCGCGAATCGCAGCGCGAGCGCGTGCTGGACGATCGCAATCGTCTCGGTGACCGCGGCGCGTGTGATCGCGGTCGGAACTTCGCGAAGCGGAAGGTGCGTGGTGACGAGCGCAACGCGCAGCGGGGCGTCGACGCTGCCGCCCGCCAGCATCATCACGACCCGCGGCGTGTGGGTGCGCGCGGCGAAGAACTCGGTGTGGCCGGTGAAAGGCAGGCCGGCATCCTGCATCGTGCTCTTTTGCACCGGGCCGGTGACGAGCGCTGCGAACGCTCCTGTCGCGCCGCCGTCGCACCCGCGCTCCAGCGTCGACAGGACGCTGCGAGCATTGGTCGGATCCGGATGTCCGGGAACGACGGGTCCCGCGAGGGGATGGTCCCAGACCTCGATCGCGTTGCCGGGCGCCGCGAACGCGAGGGGATCGTAATCGACGTAGCGCGGCGTGACGCCGATGCGCGTCGCACGCTCGTCGAGCAGCCTGCGGTCGCCGATCACGATGATGCGCGCGCGGAAATGCCTCTGCGCATGGCGTGCGGCGACCATGGCGACGAGCTCGGGACCGATTCCGGCGGGCTCGCCCACCGTGATCGCGATGGCAGGGTGCGAGAACATCGTCGACGTCAAAGCGGCTGGATGGAAGCCGCCGATGGGTCGCCGAACACCTGGACATCGACTCCGGGCGCGGCGCGGACGACGAAACCGCCCGCGTCGTCACGCTCGATACGCGCCTGCGCGTAGCCGTCGAGCGGTTGCGCCGGCGTCCCGAACACCCAGAGCCACTCGAGCGGTCGTTCGAGATCGATTTCGCCGGTGTGCTGGACCGCCCTTCCCAGCGGCAATGCGTGGCCCTCGCGACCGAAGACCGGAAACTGGTCGAGCCGCGCGCAGTAGCGCAGGACGCGCGATCCCGGATAGCGGGCTCGCGTATTGAGGTCGTACCACGCGCCGGGGGGCAGGGCGATCTCGACGCTCCCGCCTTCCCTCACGATCGGCGCAACCAGCAACGCATCGCCACACATGAACTGGGTCTCGAAAGGTCGGACCAGCCGGCTCTCGGGAAACGCGAGCGGCATGCCCCGCGTCACCGGCAGGCCCGTGCGCATCGCCTGCGCGATCACCGATTCGAGGTAGGGGATCAGCCGGTAGCGCAGCGCCAGCCATTTCCGCGCGACAGCCTCGGCTTCGGCGCCCCAGGTCCAGGGCTCGCGATCGCCGGCGCCGCGCAACCGCAGGTGCGACCCGAACACGGCCGCCTGCAGCCAGCGGAGATACAGGTCGACCGAAGGCTCGACCGAGCCGTAGACGCCGCCGATGTCCAGACCGTGATACGGATTGCCGCTCATCCCCCACGACAGGCCGCCGCGTATCGATGCGGCGAGGGCCTCCCAGTCGCTTTGCTGATCGCCGCCGTAACCCAGGGGATAGCGCTGGCTGCCGGCCCATCCGGACCGGCTCCAGACGACGGGCGGACCCGCGCCTGGCGCCTGGAAGTGCGCGGTCGCCTCGTGGATGCAGCGGTTGTAGAGCAGCGGATAGACATTGTGCAGGCGCGCGCCGAAATCGCCGTTGGAGGCGACGGCATCATCGGGAACGTGCTCGCCGAGGCCGCCCTCGAACGCGTCGACGCCATCCTCGAACAGGACCTGATGCGCGTCACGCCACCACGCGTACGCATCGGGGTTGGTGAAATCGACGATTCCGCATTCGAGCGGCGACTCGAGGGCGCCCTCGGGCGCGCCCGCACCGCGTGCAGCTTGCGGCGCGAAGACGTAGGGATCGCCTTGCTGGGTCGTCAGCAGGTACTCCTGCGACGCGAGGTCCTGGAACAGCGGAGACTCGACGGAGACGTAGGGGCACTCCCAGACGCACACCCTCAGATTCTGCTCCCTGATTCTCGCCAGCGTCGCCGTGGGGTCGGGAATGCGATCGGGATCCCAAGTGAAGTCGAACAGGGTCTCCGGGTTCCACACCGACCCGGCGTCGAGGGCCAGCACGTCGCACGGAAGCCGGCGCTCGCGCATGCGCGCCGCGACGGCGATCGCGTCTTCGGGAGATTCATACCCGACGCGCGACACCCACAGCCCGAGGCTCCAGCGTGGAACGCCGCCCGGCCGGCCGGTGAGCCCCGTATACAGGTCGACAATCCGTGCCGGAGCGTCGCCCGCGAAAAGGAACAGGTCCAGCGCCTCGTCCTCGACCATGATCGCGTAGCTGCGGTGCGACCAGTCCGGATGCCCGACGCCGTGCGTCACCATGCCCGGGGTGTTGACGAACGTGCCCCAGGCGCCCGTACCGGTTCCGGGGCTCCAGGCAAAGGGCGTGTTCTTGTAGGCGAGGCCGGTATTGACGCCCAGCGCGTCGGCGACCTGCGAGTGGACGAGCTGACCGCGCTTGTCCAGGGATCCGAATTTCTCGCCCAGGCCATAGATCGATTGGCCCGAGGTCAGCGCGAACGCTGCGGTCCACAGGCCGCCCTGCCGAAGCCTCCCCAGCGTGGGCAGGCGCGTCCCGCCCCGCGCATGCTCGTCGGTCACGGTGGTCAGGACGGGTTCGCCTTTCCACAGCAGCCGCATCGACAGCGGGGCACCGGTGATCTCCAGCGTCGAGTCGCCGGCGGTCAGCGCCCAGGTTCCCGGCTGCGACTGCACGACCTCGCAAGGCCTGGGACGGCCGACCACGATGCCGTAGTCGGGCCGCGCATTCGGGCCGGCACGCAGGCGAAACGCGCCGGGGCCGAAGCATTCGACCTCGAGGATGTCGCCGCTCGACGTGGCGAACGACGCGCCGGATGACGAGGCCCCGAGGCTCTGGGGAATGTCGAGACGCAGGTAGTCGGAAGGATCGAGATGCATGCGGTGCGCGGCACGTGCGGGACGCGGAACTCCGTCTCGAGACGATGGGGCGTCGGCTCCGGAGCCTACGGCGTCGTGGATCCGGGCACGGGAACGCGCATCGTACAAGAAAAGCACGACGCCGGCCCGCTGACCCAGGGCGGCGTTCACGACGGAACCGGAGGCGCGCTAATATTGCGCGCGGCCGTTCACGACCTGGCACCAGGCGCCGCCGTCATCCCACGCATCGCTCACCCGCAGGGAGTGCACCATGCATCGAGATCCCGGGCGCGCCGGGCTCGCGTCGGCGCTGCGTTCGGCGCTCACGCTCGCCACGACGACATTCGCGGCCGGGCGCGATTTTCGGGAGGGCTTGGTCCGAATGCTTCCTGTCTGCATCGGCACCGCACCGTTCGCGCTGGTGTGCGGCGTCGGCGCGGCGGCCGCCGGCGCCTCGTGGTGGAGCGCACTCGGCATGAGCGCGATCATCTTTTCCGGGGCTGCGCAGATCCTCGCGGTGCAGCTGCTCGCCGCGGGCGCCCCGCTCGCGGTGATCGTGCTGACCTGTTTCGTCGCGGGACTCCGGTTCCTGATGTACAGCGCCGCGATGGCGCCGTACCTGCGCCCGCTGCCGCAGCGCTGGCAGCAGGGCCTTGCGTTCCTGCTGACCGACCAGGCGTTCGCGGCGGCGGTGCGACATTTCGGCGCCGGCCACCCGCCACGCCAGGCCGCCCTGCATTACCTCGGCGGCGGCATTGCGATCTGGAGTTCGTGGCAGGTGATGAACCTTGCCGGATATTTCGTCGGCAACCTGATCCCGGCAAGCTGGTCGCTCGATTTCGCGGTTCCACTCTGCTTCATCGCGCTGGTCGCACCCCAGCTTTGCGCGATGCCCCAGATCGTCGCCGCGATGATATCCGGGTTCGCGGTGCTCGCGCTTTCCGGGCTGCCGATGAAGCTCAACTTGATCGCCGCCGGGACGCTGGGCATCGTCGCGGGAACGGTGGCCGATTTCGCGAAGGAACGATGGACGCGACGCTGAAGCTCTGGGCGGTGATCGTCATCGTAGGCACGCTCAACTACCTGTCGCGCCTGTCGTTCATCGCGATCTTCTCGCGCAGGCACATCCCGGTGCTGCTCGCCCGGGCGTTCAGGTATGTCCCGGCGGCGATGCTGACCGCGCTGGTGCTGCCGATGGTCGTCCAGGCGCCGGGAGGCGCGGCGGCAGGCGCCAGCGCGCCGCGGATCGTTGCGGCGCTCGTCGCGGGATGG
>JAGXBK010000038.1 GCA_018971195.1 Betaproteobacteria bacterium
CCGGGCCGCCGGCTGCTTCGCGCCCTGCGCCGATCCCGCTACGTTCATCCATCGCGGCCGCCGCCCGTCACGATGCTCGCCTTGCCTGCCATGCGCTTCATGCCCCATGCCTCCGTTGCGAATCGACGCTGGGCCCGCGGTCGCGCTTGCGCTTCAGGAGCAGGTGGCGCAGCAGCGGAAAGAACATTGCGAGGATCGACACCACCATCAGCGTCCCGCTCAGGCGCTCGCGAAAGAACACCGTCCAGTCGTTGTGGTAGCTGATCATCGTCTGCATGTACGAGTTCTCCGCGAGCGGACCCAGAATCACGCCCAGCACCATCGGTGAGATCGGGAACTTCAGCTTCTCGAAAGCGTAGCCGAGCACGCCGAAGACCACGATCACCCACACGTCGGAGACGCTGTTTCGGTTCGCGTAGGCGCCGACGATGCAGAACATCACCACGATCGCCGACAGCACCCCCTGCGGGATGCGCAGCACCCTGACCACCACCCTGATCCACAGGAATCCCACCAGGCACATCCCGATCACGCCGACGAACAGCGAGGCGAGGATGGTGTACACCACCGCCTTCGATGCCGGGTCCGTGAACAGCATCGGTCCCGGCTGCACGCCGTGCAGCAGGAATGCGGCGAGGATCACTGCCGTCGCGCCGCTGCCGGGAATGCCCAGCGTGAGCAGCGGGATCATGTGCCCGGCGACCGATGCCGTCGAGCCGACCTGCGGCGCGACGATGCCTTCGGGCATGCCGGTTCCCAGCAGATGGCGGCGTTCTCCATACTGCTTCTCGATGCCGTAGGAGATGAACGAGGTGACCGTCGCGCCGGCGCCCGGGACGATGCCGAGCAACGTGCCGATCACGCTGCTGCGCAGCAGCGTGCGGCGGATCGACCAGAGCTCCTTCAGCGACGGGAAGTCGGTCTTGACCTGGACATCCCGCTTGGGCTCGCCGTGCAGCTTCAGGCCTTGTCCCAGCCGGTTGAACACCTCGCCGAGGCCGTACATGCCCACCAGCACCATGACATAGGGGACCCCGTTCTCCAGTATCGGGGAGCCGAACGTGAACCGGTACGCCCCATAGATCGGATCGACGCCCACCGTGGCGACCAGCAGCCCGATGAACAGGCTGATGAACGAGTTGATCAGCGACGTACCGGCGAGGGCGACGACCGTGGTCAGTCCGAAGAACACCGCGGCGAAATAATCGGGCGGCCCGAAGCTGAGCGCGACCCGGCTCATCGGCACCGCGAGCGTGACCATGACCGCCGACGAGAACAGCCCGCCGGTGAGCGCGGCGACCAGCGCCCAGCCCAGCGCCTTCGCCGGTTGCCCCTTCTGCGCCATCGCGTAGCCGTCCCACAGCAGCGGGACGTCCATCGGCTCGCCGGGAATGCGATACAGGATCGCGGTGAAGCAGCCGGCGTAGGTGCCCGAGACATAGATGGCGGTGAGCAGGATGATCGAAGGCTCGATCGACATGCGGTAGGTGAACGGGAGCGCGAGCACCACGCCCATCACCAGTCCCAGGCCGGGCATGATCGACACCGCCATGCCGACGAGAATGCCGGCCACCAGCACGACGATGTCCTGCAGCGTGAAGATGTGGGCGAGGCCGATTCCGAGGTAGTGGAGGGTGTCCATCGCCCGCGCTCAGTGGATCCCGAGCAGCTTCATGACGCCCACCGAGACGGCGAGGAAAGGCCCCCGTCCGAGAGGCAGCGATACGTACACGATCCTCATGAATACGAATATGAAGGACAGGCTCGCGGCGAGCGAGATCGCGAGGGCCCGAACTGGTCGCCGGTAGCCGCCCACGTACATCAGTGCGACGAGGTAGACGAAGGTGGCGACGAAGAAGCCCGCGACTTCGAATGCGAGCAGGTAGCCAAAGGTCAAGGCAATCCCGAGCAGAGCCCGGCCCGGATGCGCCTGCGGAGGCTCCAGCAACGACGGGTCGGCGACCTCCTCCAGGCTCTGCAGCACGCCCTCGACCTCGCGCGTCGTGCGCCTCACCGCGAGCGAAAGCACCTGGTAAGCGCTGATCGCGATCAGCAGTGTCAGGATGATGCGCGGCCAGGCATCGGGCCCGATGCGCCCGGAAACGCGCTCGAATTCGAAGCCGAGCGCGCGGTGGTAAAGATACGCGCTGGCCACGACGATGATTGCGTAAGGCGCGATGCGCCTCAGCCTAGCGACAACCTGCATTCCCACTCCCCCGAGCGAGACGGCTGCGAGACCGCGCATCGCGGCCCCGCAGCACGCTCATGCGCAGTGCCGAGGACGCGTCCCCAGGCTCACTTGTTGAGACCCTTGTGGGCCGATTCCGCGATGATCTTGCGCGCCTTGTCGAGCCACTTCGCCATGTACTCGTTCGCGGCCGCCGCGGGCATGTAGCTGTCGGGATCGGCGTATTGGTCGTCGAGGTATTTCTTGTACTCGGGCGTTTCCGCCACCTTGTGCAGGGCGTCGGACAGCGTCTTGACGATCGCCGGGCTGGTCCCCGCTTTCACGATCACGGTGCGCATCTGCGGTAGCGAGATGTGGATGCCAGACTGCCCGGTCACCGGGATACCCTTGAACGGACCGACGTCGAGCGGCTTCGCGTAGAACAGGACGATGGGTCGCATCTGCTTGCTGTCGACGTAGGAGCGCACGTCGCCGGTCTGCTCGTAAAGCACGTCGGCATGGTCGCCGAGAATCGAGGTGTAGCGCTCACCGGGCTTGGCGTACGGTACGTTCTCGAAATGGTAGCCGAGGCTGCGGAAGTAGTTGACGGTGATGTCATCGGGGCTCCCGAAGCCGGTGGTTGCCACCCGCAGCGTCCTGGTCTTGGCGGCGGCGAGCAACTCGTCCCAGGTCTTCCACGGCGCGTCTTGCTTCACGTAGAACCCGGATGGCTGCAGGATCATGATCCCCAGCGACGTGAGCTGGTTCAGCTTGAACCGTGGCTTGGGACTGCTGAACAGACCGTAGGTATCGCCGGTCATGACCTCCATCGTGTAGCCGTCCGCCGGACCGCTGATCAGCTTGGTGAGACCCACCTGCCCGGTCGCACCGGGAACGTTGACCACCGGCAGCGACACGCCGAGCATCGGCTCCATCAGCTTGCCTGCGGTGCGGGCGAGCAGGTCCGCGCCGCCCCCCGGGCCCCAGGGAACGATGAAGTCGATCGGACGTGACGGATACTTGTCCTGTGCGATGGCGATTCCCTGTGCCAGCGGAAGCGCGACCAATCCTGCGAAAAACCATGCTGCGAATCTGACCTTTGGAACGTGCATCATGACCTCCTCCTTAGCAATGTTGTGCAATGACTGCGGTGCTTCGTCGCGCTTCCCCCCGGATGTCCTGGCGATCCGCCGTCCGCGTGCATTCGCGTGCCGCGCGAACCCGGATTCGCCGCCCACTCATCCCGCCGGGCGTTCCGCCCAGCGGTCGGTGAAAATCGTGCCGAGGGACTCGGACATCTCGTAGACGCTGGCGACCGCCAGGTCCGGGCCGTAGTCGACGCGCTCGCGCTCCGCGCGCCGCCGCAGCTTCTCCTCGTGCACTTCGAGCACCTCGCGCGGGATCGGCATCCGTCCCGGGTCGAGGATCCGCAGGCATCCTTCGGCGTCGCGCGCCGGCATCACCGCACTGCGCATCCATCGGCTCGGCGACCAGGGTACGTCGAGCACGCCCGCCGCCGCTGCCCGAACCGAGCCCAGCGCCACGTCGCCGTCCCCCATCTCGAGGACCTTGTCGACGACGGGCCGGACCTCGCGCTTGATCAGATCCACCTCCGCATGGAAATCGGGCATCGAATCCAGCCGCACGCCGCGCGCAAGGTAGATCGCCATGCGCGTGGTCCGCAATCCGTCGGCATTGGCTTTCGGCGTCGGAATGCCGAAAGCCTCGTGGGTCGACTTGGTCGTGACCGAGTTCGCCCCGGCCACCGCCGCGAGGGTGCCTCCGTAGGCCACCAGCGCGGCCGCCTGCGCGTCGTCCTGCGGCCATGCGCCCATCCAGTGCAGCAGCGTCACCGACGTGAACACGTCCACGTGTCCACGCTTGGCAAGATACTCCTCGCATAGTTCCCGGCACGCCCGCACCGCCGCGGCGTCCTGCACCAGGTGCAGGGTCTCGCCCATTTCGAGTCCGTAGTTCCGCACCCCTTGCGCGACCGCGAGCAGCATATCGAGCACGCCGGTGATGATCGCGACGCAGGGCGGGATGTTGGTGCCGGTCAGGAACCCGGGTTGGCGCCGGTGCAGTTCGACCCCATGCGCCTGGTACATCGCCGCCAGCCGGTCCAGGTACTGGTAGTTGCGAATGCCGTCCTCGATCGACAGATCCTTGGTGTACGAAGCCGTATAGGCGATGCCCGATCCGAGGTAGCCGGAATACCCGCCTGCGAAAGCGATCTCGCCCGTCAGCTTGGGCATCGAGGTCCCGGTCAGCATGATCGCGGGCTTGTCGATGGAATCGATCAGCTCGGCCGCCTTCGCCACGCCGTAGTTGACGATCGGGTAGCCGTTGAGCAGCGAGCGCCCCATCCGCTCGGATTCCTCGATCCCCTTCTGTGCCAGTTGAAATTGCTCGTTGCGCGTGTAGCTGTCCGTCGTCGTCGGGACGATGTCCGCGAGGCCCTCCTTGTCGAGGACCTGCATCAACTCCTTCTGCAGCGCGAAGGTGCCGAAGCCTCCTCGCGGCTGCGTGAGGCACCGCCCCTGCGCGGCGGCTTCACGCATCACCCACCCGAGCCGCTTGTGCAGCGGCATCGCCTGGTGCCGCGCCACTGCCGCGTCGAAGTCGACCTCGGCTCCGGTCGGCCAGCGCGCCAGGTTCGCGCGGCGCATCCGCGCGAACGCATCGTCCGGAATCCGAGCCTCGGAAAGCGGGAGCCGCGTCTCAACCGTTGGCGGCGACGTCATCCGCAAGTACCTCAGTTGGAGGTTTCAGGTACTTCAACGCGAGCTCGAGCGCAGCCTCCGGCTCCGCCCCGGCCAGCAATCCGCATGCGTAGAGCAGGTACTCGCGGTCGACGAGGAAGCGCGGATCGCGGGGCCGCAGCGACTCGGGCTCCGTTGGATCCGCGACCACGGTCTCGAGCAGCTCCAGCGGCGCCCGGCTATGGGCAATCACGCCGCCGGTGCCGACCACGACTTCGACGCCGGAGAGGTCCTTGCCGGTCTGCGCGGTGGCCGGGCCGAACGCGGTATAGACAGTCTCGACGCTGCCGCAGTGCCGCTTCATCGCGCAGCGCAACGCTGCGCGCGCGAGCGCTCGGTCCAGCGCGCGCTCCTCCGCGTCGTGCGGCAGGCGGTCCACGTCTTGCGCCAGCTCGCCGATCAGGCGCGAGACGGTGCCCTCCGGCAGCCGGGCATCGGCAGCCAGGGCGGGTATGCCGGCCATCTCGCCGATGGCGGCCGCGTTGTGGCGCATGCCCAGGTCGCCCTCGACGGTGCGCTTCACACGCGGCTCCGGCAACCCGCGCTGCACCACGCCGGGCACGCGCGGCTGTCCCGACGCGACCGAATGCACGTCCGTGGTCGCCCCACCCGGATCGACCACCACCAGGTCGCCGAGCCCGGAGGCGCTCCCGTGCCCATCGGCCAGGAGGCGCGCGCCGTCCATCACCGCGGCGGGCGTCGGCATCAGCACCGCATCGCATTCGTCGCGCGCGCGGTCGATACCCTTGGCATGCACGATGCGCTCGAGAAAGATCTCGCGGATCGCCGCCCGGGCCGGCTCGATGTTGAGTACGTTGAACTCGGGCATGACGTTTTCCGCGCAGACCGCCATCTTGCCTGCGAGCAGGTCCTTCGCCGCGTCCCAGGCGGCGCGGTTTCCCGCATAGACGATCGGGCAATCGAGCGTGCCCGAGCCGAGCATGCGCGCATTATGCAGGATCACCTCGCTGTTGCCGCCGTCGGTCCCGCCGGCAAGCAGCAGGATGTCCGGGCCCAGGCCCTGGATGCTGGCCATGTCCGCCGCGGTGAGGCGATAGGCATAGGTGCCGACGAGCTTCGCGCCGGCGCCCAATGCCGCGCGGCGGGCGGCCTCTGCGGTGAGCTCGCGCACCAGGCCGACCGTCACCATGCGCAGCCCGCCGGCGGCGCTGCTCGATCCCAGTCGATATCGAAACCGCGGCAGCCTGCCCAGCCGCCGTCGCAGATCCTCGAGCGCGACGCGCATGCCGACGCTGATGTCGGTGGTCACGGTCGAGGGGCCCTGGCCGCTCGCCAGGACGATGCGCCGGTCGAGGTCGATGGCGCGCAGCTTCGTGTAGGTGCTGCCGAAATCGATGAGCAGTGCCGCGGCGGCATGCATCGCGCTCACCCCGCCTGGCGCCTTGGCGCCCGTTCCCGCGCCGCGAAGTCCTGGGCGAGCCAGTCGAGCACCGTCTCCACCCGCATGCCGGGTGCTGCGGCGCGGTCGAATCCCATGTCGAGGAAGATCCGTTCGACGACGTCCCACGGATGCTTGCCGACGATCAGGTTGCCACCCACGTACAGCAGGATGGCGTCCAGCCCGGCCTCGATGCACAGCTCGCGAAACCCCCGGCAATCGAGCTCTCCCTGCCCGTAGAGCGACGAGACCAGGATTGCGTCCGCATTCGTTTCGACCGCGGCCTTGACGAACTCGGGTGCCGGCGTCAGCGCACCGAGGGCCACCACCTTGTAGCCGGCCTTTTCCAGCGCCATCGACAGGATTCGGTTGCCGACGATGTGGGTGTCCGATCCGATCACGCCCGTGACGATGGTGCGCGGGGTGGTTGCAGGCATGCGCTCGGGATCCGGCATCATGACGGCGCGCGAAGCAGAAGCATCATGAGCTCACGCGCAGCAGGAGCTTCCCGCGAGTGCCGCGCGCCTCGAGGATCCGGTGCGCCTCGGCCGCGGCCTTAAGATCGAGCGTGCCATGCAGCGCAACCTTCAGCTTGCCGTCGGCATAGTGCCGGAACAGCGCCGCCGACCTCGACCCGATCTCGTCGGCGTCGGCGATGTAGTCGGCGAGGTGCGGCCGCGTGAAGAACACCGAGCCCGCTTCCGCCAGCGCGAGCGGCGCGATGCCCGCAACCTGCCCCGATGATGCGCCGTACATCACGCACACGCCGCGCCGCCGCAGGCTGCGGATGCTGCGGTCGATCGTGTCCTTGCCGACCGAGTCGTAGACAACATCGACGCCCCGTCCTCCGGTGAGGCGCATCACCTCCTCGCGGAAGTCCGTCTCCCGGTACAGGATCGCGTGATCGCAGCCGCGAGCGAGCGCGATGCGCATCTTGTCCGGTTCGCCGACCGTGCCGATCACGGTTGCGCCGCGCAGCTTCGCGAGCTGGGTCAGCAGCTGACCCACGCCGCCTGCGGCCGCGTGCACCAGGCAGCTGTCGCCCGGCTTCAGAGCGAAGGCGGAATGCGACAGGTAGTGCGCCGTCAGCCCCTGCAGCATCAGTGCGGTCGCGTGCTCCAGCGGCACGCTCTGCGGGACCTTGACCGCCCGCCAGGCGGGCACCAGCGCATACTCCGCATAGCTCCCGCGCGCGAGGCAGTACGCTACGCGGTCACCGACCGCGAGCCCCTGCACACCATCGCCGAGCGCGGCAACGGTGCCGCCGGCCTCCATGCCGAGGGTCATCGGCAGCGGCGTCTTGTAGGTCTCCGATTTGACGTAGGCGCCGTTGCGCATGTAGACGTCGATGAAGTTGACGCCTGCGACCTCGACCCGCACCAGCACCTCCCCTCTGGCGGGAGGCGGCACCGGCAGCTCCCTCAGCGTGAGCTCGTCCGGGCCCCCGAAACGGTCGATGACGATCGCGCGCATGAGAGCCCTATGCCCGCGCGAACGCGGATGGAAGGAATTGCGCCGTGTCGCGCGCCAGGCGTTGCAGCGCCGCAGGGTCGAGCTGCGGGCGGTAATCGGGCTCGAGGCGCATCGCGCCGGCGCTGAACACGGGAGCGTCGACGAGCAGAGGCTCGGCCTGCTTGAGGTAGCCGTTCATCTCCCCCGCGTTGCGGATGTGAGTGCGGGCGACCAGCGCCTCCATCCAGCAGCCGATTTCGCAGGCCACGCCGTTGCCCAGCACCGGCTCCATGCCCAGTGCACGGATCAACTCCAGCGCGGCGACCAGCCGCTCGACGCTGCCGAGCTTCATCAGCTTGAGCTTGATGAACCGCGCCGCGCGCAGCTCCGCCGCGCGCTCGATGTCCTCGATGCCGTAGATCGACTCGTCCAGCATCATCGGCACCGTGGAGACGGCGGCCACCGCGCTCGCCGCCTCCCAGTCGCCGGCACGGCAAGGCTGTTCGAAGAGCTCGATGCCCTCGGGCTGCATGCCGGCGGCGAAACGCCTGGCATCGTCGACGCTGTAGCCCTGATTGGCGTCGACGCGGATCGAAGCGCGCCCCGCGGCGATGCGCTGGATCAGCCGCAACCGCCGCGCGTCTGCTTCGACGTCGAAGCCCACCTTCACTTTCAGCGTGCGGAATCCGCGTTCCAGCAGTGCGTCGATTTCGGTCTCGAGGTCGGAGGCCGTCTCGCCATTGACCAGTGCGAGCAGCGGCACCTCCGAGGCCACCTGCACCGCGAGATGGCGATTGCCCTGGAGCATTTCCACCGCGGTCACGAGCGCAGTTACCGCGAATGGCGCTACCTGGACTTCGCGAAGCAGCCTCTGGCGGCCCTCCTCGGCCTCGACCCCCACCGATGCCGCCGCGAGGCGCTGCATCAGCGCCCAGCTCCCGTCCACCGTCTCCTCGGTGTAACCGGTGAGAATGGTGGCTTCCCCAAGTCCGATACGCCCGTCGCAATCCTCGACCTGCGCGACCAGGGTATCGAAATGGCCGACCGGACCGAACGCGAGCTTGTAAGGCACCCGCAGGGGCACCTCGAGTCGGTGAAGCCGTACGCTGCGGATGGCGCTCACGCCGGATCAGACGAACGCCTTGTATTTGTCGAGGGTGCGTACGGGCTTGCGCAGAGCGTCGCGCCGGAACGGGTCACCCAGCTCCCGCGTGCACATCATTTCCACGATCGTCGTCTTGCCTTGCTTCTGCGCCTTGCAGGCGTCGGCGAGCGCCGGTCCGACGTCGGAAAGCCGATCGACGGTCACGCCTTCGGCGCCCATCGAGCGCGCGATGCCGGCAAAGCTCGGATTCTCGAGGTTCACGCCGAGGAACCGGTTGCTGTAGAAATCGACGTGGTTCTTCTTCTCGGCGCCCCACTGCTGGTTGTTGAAGACCACGGCGGTGACCGGAATGTTCTCGCGAACGCAGGTCAGGATCTCGCCGAAGCTCATGCACCACGCACCGTCGCCGACGTAGGCGACCGCACTGCGGTCGGGGGCGGCGACCTTGCAGCCGATCATCGTCGGGAATGCGTAGCCGCAGTTGCCGAACATCATCGCGCCGAACATGCTGCGGGGCTTCTCGAACTTCAGGTAGCTGTTGGCCACCTGGCAGATGTTGCCGATATCGGTCGATACCATCGCGTCGGCCGGCATCGCCTTCTGGAGCTCGCGCAGCATCTGGCGCGGATGCATATATTTCGAGTCCTTCGCGACCTCGAGGCTCCAGTCGTCCTGCTCCTGATTCCATCCGGCGAGCTCCTCGTCCCAGGCGGCCCGCTCGGCCCTGATCTGCGCCACCCGCTGCTCGCGGTTGGCGGCACCCGCCGGCATGCGCGACTTGAGCCGCGCCGTCAGCGCGCGCGCCGCCGCGGCCGGGTCGCCGCAGACGACGACGCTGGTCTTCTTGACCAGGCCCAGCACGCGCGGATCGGCGTCGACCTGGATCAGCTTCGCGTTCTGGGGCCAGTACTCGAATCCGTACTGCGGCAGCACGCCGAAAGGACCGATCCGCGAGCCCAGCGCGAGCACCACGTCGGCCCTGGCGATCAGCTTCATCGCGGCCTTCGAGCCGTGATATCCCAGCGGGCCGCACCACAGCGGGTGGCTGGCCGGGAATGAATCGTTGTGAAGGTAGCTGTTGCACACCGGCGCGCCGAGCGCCTCGGCGAGCGCCACCGCGTCGGCGACCCCGCCCGCCATGACCACGCCGCCGCCCGAGATGACCACCGGGAACTTCGCCTGCGCGAGCAGGTCGGCCGCCTCGTCCAGGCTGTGCTCGCCACCGGCGCCGCGCTCGATATGGATCGGCTGCGGGACCTCGCACTCGATCTCGCCGTAGAAATAGTCGCGCGGGATGTTGAGCTGCGTCGGACCCATCTCCAGCAGGGCCCGGTCGAACGCGCGCCCGGTGAGCTCCGCCATGCGCGCCGGATTGTTCACGTGGGCCTGGTACTTGGTGATCCTGGAGAACATCGGCAGCTGGTCGGTTTCCTGGAACCCGCCGAGACCGACGCCCATCGTCCCGGCTTCGGGCGTGATTGCCACCACCGGCGAGTGAGCCCAGTACGCTGCCGCGATCGCGGTTGCGAAATTGGTGATGCCGGGGCCGTTCTGGCCGATGCACACGCCGTGCCGTCCCGAGACGCGCGAAAAGCCGTCCGCCATGTGCGCCGAGCCCTGCTCGTGCACGGTCGGCACGAAGCGGATTCCGGCGGCGGGAAACAGGTCGAGCGCATCCATGTAGGCCGAGCCGACGATGCCGAAGACATGCGTCACGCCCTGCGCGACCAGTGTCTCGACGAATGCTTCCGACGGCGTTATCCGGACCCTGCCGGTGACGGCCATGCGGCTCACATCCGAGATGTTGTTCATCGAGAAAGCTCCGAGTGGAAGTTTGCGTAACCGCGCGGATCGGCCAGCGCCGCTGCGCGAGTGCGAATGGCGCAGTGTTCCATAGCGTCGCCCGCTGCGCAACGCTTTTGTACCGATTTTCGAATTTTCCATTCCAGAATCCGATAGAATACGAGAATGCCCCGCAAGGAAGACAACGTTCCCGCCACGTTGCGCGCGTTCGCCGTGGTGGAGGCGCTCGCCCGCGCCGAACGGCCGCGCTCACTCACCGATCTCGCCGACGATGCCGGGCTGCCCAAGCCCACGGTCTACCGCATGCTGGCGATGCTCGAGGAGGCGGGGCTCGCGATGCGCGAGCCTGGCATGCGCCGCTATGCGCCGGGGCCGCGGCTGTCCGCCCTGGCGCGCGACGTCATGCACAACGGGAACTTCAGGGCCGCGCGCCACGCCGTCCTCGACCGCCTCGCTGCCGAAATCCGCGAGACCTGCAACTTCACGATGCTCGACGGCGCGAGCGTCGTCTACCTCGACCGCGTCGAGGCCGCGTGGCCGCTGCGCATCAACCTGACCTCCGGATCGCACGTCCCGTTGCATTGCACGGCCAGCGGCAAGCTGCTGCTGGCGATGCTGCCGAAAGCTGCGCGCGAGCGCCTGGTGGCGCAGCTCGAGCTCACCGCGTTCACCGGAAACACGATCAGCGCCCGCAAGCGCCTGGAGCAGGAGCTCGCGCGCATCCGGGCGCAGAAATACGCGGTCGACAACGAGGAGTACCACGCGGGACTCGTCTGCGTCGCCGTTCCCGTCCACGACCTGCGCAGGCGCGCCTGCGCGGCGATTGCCATGCACGCACCAATGTCCCGGATGCCGCTGGATCGCGCGCTCCTGCAGTTGCCCGCGCTGCGCGCGGCCGCCGAGGCCATGTCGGCGACCCTGGGCTGAGCGATCCTAGCGGCAGCGTTGTCGTGGCAGGCCGCTTCGGATAGAATGCGCGGCTGGTTTCGCAGGCGCGTAGCTCAGCTGGTTAGAGCACCACCTTGACATGGTGGGGGTCGTTGGTTCGAGTCCAATCGCGCCTACCACGAGCCCCGGATGGACCGGCGACCGACACGAAAGGCATGGTTATGACACCGCGAACGCGTGGAGGCCTGTCGTAGCACCGACGCGGTGTCGCTCGCGCTGACGGACCGGGTACCCAGGTACGTCCTCGATGAAAAGTGCGGCTCCGCCGCACTTTTTGTTTATC
Source organism: Betaproteobacteria bacterium (assembly GCA_018971195.1). GTDB lineage: Bacteria > Pseudomonadota > Gammaproteobacteria > Burkholderiales > Casimicrobiaceae > VBCG01. The sequence continues at coordinate 11,920 of JAGXBK010000038.1, forward strand.
CGGGTCCATCTCGGATTTCCCGGAATGCGCGAATCCGGGACGGACCCCACCCGGAGGCTTCCGCCATGCCCGACATCCGATTGCCCGACGGCGCAGTCAAGCACTTCGACTCGCCGGTCACCGTCGCCGAGCTTGCCGCCACGATCGGCGCCGGACTCGCCAAGGCGGCGCTCGCCGGTAAGGTCGACGGCAGGCTGGTCGACACCTCGTTTCTGATCGACCACGACGCACAGGTGTCGATCGTCACCGAGCGCGACCCCGAGGGCCTCGAGGTCATCCGCCACTCGACCGCACACCTGCTCGCCTACGCGGTGAAGTCCCTGTTCCCGGACGCTCAGGTCACGATCGGCCCGGTGGTCGAGGACGGCTTCTATTACGACTTCTCGTTCAAGCGCCCGTTCACGCCGGAGGACCTGGCGGCGATCGAGAAGACGATGACCGAGCTCGCGAAGAAGGACGAGCCGGTCACGCGCAGCCTGATGCCGCGCGACGACGCCATCCGCCATTTCGAATCGATCGGCGAGCACTACAAGGCCGAGATCATCGCGTCGATCCCCTCGGACGAGCCGATCTCGCTCTACACCGAAGGCGCGTTCACCGACCTGTGCCGCGGGCCCCACGTGCCGTCGACCGGGCGGCTCAAGGTGTTCAAGCTGATGAAGGTGGCCGGTGCCTACTGGCGCGGCGACCCGAGAAACGAGATGCTGCAGCGGATCTACGGCACTGCGTGGACGAAGAAGGACGAGCTCGATGCCTACCTGCATCGGATCGAGGAGGCGGAAAAGCGCGACCACCGCAGGCTCGGCAGGCAGCTCGACCTCTTCCACCTCCAGGACGAGGCGCCGGGGATGGTGTTCTGGCACCCGAAAGGCTGGTCGATCTGGCAGCAGGTCGAGCAGTACATGCGCGCCGTGTATCGCGACAACGGCTATCTCGAGGTGCGCACGCCGCAGGTCCTCGATCGCTCGCTGTGGGAGAAATCGGGCCACTGGGCGAACTACAGGGACAACATGTTCACGACCGAATCGGAGAAGCACGACTTCGCGATCAAGCCGATGAACTGTCCGGGCCACATCCAGATCTTCAATGCCGGCCTGCGCAGCTACCGCGACCTGCCGCTGCGCTACGGCGAGTTCGGCGCCTGCCATCGCAACGAGCCGTCCGGCGCGCTGCACGGGATCCTGCGGGTGCGCGGGTTCACCCAGGACGACGGCCACATCTTCTGCACCGAGGACCAGATCCAGCCCGAGTGCATCAGCTTCCACGACCTCGCATTGAACGTCTATCGCGATTTCGGATTCGCCGATGTCGTCGTCAAGCTCGCGCTGCGGCCGACCCCGCGCATCGGCACCGACGAGCAGTGGGAGAAGGCCGAGGAAGCGCTGCGCGCGGCGCTGCGCGCCTGCGGCGCGCAGTGGAAGGAGCTGCCGGGGGAAGGCGCGTTCTACGGTCCGAAGATCGAATACCACCTGCAAGATTCGATCGGCCGCCCCTGGCAGGTGGGCACGATGCAGGTGGACTTCCAGCTGCCGGGCCGGCTGGGCGCCGAGTACGTGGCCGCCGACGACAGCCGCAAGGTTCCGGTGATGCTGCACCGCGCGATCGTCGGATCGCTCGAGCGCTTCATCGGCATCCTGATCGAGAATCACGCCGGCGCGATGCCACTGTGGCTCGCCCCGGTCCAGGTCACGGTGATGACCATCACCGACCGGCAGCGGGAATATGCTGGGCAGGTCGCGCAGGCGCTGCGCGACGCCGGGCTCCGCGCGAGCTCCGATTTGCGCAACGAGAAAATTACCTATAAAATTCGAGAACATAGCCTCCAGAAGCTTCCTTATCACGTGATCGTGGGCGATAAGGAACAGCAATCCCAGACGGTGGCTGTGCGTACCCGCGCCGGCGAGGACTTGGGCTCGATGCCCTTGGCCGCCTTGCTTTCGCGCCTCCAGCGTGAGGTGGCGGGGAAAACCCTTTAGAATCAGGGATTTTCCCGTATTCGCGGGCCCTTTTCAACTGACGGAGATAACGCAATAGCACTGGACAAGCAGCATCAGCGATTGAACGGCGAGATCAACGCCCCCGAAATCCGGCTGGTCGGCGTCGAAGGCGAGCAACTCGGCATCGTTTCGCTTACCGAGGCCCTCGCCAAGGCGGAGGCCGCGGAACTCGATCTGGTCGAGATCGCCCCGATGGCGAAGCCTCCCGTTTGCCGGATCATGGATTACGGCAAATTCAAGTACCGGGAGGCCAAGAAGCAGCACGAGGCGAAGCTCAAGCTCAAGCAGATCCAGGTCAAGGAAGTGAAATTCCGGCCTGGAACCGATGAAGGGGACTACAGGATCAAGCTGCGAAACCTGATCCGGTTCCTGGGGGAAGGCGACAAGGCGAAGGTCACGCTGCGCTTCCGTGGACGCGAGATGGCCCACCAGGAATTCGGCATCCGCCTTCTCGAGCGAATCCGAGGCGACCTCGAGCCCTACGCCGTGGTGGAGCAGTTTCCGAGGCTGGAAGGCCGGCAAATGGTGATGCTGCTGGCCCCGAAGAAGACGCTCGCAAAGACGCATCACCCTGACAAGCCCGAGGACGGTGCGCCGCAAGGCGCCAAAGCCTCTCCGCCGGACAAGCCGCGCGAGAGCACCGCCGTGGGTGACAAATAGAAGGAAACGGCATCATGCCGAAGATGAAGACCAAGTCGGGCGCCAAGAAGCGCTTCCGCGTACGCGGCAGCGGTTCGGTCAAGCGCTCGCAGGCGTTCAAGCGCCACATCCTCACCAAGAAGTCGACCAAGAACAAGCGGCAATTGCGCGGCGCGGCGGCCGTCCATGCGACGAACGCCACGGCGGTCGCAGCAATGCTGCCCTACGCGTAAGGAGCCGCCATGCCTCGAGTCAAACGTGGTGTGACCGCCCGCGCGCGGCACAAGAAAGTCCTCGCCCAGGCCAAGGGGTATCGCGGCCGCCGGAGCAGCGTCTACCGCATCGCCAAGGAAGCGGTGATGAAGGCCGGACAGTATCAGTACCGCGACCGCCGGCAGAAGAAGCGCGAATTCCGCGCCCTGTGGATCGCGCGGATCAACGCCGCCGCGCGCGAGCTCGGCCTGTCGTACAGCGCATTCATGAACGGGTTGAGGAAGGCGTCGATCGACATCGACCGCAAGGTGCTGGCCGAGCTCGCCGTCCACGACAAGGCGGCTTTTGGCAAGATCGCGGAGCAGGCGAAGGCCTCCCTCGCCTGACCGATCCGCGCAAACCACAGGGAGGCGAAACCCGCCTCCCCTTTTTTTTATTTGGGGTCAGAGCTGTAATAATTCGCCGCGGTGATGTTTAGTGTTCAGCATCCGATGCATCGCCAATTATTACGGCTCTGACCCCAATGGATGACCTCGACCGAATCGTCGACAACGCCCTTGCCGATTTCGCCGCGTGCAGGGACCCCGCAGGACTCGAGAACGCCAAGGCGAAATACCTGGGGAAGACCGGGACGCTGACGACGCGGTTGAAAGGCCTCGGCCAGCTGCCGCAGGCGGAGCGCGCGGCAGCCGGCGCCGGGATCAACGCGGCGAAAGCGAAGCTCGAGGACGCGCTCGCGGCACGGCGCGAGGCGCTGGCCGAGGCGAAACTCGCAGCGCAGCTCGGCGCCGACGCGCTGGACGTGTCGCTGCCCGGGCGCGGCCGGGGCAACGGCGGCCTGCATCCGCTGACCCGGACGCTGGAGCGGATCGAGGCACTGTTCCGCTCGCTGGGTTTCGACGTCGCCGACGGACCTGAGATCGAGGACGATTTCCACAACTTCACCGCGCTGAACACGCCGGAAAACCATCCGGCGCGCTCGATGCACGACACCTTCTACGTCGACGGCGGCATGGTGCTGCGCACGCACACGTCGCCGATCCAGATCCGCTACATGGAGACGCACACGCCTCCGATCCGGATCATCGCCCCCGGGCGCGTCTATCGTGTCGACAGCGACGCGACGCACTCGCCGATGTTCCACCAGGTCGAGGGCCTGTGGATCGCCGACGACGTCTCCTTCGCCGACCTGAAGGGCGTGTTCAGCGAGTTCCTGCGCAATTTCTTCGAGCGCGACGACGTGACGCTGCGCTTCCGGCCATCGTTCTTCCCGTTCACCGAGCCCTCCGCCGAGATCGACATGCGCTTCGGCGACGGGGGCTGGCTGGAGGTCGCGGGCGCCGGACAGGTGCATCCGAACGTGCTGCGGATGATGAACATCGACCCCGAGCGCTGGCAGGGCTTCGCGTTCGGGATGGGGCCCGACCGTCTCGCGATGCTGCGCTACGGCGTCGACGACCTGCGCCTGTTCTACGAGAACGACCTGCGCTTCCTGCGGCAGTTCGCGTAAGCGGCACCGTACGATGCCGATCGGAACGCAACGATGAGATTCTCCGAACGCTGGCTGCGGACGCTGGTCGATCCCCCGCTCGACACCACCGGACTGTGCGATGCGCTGACGATGGCGGGGCTCGAGGTCGAGGACGTCGCGGCCGCCGCCCCTCCATTCTCCGGCGTGGTGGTCGGCAGGATCGAAAGCGTCGAGAAGCACCCCGGTGCAGACCGCCTGCGCGTGTGCACGGTGGATGTCGGCGACCCCCAGCGCCTCACGATCGTCTGCGGTGCGCCGAATGCGGCTGCGGGGCTTTTGGTCGCCTGCGCCGTCGATGGGGCGCAGCTTCCCGGCGGCCTCGCCATCGGCCGCACAAACGTGCGCGGCGTCGAATCGCAGGGCATGCTGTGTTCGGCGCGCGAGCTGGGACTGTCGGAGGACGCGGACGGCCTGCTCGAGCTGCGTGCGCCGCTCGCCCCGGGACGCGACCTGCGGCAGGCGCTCGCGCTCGACGACGCACTGATCAGCGTCAAGCTCACCCCGAACCGGCCCGACTGCCTGTCAATGGCCGGCATCGCGCGCGAGGTCGCCGCGATCACCGGCGTACCCGCCGCATTGCCGGCGATCGCGCCGGTGCGCATCGACAGCGACGCGACGCGTGGCGTGAGGATCGAGGACGAGGACGCCTGCCCGCGCTTCGCGTCGCGGATCATCGAAGACATCGATGCGCGCGCGCCGACGCCGGCGTGGATGAAGGAGCGCATCGAGCGCTCGGGCATCCGGTCGATCTCGGCGGTGGTCGACATCACCAACTACGTGATGCTCGAGCTCGGCCAGCCTTTGCACGCCTACGACGCGCGGCTACTGGCCGGGGACATCGTCGTCCGCTTCGCGCGTGATGGCGAACAACTGACGCTGCTGAATGGCCAGAGGCTCGATCTCGAGCCCGACCTGCTGCTGGTCTGCGACAGCGCAAAGCCGCTGGGGCTCGCCGGCATCATGGGCGGCGAGCATTCCGGCATCGCCGGCGATACGACGACGGTCTTCCTCGAAGGCGCGTTCTGGAACCCTGCCGTCATCCAGGGCAAGATGCGCCGCCTCGGCTTCGCCAGCGACGCCGGCTACCGCTTCGAGCGCGGCGTCGATTTCGCGCTCGGGCCCGCCGGCGTCGAGCGCGCGACGCAGTTGATCGTCGACGTCTGCGGCGGGCGCGCGGGCCCGCTGTCGGACATCACGGGTCCGCTGCCTCCGCGAAAAGCCATCCTGCTGCGCAGCGAGCGAGCCACCCGGCTGCTCGGAGTCGCCTTGGCACCCGACACCATCGCCGACGTGTTCCGGCGACTCGCCCTGCCGTTCGCGCGCCAGGGCGACGACTTCATCGTCACACCGCCCTCCTACCGCTTCGACCTCGCGATCGAGGAGGACCTGATCGAGGAAGTGGCGCGCATCCACGGCTACGATGCGATTCCCGCGGCGCCCGGCAGGCACCTGCAGCAGATGCTGCCCGCCCCCGAACGTCTTCGTGGTGTCGCGCAGCTGCGCCGCCATCTGGCCGCGCTCGACTGGCAGGAAGTCATCACCTTCAGCTTCGTCGCGTCCGGCGTCGAGGCCGCGCTCGATCCGGCGGCCAAGCCGCTCACCGTGCTGAATCCGATCGCCGCGCAGCTCGACGTCATGCGCACGACGCTGGTGCCTGGCCTGGTCGAGGTGCTGCAGACCAACCTCAAGCGCAAGCTCCCGCGCATCCGGATCTTCGAGACCGGGCGCGTCTTCCTGCGCGAAGGCATCGCTCAGCCGGTGCGGATCGGCGGCCTCGCGTTCGGCCCGGCGGATCCCGAGCAGTGGGGTGCCGCGCCTCGCCAGGTCGATTTCTTCGACGTCAAGGGCGACCTCGAGGCGCTCGCGGCGCCGCTGTTCCTGACCACGCGATCATCGCTGCGGCCCTGGTTGCACCCCGGGCGCAGCGCCGAAGTCATGATCGATCGCAAGCTCGCCGGCTGGATTGGCGAGTTGCATCCGCGACTGGTTCGACACTTCGACCTGCCGTCCGCGCCCATCGTGTTCGAGCTCGATGCGGGGGCGCTGTCCTGCCTGCCCCTGCCGCACGGCCACACGGCGTCGCGGTTCCCGGCCGTGCGGCGAGATATCGCGATTATTGTCAATGAGAACATTGCAGTACAGGATATTCTTGATGCACTGGATAACGTGAAGCCCGCCGCGGTCGAAAGCCTGCGGATATTTGACGTCTATCGTGGCCCCGAACTGCCGCGTGGTCGGAAAAGCGTTGCGATTCTTGTGCTTATGCGGGATACTCAACGTACTTTGACCGACGAGGACAGCGACGCGATCGTTGCGCTGCTCCGGTCGACCCTGCAGGACCGTTTCGACGCCACGCTGCGATAACTGGACCCCCGATGACGCTCACCAAGGCCGAGCTGGCCGATCTGCTCTTCGAGCAACTGGGCCTGAACAAGCGCGAAGCCAAGGACATGGTCGAGCGCTTTTTCGAGGAGATCCGAACCGCGCTGGAGGAAGGTCGCAGCGTCAAGCTGTCGGGCTTCGGGAATTTCCAGCTCCGCGAAAAGCCCCAGCGCCCCGGACGCAACCCCAAGACCGGCGAGGAGATTCCGATCACCGCCCGGCGCGTCGTCACGTTCCACGCCAGTCAGAAATTGAAGGCCATGGTCGAGGCGGCGAACCATGCCCGAAGTCAGCCGGGTTAAGGCGCTGCTCCCGCCGATTCCCGCCAAGCGTTACTTCACCATTGGCGAGGTCAGCGAGCTGTGTGCGGTCAAGCCGCACGTGCTTCGCTATTGGGAGCAGGAATTCTCCCAGCTCAAGCCCGTCAAGCGACGCGGCAACCGGCGCTACTACCAGCACCACGAAGTCCTGCTGATCCGGCGCATCCGCGATCTGCTCTACGAACAGGGCTTCACGATCAATGGCGCGCGCCACCGGCTCGACAGCGAGACCGCCGAGCCGCGCGCCGCGGCGCGCATGGCGTCGAGCTCGACGCTGGTTGCGCAGATCCCTGCCTCGGAGCGCTCGTCAAACTCCGCCAGCTTGCGGCAGGAACTGGAAGAAATCCGGCGCTTGCTGGGCCCGGCCGAGTGAGCTGGACGGTATAATCGCCGTTCGGTCGGGGCGTAGCGCAGCCTGGTAGCGCACCTGCATGGGGTGCAGGGGGTCGGAAGTTCGAATCTTCTCGCCCCGACCAAATTCAAAGACTTAGGCAGCAGCATTCGGATCGCTGCCTGACTTACTCGGGTCTCCCTGACGCGGGTCCGCTTTTCGGCGGCCCCGACCAGTTCTGGCCGCCCTGCTTCCGGATCGCCGTTCGGCGCGGCCGGCGCATGCAGCTCATCAATCTGGGCGAGGGCAACGTGCTCGCCGCCGTTCGGCGCGACCATCAGGTCGCCATGCCGAACATCCGAACAGCGTTGGACGTCGATGTGCACCCGTGGCAGAGTACAAGCGGCCGCCTGCTGTGCAATGAGCGGCCACCTGCAGGGTGCGTCGGCCCCTGCCGCGTAGTTCGTCAAGATCCATCCATCCACGTACAAGAGGGAGCAATGCCATGAATGGAGCGCAGAAGCTGGGGGTCGTGGGCGTTGCAGTCGGCATCGCAATTATCGCCGGTGTGCAGAGTGGGAGCGCGCAGCAGTCAGGGCCCACTGAAAGCAAGGGGCTTTCCGTCAAGCCGTTGGTCGCGGTCGATCTTGGTCCTCAGTTTCCGGCAATGGCCGGACGCGAGCTGCGGATGCGTATCGTGACACTCGAACCCGGTGGAGTGCTCGCGGTTCATGAGCACAAGGATCGGCCGGCCACCGACTATGTCGTGCAAGGTGCCATCGTCGACCATCGCGGCAGCGACGCCAAGGAGTATCGCGCAGGAATGGCCCTTTACGAGGATAAGGACACTGTGCACTGGGTCGAGAACCAGGGAACGACCCCGGCGGTCGTCGTCTCTGCCGACATATTCAAATCCTGACAGGTGCCATTCGAGGTTCCCTGCAAGGACCTTCCGAGCACCTGCAGAACGGCGTACGAGTACGCCGTAGCCAACGCCAATTTCGCTCGCCGCTGCCCTCCGGACAGCGTATGCGGTGCGGGTCGACGGTAAACTGCGCGACCAAAGTTCGTGGTCTGACACCACGCGCCGCGAGACGCCGCTGCAGGTGCAGCGGAATCGCGGCCTCAGTGGAGGAGCAGAGAGATGTCGACGAACCCGAACCAGGCACTATGGGAAAAAGGCGATTTCACGCGGATCGCTGCGACCATGCGGGAAAGCGGTGAGGCAGTCGTCCAGGGACTTGGAGCCGTCAAGGGCCTCAAGGTGCTGGACCTGGGCTGCGGCGACGGCACGACGGCCGTGCCGGCGGCGATGCGTGGCGCGGACGTGTTGGGCGTCGACATCGCGACGAACCTGGTGGCGGCCGGAAACGCCCGCGCCAAAGCGCAGGGCCTGGCCAACTGCAGGTTCCGGCACGGCGATGCCTCCGACTTGCACGACCTCGACGATGACACGTTCGACCTCGTCGTGAGCATGTTCGGGGCCATGTTCGCGCCGCGGCCATTCGACGTGGCCAAGGAGATGGTGCGCGTGACCCGGCCCGGCGGCCGGATCGTGATGGGGAACTGGATTCCGAACGATCCGACGCTGGTCGCGCAGATCCTGAAGATCAGCTCCGCCTACTCGCCGCCGCCGCCCGAGGGCTTCGTCAGCCCCATGACCTGGGGGATCGAGGGCAATGTGCTCGAGCGATTCGCTGCAGCAGGGGTTCCCGGCGAGAGGATTGCGTTCTCCCGAGAAACATTCACCTTCCGGACTCCACGCCCGCCTTCCGCGTTCGTCGCCGACTTCCGGGACTACTACGGGCCGACGATGAACGCATTCGCCGCCGCGGCGCAGGCCGGCAAGTCTGCGGAGCTCCAGCGTGAGCTCGAGGCCCTCTTCGCGCGCGAGAACCGGAGCGGGGTGGAGGACGCCACGTCCATTCCCGCGACCTTCCTCAAGGTCACCGTGGTCGTTTGAACGCGCGTTCCGCGGGGCCCGGCGTCGATGATGCCGGCTTCCTGGACCCGCGACGCAAGGCGCACTCGGACGCGAAGCGGCAAGCGCACTCGCTCGAAATGCATCACGATGCGTCGGGACATGATTCGCTTTCCGCGCGCCTGGATTGTGTGCGCGACATCGGGAGAAAGGGGGCGACGCCCGCGCTCATCGTCGGGCGGACGGACAAGGCACGTCGCAAAAGTGTGCCAACTCCAGGCAGCTGCTGTCCCGGGCAATACCGACATCGGTTGATGTATCGGACAGCCTGGGGGATAATCCTTTTCAGATCAACAGAGTAGGATTCTGCGTCGCAGGACGGGCTGCGGGGGATCGCAAGATTAACGCTCTGGCCCGGATCACGGCGTTTCCACCATCGTCCCGGCAGGATCCGGGGTCCCGTTGTCGGCCGCCCCGCCACTGTAAGCTACAGTACGGGCGTGTCCCTCGGGTCCGCCACCTGTGGGCATTCTTCTTGCTCTGTACGCATTCGATGCAATGGCCGTCGCGCCGGCACAGAAGCTGCGCGCGGATCGGTCCCGGAGAGGAAAGTCATGTCGGCTCAGGTACGACCCGCGCCCGCCGCGACGGGAGTCATTTCGGAGCTCGCGTTCGCGCGCGCGCAGCGCAATACCGTCCTGATCGTCGACGACCTCTTCTCGAGCCGCCTGCTGCTCGCCGAGATCGTGCGCCAGATCGACGGCAAGCTGAACCTCGAGCTGTTCGACACGCCTTCGCGCGCGCTCGAGTTCGCACGCAACAACCGCGTCGACATCGTGTTGACCGACTACAAGCTGCCCGAGTTCGACGGCATCGAGCTCGTCAAGCAACTGCGCGCACTGCCCCACTGTGTCGACGTCCCGATCGTCGTCATCACCGTCGTCGACGACCGCAAGATCCGCTACGACGCGCTCGAAGCCGGCGCCACCGATTTCCTGATCAAGCCCCTCGACGACCACGAAACCCGCGCGCGCTGCGCGAACCTGCTCGAATTGCGCAGGCACAAGATCGTGCTGTCGGACCAGGCGCGCGTGCTGCAGTACCAGGTCGACAAGTCGGTTGCGGAGATCCTCGAGCGCGAGCTTGAGACCCTGGCCAAGCTCGCCAAGGCCGGCGAGTTCCGCGACAAGACGACCGGCAACCACCTGATGCGCATGGCCAAGTATTCCGCGCTGATCGGCCAGCACCTGGGACTGGGCACCGAGACTGTCCACGTGCTCGAAGTCGCCGCACCGATGCACGACATCGGCAAGATCGGCGTCCCGGATTCGGTGCTGCTGAAAGAAGGCCCGCTGACGAGCGACGAGACGCTGGTGATGCGCAACCATCCGCGGATCGGCTACGACATCCTCAAGGGGAGTCCGTCCAAGTACCTGTCGATGGGCGCGATCATCGCGCTCGGCCATCACGAGAAGTTCGACGGATCCGGATATCCGAACGGCCTGCACGGCGAGGACATCCCGCTGGTCGCGCGCGTGGTCGCCGTCGCCGACGTATTCGACGCGCTGGTGTCCGAGCGCCCCTACAAGCGCGCCTGGAGTCTCGACGAGGGTGTCGAGTTCGTCAGGTCACAGCGCGGCAGGCATTTCGACCCCACCTGCGTCGATGCCTTCCTCGCCGATCATTCCGCGATCGAAACGGTGATGCGCGAGTTCGGCGACTGATAAATGGGGGCCGAGTAAATGGGGTCAGAGCTGTAATATCGGCGGAATAAATGGGGTCAGAGCTGTAATATCTG
>JAGXBK010000039.1 GCA_018971195.1 Betaproteobacteria bacterium
CCGGGTTCAAAACGTGGTGCGTCCCTGATTTCGGAAAACGTGGTGCGTCCCTGATTTACGTCCATGATTTTCATGTCGCGGGGGCTGCGTTGTCGCGCAACTCATCGCGCGTGTTGATGTTGCGAAACGCATCGGCCTCGTCGTCGAACCGGACCTCGACGACGCCAAGCGTCGCGTACCAGAGGTCGATCTTGCGCCCGCCGCCCGCCAGAAAGGCCGTGAGGTGGGGAAGGGTGTCGCGTCGGACCAGCGCGAACACCGGGTGCGGCTGGTCGAAGGTCCAGGCAACGGCAAGCTGCGCATTCCCGGCGACCAGCGCTGCCGCCAATCTCGACACCAGGTCCGCAGGCAGGAACGGGGAATCGCAGGGCGCGGTCGCCACGTAGGTTCCGCGCGCCTGCATCATGCCTGCATGCAAACCGGCGAGGGGTCCCGCGAATCCGCCGACGGCATCGGCAACCACCGGATAGCCGAATGCCGCATAGCGCCGGGCATTCTGGTTGGCATTGACGATCACGGTGCCGACCTGGGGTGCGAGACGGGCGATGACGTGCTGGGCCAGCGGCTTGCCGTCGAGCTCGACCAGGCCCTTGTCCACGCCGCCCATCCGTCGTCCCTGGCCTCCTGCGAGCACGATGCCAGTGATGTCGGCGCGCGCGATCGGCGTCGTCGCGCCCTGGCGTGCCGTAGGCGGGTCGGTCATGCGCGGAAGCGTCCGGCGCCGGTGAAGAGCAGGTAATGCTTGTTGGTCGCGCGGCCGATCATCGTCATGCCGACTTTCTGCGCGATCTCGTAGCCCATCTGGGTCAGACCGGAGCGTGACACCAGGAACGGAATGCCCATCTGCGCCGCCTTGATCACCATCTCGGAAGTGAGCCGGCCCGTGGTGTAGAAGATCTTGTCGGCCCCATCCTCGCGCTCGAGCCACATCCGCCCCGCGATGGCGTCGACGGCGTTGTGGCGCCCGACATCCTCGACGAACATCAGGATCTCGGCGTGCCGCGGCGCGTTGGTCGCGAGCGCGCAGCCGTGCACTGCCCCGGCCTGCTTGTAGATCGTCTCGTGCAGCCGGACCTTGTCGAGGAGGTCGTAGAGGGTGGCCTGCGTCAGCGTCGCATCGGCGGGCAGCTTGACGCTGTCGATGTCCTCCATCAGGTCGCCGAACACCGTCCCCTGGCCGCAGCCACTGGTCTTGGTGCGCCTGGCGGTCTTCGCTTCGAGATCAGCGAGGCCGCCGCGGGTGGTCACGGCGACGGAATTGGTCTCCCAGTCGACCTGCACGGCGACAATGTCCTCCAGCGATTCGACGAGGCGCTGATTGCGCAGATAGCCGATCGTCAGCGCCTCGGGCGCCGCGCCCAGCGTCATCAGCGTCAGGAGCTCGCGCTTGTCGACGTAGAGCGTCAGCGGATGCTCGCCCGCGACCGGCACGTCGCGGCGCTCGCCGTGCTCGTCGACGGCGGCGACTTCGAAGGTGGAAGGTCGCGCCGCCTGCGTCAGCGAGGGCCGATACGGGACCCTGCCCCCTGCGTCCAAGCTCAACCCCCGATGTACGACATCTCGACCTTGTGCAATCGCGGCGTGTCCGCGCTGCGCAGCGCCGAGTAGCGGTCGGCGCGCCTGCGCCAGATCGCGGCGATCGCGTTGCCGATCTGGTCATCGGAATAGTTTTCGCGCAGCAGCGCGCGCAGGTCGTAGCCGGCGCTCGCGAAGAGGCAGGTGTAGATCCTGCCCTCGGTCGACAGCCGCGCGCGCGTGCAGTCGCGGCAGAAAGCCTGCGTGACCGATGCGATGACGCCGATCTCCTCGCCGTTGTCGCGGTAGCGCCAGCGCTCGGCGACCTCGCCCGTGTAGTTGGGCTCCGCGGGCTCGAGGGGGAACTCGCGCGCAATCGCCGCGACGATTTCCGCGGCCGATACGACGTGCTCCATTCGCCAGCCGTTGGTGTGCCCGACGTCCATGTATTCGATGAAGCGCACGATGTGGCCGCTGCCGCGGAAGTGGCGCGCGAGCGGGACGATCGCATGCTCGTTCAGGCCGCGCTTGATCACCGCGTTGATCTTGATCGGCGCAAGCCCGGCGGCCTGCGCGGCGTCGATGCCCTCGAGGACGCGTTGCACCGGGAAATCGACGTCGTTCATCGCCCGGAACGTCGGATCGTCGAGCGCGTCGAGGCTGACGGTGACGCGGCGCAGGCCGGCGTCGCGCAGCGCGCGCGCCTTTCTGGCGAGCAGCGCGCCGTTGGTCGTCAGCGTCAGGTCGACGTCGCCGAGCGAGGCGAGCATCTCGACGAGGCGCTCGAGGTTGCGGCGCAGCAGCGGCTCACCGCCGGTGAGCCGGATCTTGCGCACGCCCTGGCGGAGGAAGATTCCGGCGATGCGGGCGATCTCCTCGAAGCTCAGCAGATCCGCATGCGGGAGGAACGGAAAATCGCGTCCGTAGACGTCCTTCGGCATGCAGTAGACGCAGCGGAAGTTGCACCGGTCGGTCACCGATATCCGCAGATCGTGCAGGTGGCGGCCCAGGGTGTCGACCGGAAGCTCCGGGGCGGGACCCGCGGCGTCGGCAGCTTCGCGCACGAAGGCGTCCATCGCGGTGGGGTGCCCCGCGTTGCGGACATCGGTGAGCGGAATGATCGTGGACATGCTCGAATTTCGATGTTAGCAGACGGGCGCCACGAGGCGATGTCGCGATGTATGATCGAGCATGAGCCGCGAACACGCGTCCAACGTGATTGCGATCCAGCCGCAGCCTTCCGCAATCCGATCGACGACGCGCCGATGACGACGCAGCGACGGGCCGTCGAAGTCGTGATGGAGCGCGTGCCGCTCACGAGCCGCTGGGCGAGCGAGCGCTGGCAGCCCGCCGCGGTTTCGATCGGCACGGCGCAGTCGCCACACCCCGGCGCGATCCTGGAGCGCTGCGATGCGCGCGGCGAACATTGGCGCTTTCGCGGCTTCGAGATCGAGTTGAACCGGAGCGAAGCCGAGGGTTACTGGCTGAACATGACCACACCGGTTCCGCGGGTATTCGTCATGTGGCGGATGTCGGAGGATGGCGCGACCCCACCCGCGCAGCCGGTGATCGTGACTGTCAGTTACAACGAAGCGGCCCGGTTCATGGACGGTGGCGAGCAAGTCGACAACGTTCCGATGGTTCCCGAAATCGCCGAATGGGTGCAGGCGTTCGTCGCGGCCAACTACAAGCCCGAGCCGCGCCGCAAAGTGAAGCGCAACGACCCGTTCGCTGCCGACGAGACGGATCGGGGTGGGCGCGGCGGGCCGCATCGATGAGCGGACGCGAAAGCACGCCGGCCGATTCAGGCGACCCCGAGCGCTTCTCGCTGCGGCGCTGGTCGCAGCGCAAGCACGCGGCGGCGCGCGAATCGAATCCTGCGCCGGCAGCTCCGGCGGATTCCGGTCCGGACCTGGCGCCGCGGGGCGGCGCGAGCTCGGCCGACTCGACGTCGCTCGCCGATGCGCCGCGCGCCGCAAGCGTCGCACCGGTGGGCGTCGACGAGACGCCGCCAGTGCCCAGCGGGACGACCGCTGCGGAACGCACGAGCGGCGGGGGCCCCAAGCTGCCGCCGGTCGAAACGCTGACCATCGACTCGGACTTCACCGCATTCATGCGCCCGGGCGTCGACGAGGCGCATAAGCGTGGGGCCCTGAAGAAGCTTTTCGGCGATCCCCGCTTCAACGTCATGGACGGCCTCGACACCTACATCGACGACTACACGAAGTCCGACCCGGTCGAGCCGTCGTTGGCCCGCGAGCTGCTGTCGAGGTTGACCTTCGACACGCCGGCGATGCTTCCCGCGGCGACGGTCGATCCGGTCGCTGCGCAGGACGAAACCTGCGAGCCCGGCGAGGTGGGCGAGCGGGGCGCCACGCGGCCCGGCTCCCCATCCGCGCCGCCGGCATCCGTTGCCAGCACGCCGGCCGAGCCCTCCGACATGCGGTTGCGCGAGCCCGAATCCCCGCCGGAGGCGGGATGAGCGCTGCCGGCCGGAAAGTGTTCCTCTGCACGTGCAACGGCACCATGCCGCTCGACCGCGATGCGCTGGCGAAGGGCCTGGGGATCGCGCCGCCAAATTTGCACACGGCGCTGTGCCAGAAAGAGCTCGATCGCTACGCCGGCGGGGCGGTCGGCGACCTGGTCGTCGCCTGCACGCAGGAGGCACGCCTGTTCGACCAGCTGGCCGAGGAAGGGGGCAAGGCGCAATCGATCCGTTTCGTGAACATCCGCGAGAGCGCCGGATGGTCGGCGGAAGCGCGCGCGGCCACGCCGAAGATTGTCGCCTTGCTCGAGGCCGCGGGGTTGCCGGAGCCCGAGCCCGTTCCGAGCGTCGCATACCAATCGGAAGGCCAGTTGCTGATCGTCGGCCAGGGGGACGCGGCGCTTTACTGGGCGCAGGCACTGTCCGGCCCGCTTGCGGTCACCGTTCTGATGACCGGACGCAGCGCGTCCGCCGAAATTCGCGGCGAGCGCAACTATCCGGTCTACTCGGGGGAGCTCGTCGGCCTGACCGGCTGGCTCGGCGCCTTCGAGGCCGAGTGGAGGCAGCGGAATCCCATCGATCTCGACCTTTGCACGCGCTGCGGCGCATGCGTGCGGGCATGCCCGGAGCGGGCGATCGGCTTCGACTTCCAGGTCGACCTCGATCGCTGCCGCGACCACCGCGATTGCGTCGCGGCCTGCGGCGCGGTCGGTGCGATCGATTTCGCGCGTAGCGATACCGCGAGGCACGCGCGTTTCGACCTGGTGCTCGACTTGCAACGGACCCCGGCGTTCACACAGCACCAGCCACCGCAGGGCTATCTGGCGCCCGGGCCCGATCCGCTGCTGCAGGCACGCGCAGTGGCCGAGCTGGCCACGATGACCGGCGAGTTCGAGAAGCCCAGGTACTTTGCCTACAAGCCTTCGATCTGCGCGCACAGCCGCGCGCAGAAGCAGGGTTGCACGCTGTGCATCGACGTGTGCTCGACGCGGGCGATCCGCCCGGACGGCGAGCACGTCGCGGTGGAGCCACACCTGTGCCTGGGTTGCGGCGGCTGCGCCACCGTGTGTCCGTCGGGTGCGATGGCCTACGCATATCCGTCCGCCGCCGATCTCGGCCGGCGGATGCGCACGTTGCTGCACAGTTACGCGCGCGCCGGCGGCCGCGACGCCTGCCTGCTGCTGCACGCGGCGGGCGGCAGGCGGGTGATCGAGACCCTCGCGCGCCGCGGGCGCGGACTTCCCGCGCGCGTGATTCCGCTCGAGATCGAGCACATCGCGTCGGTGGGCATCGACCTCTGGCTCGCCGCACTGGCCTGGGGCGCGTCGCAGGTGGGCGTGCTGGCCGCGGGCGGCGAGGCGCCGCAATACCTCGAGGCGCTGGCGTTCCAGATGAAGATCGCGCAGGTAATCGCGGAGGCACAGGGCTACCAGGGCGAGCATTTCCGGCTGATCCGCGCCGGCGAGGGCTCGGATGGCGAGCCCGCAGGCGCCGCGTCGGAAGGCCGGGCCGCGGCCGCGTTGTGGGACTGGCCCGTCGCGCTCGCGCCCCGCGTCGCCGCCACCTTTGCCGCCACGAGCGAGAAGCGCCGCACGCTCGCGCTCGCGTTCGACCACCTCGCTCTCCATGCGCCGATCCCGCAGACATCCATTGCGCTCCCCGCGGGCGCCCCGTTCGGGACACTCGAGGTCGATCGCGATCGCTGCACGATGTGCCTGGCCTGCGTCGGCTCGTGCCCCGAAGGCGCGTTGCTCGATCACCCCGAGTCGCCGAAGCTCCGCTTCATCGAAAGCAGCTGCGTGCAATGTGGTCTTTGCGCGGCGACCTGCCCGGAGAACGCCATTGCGCTGGTGCCGCGACTCGAGCTGACGCCCGAGGCGAGGGCCCCGCGACTGCTCATCGAGGCGGCCGTGCACGCATGCATCCGCTGCGGGAAGCCGATGGGAACCCAGAAGCTGGTACGGGCGATGATCGAGCGACTGCGTCACCACTCGATGTTCGCCGGCGAGGACCAGTTGAAGCGCCTCGAGATGTGCGCCGACTGCCGGGTGCTGGACCTGATGGCGAGCGAGCATAGCGCCGATATCCGCGATTCGTGATGCAGCAGGCATCGCTGGCCGTACCCCGCCCGATCGCGCCCGAGGACGCGACTCGCGCCGACTTCTACGCGTTGCTCGCCCGGCTATTTGCAGACGGGCCCGATGCGGCGATGCTCGCCGCGCTCGCCGGCGCTGCGCGCATGGAAGGCGAGTCGTCGAGCATCGCGCTGGCCTGGAACCGGTTGATCGACGCGAGCTCGGCGATGGATCCGGCAGCGGCGGCGCAGGAGTACACCGACCTCTTCATCGGCGTGGGCAAATCCGAGGTGAACCTTCACGCCTCGTATTGGCTCTCGGGGTTCATGATGGAGAAGCCGCTCGCGAACCTGCGCGGGTCGCTCGCGGAGCTCGGGATCGCCCGGCGCGACGAGGTCGCGATGCTCGAGGATCATCTGTCGGCGCTGTGCGAGACGATGCGCCTGCTGATCGCGGGTCACGGCGAGCGCGGCCCCAGCGCCATCGCCGTGCAGCGCGTCTTCTTCGAGCGCTACATCGCGCCCTGGGTGTTCGAATGTTGCGCTGCAATAAGCAATTGCCCTATTGCCAACTACTATGTGCACGTCGCAGAATTTGCAAGGGAGTTCATTGCGGTCGACCGAGATGCGCTCGCCATGGACTGAAAACAACAAGGTCACCGAACGCAGCATTTCCCCGGAGGGCTTCATGTCTCACGCGTCGCGGCACGACAGTTCCTCAGCTTCGAATCTTCCGCTTCGGCAGCCCGACGTCCGGCGCCGCCGCTTCCTGATCGCCTTCGGTGCCGGGGCCGCAGGTGCAGCGGCCGCCGCTCCCGCATTGGCCGGCCCGGCGGCAGCCGTCGCGCAGGCCGCTCCCGACCCCGAATCGACGGGCTATCGCGAAACCGAGCACGTTCGCCGCTACTACGCATCCACGCGACTCTAGGCAGACTCCAGGCAATGAGCGCTGCAAGCTCAGGCGACCGGATCCCCGCGCAGGCGGTCCCGGGCGAAATCGGCATCTAGCAGGAGACCCCCATGCTGCTCACGCGCAAGACCGACCCCACTCGCGGCGCCACGGCGAGGCTCGCCCGATCCTCGGGGGGGCGCGCCCCGACGATGGACCGTCGCAGCTTCCTCAAGCGTTCGGGGCTCGCCGCGGGTGTCGGCGCGTTCGCGAGCCAGTTGCCCTACGGGACGATGCGCAAGGCCGATGCCGCGGACGACACCGCCCAGGTCAAGCGCGAAGTCCACCGCACCGTCTGCACGCACTGCTCGGTCGGCTGCTCGCTGGACGCCATCGTCGAGAACGGGGTGTGGGTGCGCCACGAGCCGGTGTTCGAATCGCCGCTGAGCCTCGGCGGCCATTGCGCCAAGGGAGCGGCGATCCGCGAGCATGGCCACGGCGACAATCGGCTCAAGACGCCGATGAAGCTCGTCAACGGCAAGTACCAGAAGATCTCATGGGACGAGGCGGTCAAGGAAGTCGGCGACAAGCTCCTCGACATCCGGAAGCAGGCCGGCCCCGACGCGGTGTTCTGGGTCGGCAGCTCCAAGCACAGCAACGAGCAGGCGTACCTGCTGCGCAAATTCGTGTCGTTCTTCGGCACGAACAACATGGATCACCAGGCGCGCATCTGCCACTCCACGACCGTCGCCGGCGTCGCCAATACCTGGGGCTACGGCGCGATGACGAACTCCTACAACGACATGGAGAACACCAAGTGCGCGCTGTACATCGGCAGCAATGCGGCCGAGGCGCACCCGGTGTCGCTGGTCCACATGCTGCACGCGAAGGAGAACGGCGCGAAGATGATCGTCGTCGACCCGCGCTTCACGCGCACGGCGGCCAAGGCGGACCACTACGTGCGTCTGCGCTCGGGCACCGACATCGCGTTTCTGTTCGGCATGCTGTACCACATCTTCAAGAACGGATGGGAAGACCCGAAATACCTCCACGATCGCGTCTACGGCATGGACAAGGTCAAGGAGGAGGTCATGACCAAATGGACGCCGGACAAGGTCGAGGAGGTGACCGGCGTCCCCGAAGCCGAAGTGCTCCAGGTCGCCGAGCTGATGGCGAAGAACCGGCCGTCGACGCTGGTCTGGTGCATGGGGCAGACCCAGCACACGACGGGCAACGCGTTCGTCCGCGCGTCGTGCATCGTGCAGCTCGCGCTCGGCAACATCGGGGTCTCCGGAGGCGGCGCGAACATCTTCCGTGGCCATGACAACGTGCAGGGCGCAACCGACATCGGTCCCAACCCCGATTCGCTGCCCGGCTACTACGGGCTGATCCCCGGCGCATGGAAGCACTGGGCGACGGTCTGGGGCGTCGACTACGACTGGATCAAGAAGCAGTATGCGTCGCAGGCGATGATGGAAAAGCCCGGCATGACCGTCTCGCGATGGATCGACGGCGTGCTGGAGAAGAACGACCTGATCGACCAGGACAGCAACCTGCGGGCGGTCGTCTACTGGGGCCACGCGCCGAACAGCCAGTCGCGCGGCAAGGAAATGGTCGAGGCGATGAAGAAGCTCGACATGATCGTGGTCGTCGACCCCTACCCATCGGCGACGGCGGCGATGGCCGCGATGGTGCGCAAGGACGGCGTCTACCTGCTGCCGGCTTGCACGCAGCTCGAGACATCGGGCAGCGTCACCGCGTCGAACCGATCGCTGCAGTGGCGCGAACGCGTGATCCGGCCGCTGTTCGAATCACAGACCGACCAGGCGATCATGTACGCGTTCGCGAAGAAATTCGGCTTCGGTCCCGAGTTCGTCAAGAACTACGAGATCTGGAAGCCCGATGGCGACGCCAAGTGGGAGGAGCCCACGCCCGAGTCGGTGCTGAAGGAGATCAACCACGGCACGTGGACCATCGGCTACACCGGGCAGTCGCCGGAGCGCCTCAAGCTGCACATGAAGAACATGGCGACCTTCGACGTCAAGACGCTGCGCGCAAAAGGCGGCCCCTGCGACGGCGACTACTACGGATTGCCGTGGCCGTGCTACGGCACCGCGGAAATCAAGCATCCCGGGTCACCGAACCTCTACGACGAGTCGCGCAGCCTGATGGATGGCGGCGGGTGCTTTCGCGCCAACTTCGGCGTCGAGCGCGACGGGGTCAATCTGCTGGCCGAGGACGGCTCGTATCCGAAAGGCAGCGACCTCACGACCGGCTATCCCGAGTTCGATCACGTGCTGCTGAAAAAGCTCGGCTGGTGGGACGACCTGACCGACGCCGAGAAGAAGGCGGCCGACGGCAAGAACTGGAAGACCGACCTGTCGGGCGGCATCCAGCGCGTCGCGATGAAGCACGGCTGCCACCCCTTCGGCAATGCGAAGGCGCGGGCGGTGGTCTGGAACTTCCCCGACGGAATCCCGCAGCACCGCGAGCCGCTCTATTCGCCGCGTCCGGACCTCGTCGCCAAGTATCCGACGTACGACGACAAGAAGGTGTTCTGGCGCCTGCCGACGCTCTACAAGAGCATCCAGGACGCGAACGTCAAGGACAAGGTCGCCGACAAATTCCCCCTCATCCTGACCAGCGGGCGGATGGTCGAGTACGAAGGCGGTGGCGAGGAGACGCGAAGCAACCCGTGGCTCGCCGAGCTGCAGCAGGAGAACTACGTCGAGATCAATCCGGCCGATGCCAACAATCGTGGTGTCAAGGATGGCGAATACGTATGGGTGAAGACGCCGACCGGCGCGCAGCTCAAGGTCAAGGCGTGGGTGACGGAGCGCGTCGGCAGGGGCACCGCGTTCGTGCCGTTCCACTTCTCCGGGTGGTGGCAGGGCAAGGACATGCTCGAGTTCTATCCCGAAGGCGCGCATCCGATCATCCGCGGCGAAGCGGTCAACACGGCCACCACCTACGGCTACGACTCGGTGACGATGATGCAGGAAACCAAGACGACGCTATGCCAGGTCGAGAAGCTCACCGCTTGACGAGGAGACGACAGCCATGGCGAGAATGAAATTCCTGTGCGATGCCGAGCGCTGCATTGCATGCAACGGCTGCGTCACCGCCTGCAAGCAGGAGAATGACGTTCCGTGGGGCGTCAACCGACGCCGCGTCGTCACGATGAATGTCGGGGTGCCCGGCGAGCGCTCGATCTCGGTCGCCTGCATGCACTGTTCGGATGCGCCATGCATGGCGGTGTGCCCCGTCGACTGCTTCTACCACACCGAAGAAGGCGTCGTGCTGCACGACAAGGACCTGTGCATCGGCTGCGGCTACTGCTTCTATGCCTGCCCGTTCGGCGCGCCGCAGTTCCCGCAGTCCGGCGCGTTCGGCGTGCGCGGCAAGATGGACAAATGCACGTTCTGCGCCGGCGGCCCCGAGCCCGATGGCTCGGAGGCCGAGTTCAAGAAATACGGGCGCAATCGCCTTGCCGAAGGCAAGTTGCCCGCCTGTGCCGAGATGTGCTCGACCAAGGCGCTGCTGGGCGGCGACGGCGACACCATCGCGGACATCTACCGCGACCGCGTCCTGCGCCGCGGCAAGGGCGCTGAAGTGTGGGGCTGGGCGACTGCCTACAAGCTGCCGCCCGCGGGCGCCAAGCCGCCGGCCGCCAATGGAGGGACCAAATCGTGAGCCCGACTCGCAGCGTGTTCGTCGCGATGCTCGCGGCCGTCGCCGCGATTGCGCTCGCCGGCTGCGGCGAGCGGCCGCAGGTCATCAGCTACAAGCAGGGCACGTATCAGGGCAAGCCGGACACGCCCCCGTGGAGTGGCGCCGAGTGGGGAGGAAACAAGCAGAAGTGGGAGAACGCGATCCACCAGCGCAACCAGGCGCAGAACGACTACAAGCGCATCGGCGGCTGACATGCGTGAGCCAATCGTCCGTGCCGTGACGGCGATCTTCGCGGCGCTGCTCATCATCGGCTCCGGCCCCGGGTTCGCGCAATCGCCTGCGGTGAATCCGGCGATCGCGGAAGCTGCAAAGGCCGAGCAGAAGCAGCAGGTCGAGCAGCCGCTCAACAACCAGCCGGTATGGAGCGAAGTGCGCTCGGGCGTGCCGCAGTGGACGAGTACCCTGGGTCGCGAGACGAATGTGCTGATCCAGCCGCAGGGCGAGACCTGGCGGGCGCTGCGCGATGGGTGGGTATCGGTGTGGGCTGGGTGGGCGCTGGTCGTGATGTTGGTCGCGATCGGCGTGTTTTATTTCTCGCGCGGCACGCTGCAACTGCACGAGCCCCTGACCGGGCGCAACCTGCGCCGCTTCACCGCGTGGGAGCGGGCGATTCACTGGGCCAGCGCGATCAGCTTCAGCATCCTCGCGATCAGCGGCCTCGTCATCGTCTTCGGGAAGAACCTGCTGCTGCCGCTGATCGGCTACACGCTGTTCTCGTGGCTGGCGATCCTCGCCAAGAATCTCCACAACTTCGTCGGCCCGCTGTTCATCGTCTGCGTCGTCCTGCTGTTCTTCACGTTCGTGCGCGACAACCTCTGGCGCATGCACGATTTCACGTGGATCCGGCACTTCGGGGGCCTGTTCTCGGCCAGGGACGTGCCGTCCGGCAGGTTCAACGCCGGCGAGAAACTATGGTTCTGGGGCGGCCTGCTCGTCTGCGGCGTGGTTGTCGGTGCGAGCGGCCTGATTCTCGATTTCCCGAATTTCAACCAGACCCGCGGCACGATGCAGATCGCCAACATCGTCCACCTGTCGATCGCGTCGCTGTTCATGCTGGCGGGTCTCGGCCACATCTACATGGGGACGATCGGCATGGCCGGTGCCTACGACGCGATGCGCACCGGCTACGTCGACGAGGCCTGGGCCAAGGAGCACCACGAGTACTGGTACAACGACATCAAGGCGGGCAAGATCCCGGAGGCACTCGAGGGCATGCCCGACGCCTCCCCCGACCTGAAGCAGCACCCCGCGTGACGGACGCCGACGAAATCCGGAGAAGATCGATGCAGACGACATTCCGCGCATTGCTCATCGCCTTGGTCGTGGCCACATCCGGCGCCGCGATCGCCAAGCTCCCGCCGCCGCCCCCCCAGACGCCCGAGCAGAAGGCCGAGGCTGCCGCGAAGGCCAAGGCGGCGGCGGAAAAGGACGCAGCGGAACTGGCGGCCGCCCAAAATCGCGTCGCGCAGATCTACATTGCCGAACAGAAGGCCAAGGGCATCGTCGTGCATCCGCAGCTGACGTCTACGCCGCCTCCCGCGGCCACAGTTCCCGCGAAGAGCCCCGGCAAGGCGCCCGCGAAGAAGTAGCTCGCCCGGGACGCGTCCGGCCGCGGATCCGCGGTGGCCCGGCTATGATCCGCGGCTCGCGGAGAGTGGGCCGAGTGGTCGAAGGCGCCTGACTCGATAGCTCGGATCATCGCCCTTTGTTACCGATAGCGATCACTCGACTGCGAAGATCGACCCGGAACCGATGTAAGCGTCGCGCGAAAGCCGACATCGGCGCACGCAGATAGGTCGGACCACATTAGCCGTACCCTCAACCTTCGGTGGTGTTCACGGGGCCGGCACGAGCGGGCCGAAGCGCGCCCGCATCGCTTCATTGCCATGTTCACGTAGTGCAGCATTGCGGACTGCCGATGGTCCGGCCGTGAGATTTTCCGCTAGCTTCATGCTCTGGTGCTGGACCCACTTGACACGGGGCGCGCGCCGACTGACGTAGCTGGCGAGCGCGCTCTCCACGGTCGCTGCTCCGGACATTTCCTCGGCGAGCACGCATGCATCTTCCATGGCCATGCATCCGCCTTGGCCCATCATAGGCGAGCTGGCGTGCGCGGCATCACCAACCAGAACCACTCGGCCCGAATACCACTTTTCGCACGCCATCCATTCCATCGCCGAACAGATCACCTGGTGGTCGCGCTCGAGCGATGCCAGATACTGCTGCACGCGCTCACCGAATGATGCAAAGCGGTTCCGCACGCGCTGAAGGCGCCCCTCCAGCGGATCGTGGAAGCGCTGCTCGAGGGCATAGGCGAAACCGTAGGTTCGCCCCGCGCCCATGGGCACAAGCCCGAACAGGCAGTACTCGCCCAGGTGAATCTGCAGAGCAGATAGGCCGGCCGGGTGAATCGGGGCGATGCTGCGCCAGTTCATGGCACCCAGGTCGCTCGGCGCTGCGGTGGTCAGCGTCAAGGCGCGCACTGTCGACCTGATCCCGTCCGCGCCGACCACGAGATCATAGTCTCCTGTCGAGCCATCGGAGAATCCGACCAAGACCCGACGATCGTTCTGCTCCAAGGATATGAGTGACGTGCCGAGTCGGCAGCGTAGATCGGCGACTCCGGGCAGCAGGGCGCGTTGCAGCTCAGGCCGTTCGATTCCGACGCAGGGACCCGCGTCGCCCCACAGCGCCTCGAGATCAGTTTCCGACAGCACGTCACCCTGTTCGTTACAGAACTGCCATCGGCGAACAACCGCGCCTGCATTCTCGACCCCCGCCGCGAGACCGAGTGAGCGCAGCATGCGCATACCGTTGGGTTGGATCAGGAACCCGGCTCCCAATGCCTGCCAACTCCGTTGTCGCTCGACGAGTTCGGTCGTGAAGCCATGCCGATGCAAGGCGGCTGCCGTGCTGAGGCCCGCTACACCTCCGCCAACGACCAGGATTGCCCCAAGCTTTGCCATGTTTGCCCCCACAAAACGCCGACCCGGCGCTACCGGGGAACAGCCTAGCTGCATCGATGACCGCCAGGCTTGGAGCCGACGGAACAGTGCCTTGGACCAAAATGAACTCGTGCGTTAACATTCACCGTCGACCCGCGTCCAGCGAACGCATCTCGAGGTGATGCTCGTGCCAGACGTGTGCGCCACCCTGAGGTTTTCGACCATGGGCATGCCGGAAGCGGCGCGTGCCCGGGCGGTCCGCGACCTGCACCTTCATGAGCGCAATTTTCTATCGGCCAAGCTCGAGCCGATCGAGCCACTCGAGCCGTTGCCCAACTATCCAGTGCACGTGGACCTGACCAAGCGGACGCTGCCCGGCCTCGCGGTCGTGTCTGGAATGCTATCCGGCCTGAGCCAAGTAATACGGCCGAGGCGAGCCGTCGCATACGGCGACGACGATGTCCTGCTCGGCGTGAATGTTCGGGGATGCAGCACGGTGCGTCAACGCGACCGGGACCTGATGCTCGGTGATGGTGATGCCTTCTTCGCGACGCGAGATGTGACTGAAATCACCGTCACCCGTCCAACGCCGGTACGCTTCGTGGGCTGCCGAGTGCCGCGTGTGCCCGTCGCAATGCTCCTCGGGCGGCTCGACGACACCCCCGTTCATATCGTTCCGCATGGCACCGAGGCACTTAGCCTACTTGTCACCTATGCGAGCGCGATAACCGATGTTCTGCCGCTTGCTACTGGCGAGCTGCAGCGGGTCGCCGTCTCCCACATGCACGATCTCATCGCGGCAACTATCGGCGCCACGCGCGACGGGCGGGCTATCGCGGCGGGACGCGGCATCGCAGCCGCGCGGTTGCGAGCGATCATGACCGATGTCAGTGCGCGTCTCGGCGACGGCGATTTGTCGGTCACCGAAGTCGCGCGGCGCCACCGCGTGACGCCACGATATATTCACAAGCTGTTCGAGAACGAAGGCCTCACCTTCTCGTCGTTCCTACTCGGCCAGCGTCTGTCGCGCGCGCATCGGATCCTGAGTGAGCCGCGGCTTGCTTACCGCAACATCAGCTCGGTGGCGTTTGATGTGGGGTTCGGCGACCTTTCCTATTTCAATCGCGCATTTCGGCGACGCTATGCAGCCACGCCGACGGAGATAAGGCAGGCGGCGATGACAGACGCTCTGTTGCGCGGTTGAAAGTCGTTGAACGCCCGTTTCCTGAAATACACGACCGTGGGCGACGACCTTGGCTCCCCACGTCGTCGCCGTACGTCGTACTGAGTACTTGGTACTGCGAACGCCGCTCGAGGCTTCGCCCTGGCCAGCACGAAGTGCTCGCTCTCGCCTCGACGAATTCAGTCTCCCTCCGAAGCGCTGAACACCCGGCACGAAGTGGCAGCATTCGAGACCGGTGGCCCGGACCCAGGACGACCTGCTGAGTACCTCGAGCGAAGCGCGCCGGACCGCACATTCCGGCCGGCCGTGTTCGGCCAGATGCGGTCGTCGGCGCCATGTCACGCTGGCAATTCGATACAGGTACGCGCGGTCTCTGCGTGGGATACGATCGGCCCCACCCGCGGTTCCGTCCTCTCAACTTTCCGCGAGACACCATGTTGTTCGAGCCCGCCCGACACGAACCGCTGCTCGACATAGCCTGGGACGCCAGGCGAGCCCGCGCTGCCATTGCCGCCATCGTCGAAGAGATCGAGGCGACGCAGGGGGCCGGCATCACTTGGCCCTGGCACCCGCTCGATGAAGGGAGAGATCCCGAGCCACCACACAAGTCGATCTATCTGGGCGCGTCCGGCGTGCTGTGGGGGATGTGGTACCTGCAGCGGGCCGGTGCGGTGTCGCTGCGCATGAAGCCGCCCGACTTGATCGATCGCGTCTACGAGTCCTACCTCGCCCGACCGGATACGGGCGAAATCGTGCCTTCGTACTTCCTAGGCGAGGTGGGCATCCTGCTCATCCAGTGGCGGCTGACTGGCTCGCGCGAGTCGGCCGATCGGATGTACAAGGCGATCGCCAGAAACATCCCGAACCCCACCAATGAGGCACTCTGGGCGGCACCGGGCACCATGGTCGGCGCCCTGCACATGCTTGGCTGGACGGGAGAGGCACGCTGGCGCGAACTCTATCTGGAGAACGTAGAGCAGCTCTGGCGGACCTGGCTTCCCAGCAAGGCGGCCCGCTGCCACCTGTGGACACAGGATCTCTACGGCCGCATCGAGCAGCTACTCGGCGCCGGTCACGGCTTCGCAGGAAATGCGTATGCGCTGCAGCGCGGCGCGGCTTTGCTGCCCTTGGATCGCCGCGAAGCGCTCTACGACCGCTGTGTCGAGTGTCTTTGCGCCACCGCGATTCTCGAGGATGATGGTGTCAACTGGCCTCCCGTTGTTGAAGCGCCAGGTACCGGCCGCACTAAAATTCTCGTGCAGTGGTGCCACGGCGCGCCCGGCATCGTGACCGGCCTTTCGGACTTTCCGGTCAAGCGGTCGGTTGACATGGACGACCTACTGGTCAAAGCGGGGAATACGGTTTGGAATGCCGGCCCGCTCGCCAAGGGCCCTGGCATCTGCCACGGCACGGCGGGCAACGGCTATGCCTTCCTCAAGCTCCACCAGCGCACCGGCGACCCAATCTGGCTTGCGCGTGCGCGATCTTTTGCGATGCACGCAATCGCTCAGAGCGAACGGGTACGGCAGCAGCATGGGCGCCGACGGTATTCGCTATGGACCGGCGACCCGGGACTCGCAGTTTATCTGTGGCACTGCCTGACGGGATCTGGTGGCTTGCCCGCACTCGACGTTCTCGACTAGGCACGACGCATCGGGGCGGTGCGAACGGCCGCTTCGAGTCGGACTCCGCCCCGCGACGATTTGCCCGAGTGCCTGTTTCACGCGGTGGCCATCGGTGCCGCCACCAGTCGCTCTTGAGGATCGATGGCCCCTAGGCTGTTGATGACCCGGAAATGGCCGCTCCGCGCCTGCGCGATGTACATGTTCATGCGCGCGTGATGTTGACCGGGGATCATGGCTGCCGGCCCACCTGGGCCCTCTGCGATTTGCGCATGATCGAGCGCCTCGATTACATCGGATTGCGCGAGCGAACCCGCCTCGGTCACGGCGGCGGCCCAGAGCCGCAACCCCCGGTACAGGCCCGAACAAGCACTGCCGCCGGTGAACATGGCATGACCGGGATAAAGCGCATCGTACTGCGCGAGCAGCTTCCGGCTGAATGAATCGCTGACGCCCTGGTAGTAGTCGAGGCAGCTGTACAGTCCCTCGACGTGGGCGGCCGGCACCATGTTCAGGAAGTTCTCGTCGAAGTACGTGCAGACCAGGTGGCCACCGCGCGCGGTGAAGCCCGAGTCGTACAGCTGCCCGAAGAACGGCGTGACGCCCGGCGGCACGATGGTGTTGAACACCACTTCCGCGCCGCTCGAGGCGATCTTTGCGACGGTCGCGCGGTAGTCCGTATGGTCGAGAGGGAAGTACTCCTCGCCGACGATGGTCCCGCCATTTGCCGTGACAACTTCGCGGACCCGCTTGTTCATCACGCGCGGCCAGATGTAGTCGGCCGATGGCAGGTAGAACTTCCTTGCGCCCTTCTCTTGCATCAACCACGCAATGAAGGGGTCGACTTGCTGCGCCGGGACCGGGCCGGTGCAGAAGATGAGTGGATCGCATTCCTGCCCTTCGTACTGCTCGGGGTAGATATAGAGCGTCTTGCCACGCACCACCGCCGGTCCCTTGATGGCCTGCCGGGTCGAGCTGTAGATGCCACCGACCACGACATTGACCCGATCCTGCTCGATCAACTTCGTGGCCTTGGCAGCCGCGACGGCGTCATTGGTCTCGCTGTCCTCGAGGCAGAGCTCGACGCGCCGCCCCAGAAGGCCGCCCTTGGCGTTGATGTCGCCGATGACCATCCTCGCCACGTTCGCGTTGGCAAGGCCTACGAACGAGAGCGGGCCCGTCTGATCCGCGATGACCCCTATTTTGATGGGAGCCCCTGCTGTTGATTGCGCCATGATTGTCTCCTCTAGGTAGAATCGTTCCATCGTGCCCGGCGCGACATTGATCTCGCGTCGTGGTAGAAGTGTTGCCCTGTTCGCGGATCCGTACATCGGGAGATCTCCCCATTTTTGCGCCCGCCCTTCGTCTCGGTGAGCTCGTGGCCACGTTGGCGCTGGCACAGGACAACGCTTTCGGCCAGCCGCTCGAGTCACAACTGCGGTCTTGCCTGCTCGCGATGTGGCTGTGCGACGCCACAGGACGCGGCGAGGCGCTGCGAGAAACTGTCTACTGGGTCGCGCTGCTGCGATATATCGGCTGCACCGGCCACGCCCACGAGGTGGCCACTCTGTTCGGCGACGAGATCGCCATTCGCGCCCGTACCCTCGTGCACGACGCCGCCAACCCCACCGAAGT
Source organism: Betaproteobacteria bacterium (assembly GCA_018971195.1). Lineage (GTDB taxonomy): Bacteria > Pseudomonadota > Gammaproteobacteria > Burkholderiales > Casimicrobiaceae > VBCG01. Next base: position 18,081 of record JAGXBK010000039.1, read on the forward strand.
CATGCAGGACGTCGTGACATTCGCGACCGCGGGTCGTCCGCCGGAGCAGCGTGCGCAGATTGTCCGGATGATCGAGCAAGGCGCGCACGAGTGGGCGGTGCACAATTTCGCGTCCGGGTGCGAAGTCGGCGACATGCTGATCCATCGGCTGGGTTTCAGCCTCCCGGTCCGCGAGGCGCTGCGCTTCACGTTCGAGCGCTGGAACGGCAACGGATTTCCCACCCACGCGCGCGGCGAGGCGATTCCCTTCGAGATGCGCATCGTGCATCTCACCCACGACATGGAGGCGATCGGCCGCCTTTTCTCGCCGGCGCGAGCGCTGGAGGCCGTACGAGAACGCCGCGACCGCACTTACGATCCGGCGCTCGCGGATCTTTTCATTGCGCACGGCGCGGACTGGTTCGACAAGCTTGCCGGCCTGGACCCCTGGGATGCGGTCCTCGCGCTCGAGCCTGAGCCCCACCGCGCCCTGGACGGCACCGAGCTCGACGACGCGCTCACCGTCGCGGCGGACTTCATCGATCTCAAGTCGCCGTACATGGCCGGGCACAGTCGCCGTTGCGCAGCGCTCAGCGTGGACGCCGCCCGCCTCGTGGGACTCGCCGATGAAACCGTTGCTGCGCTGAGGAGGGCCGCGCTCGTGCACGACTTCGGCACAACCGGGGTGCCGAACTCGATCTGGGACAAGCCGGGGGCGCTCACGCGCGCAGAGTTCGATCGCGTCGAGCTGCATGCGATGCTCACCGAGCAGATGCTCCGCCGTTCGCCCGCGCTCGCTGCGCTGAATCCGATCGCATGTGCGCACCACGAGAAATGCGACGGCTCGGGCTACCACAAGCGTCTTCGCCTCGATCCCGCCGATCTTGGCGCCGGCATCCTGGCTGCAACGGATATCTACATTGGGCTCACCGCCGATCGCGCCGACCGTTCTGCCTTCTCCGCCAATGACGCCGCAGCCGAGCTTCGCCGGCTCGCATCGGCAGGTGTGCTCGAGTGGCGGGCATCCAGTGCCGTGCTGGTGGCGGCGGGCCACGGCGAGCCGATTGCTCCGACGTCCCGCCGAATGTCGCATCCCGGCGGGCTTTCCCGTCGCGAGATCGAGGTGCTGCGCCTGGCTGCGAAGGGACTGACGACGCGACAGATTGCGGACCGTCTTTACATCTCGCCGAAGACCGCCGATCACCACATCCAGCACGTCTACAACAAGATCGGGGTCTCGACGCGAGCCGCCGCGGCACTCTGGGCGATCCAGCACGACGTCGTCCAGTGAGCTGGCTGTGCCGCGCGTGAGTGGGCGGCGCTGAGAAGCCAATCCGCCATTCGTCACTGGCTTCCCGGCGGCAACGTCCAAGGGAGCCAGGTTGCGCGCCGCGCGATCGTGATGCAGAAGAAGACGCAGCGGCCGGTTCAGTTTGAACTGACCGAGCAAACGCGGGACGCGGTTGCGGCTTGGATCGCAGCGGCACACCTCCAGCCGGACAACGACCTGTTTCCCAGTCGGATGGCGGAATCGCCGCACGTATCGACCCGGCAGTATTCGCACATCGTCGGGGGCTGGGTGGGGGCGATCGGTCTGGACCCCGCGACGTACGGCACCCATTCGCTGCCGCGCACCAAGGCGACCTTGATCTACCGGCGGACCAAGAATCTCTGGGCCGTGCAACTCCTGCTGGGGCGCACGAAGCTCGAAACCACCGTCAGGTATCTGGGAATCGAGGTGGACGACGCGCTGGAGATTGCCGAGCAGACCGAGGTGTAGTGCGACCGGGCTGGCAGCGGCCGTCTCACTCGACGGTCGCTGTCCGGCCAGCAGCGGCCATACAGCCGCGTCGCTGATGCCAGTCATTGCGTTCGACCTTGACGCGAACGGCGACGGCTATCGCGAGCACCACCGCGCTTTCCTGCTCAGTCCGCCAGCCCCATCTTGCGCAGGAAGGTGCCCCATCTCGGATCAGTGTGCAGCGAGCGAAAGAGAGGGTCGGGCTTCATCTCGGCGAGCCCCGCATCGCGCTGCACGTACGCCCGCTCCAGCCAGTCGACGGCACGATCCGCCTGACCGCGCATTGCGTACACCTCGGCGACTTGGCAGGCCGCTTCCACCTGGTACTTCGCGATCAGCGCCTCCAGCGCCGCCTCCGACTCTTCGCGGCGCCCCGCGGTGTGGTGGATGACCGCCGACGCCCAGAGGCGTGCCAACTCCTCCGGCTCGCGCAGCACCTCGGCCAGCGCCTCCTCGCCCCGGCCCTGCGCCAGCAGGACGAGTGAGAGCAATGCACGCGCGATGGGTTGCTGAGGGGCAAGCTCCAGCACCTGCCCCAACGCGGCCTCCGCCTCGGCCAGGCGATCGGCCGCGTAGAGCGCGAGCCCGAGGTTGTGGTAGGCCGCCGCGCTCAGCGGATCCTGCGCCAGCGCCTGGTGATAGAGCGCGATCGCCTCGTCGAGGCGACCCAGGTTCATGGCGAGCATGCCGGCCCCGCGAAGCATCACGGCATCGCCCGGGGCCAGCTCCAGCGCGCGGTGCATCGACACTTCCGCGCCACGCCAGTCCCAGTCTTGTTGCATCTGAATGAAACCCATCTGCGCGTGTGCCTCTGCCAGATCCGGTTCCAGCGCGAGCGCCCGCGCCACCGTCTTGCGCGCGCGGGCATGCCCCTCGGCCACGGGGGCCCAGCCGGAACCTGCTTCGTTTCCGTAGGCGCGTCCCAGCTCCGCCCAGGCCAGCGCGAAGTCGGGGTCCAGGGCCAGCGCTTGCTTGAGATACCCGATCGCCTTGGCGGTGTCCTCGCGGGTGTGTCGATCGACGAGGTGCCGCGCCTGGAGGTAGAGGCGGTGCGCCTCCGGGTCGGTCGCACGTCCTTTCATCGCCGCCGCCACCTGCACCGTCACCTGCCGGTCGATCTTGGCGTCCGCCGCCTCGCCCAAGAGTGTCGTGCGCAACTCCTTCACCACCGCCTGCGCGATGTCGTCCTGCACTGCGAATATGTCCTCCAAAGTCCGGTCGTAGGACTGCGACCACAGGTGATAGCCATCGGCCACCTTCACCAGCTGCACCGAGATGCGCATCCGGTTGCCGGACTTGCGTACGCTGCCTTCCAGCACTGTGGCGACGTTGAGCGCCCGGCCCACCTCGGCGACGGTGGCACCCTTGCCCTTGAAGGTGAACGCCGACGAGCGCGCCGCCACCCGCAGCCCGCGGATCTTGGTCATGACGTTGAGCAACTCGTCGGCCAGCCCGTCCGAGAAGTATTCGTCCTCCTCGTCGTGACTGCGATTCACGAATGGCAGCACTGCGATCGACGACACGTCGTGGGTGGGCACGGCGGCGTGGGTGTCCGCCATGGCCGCGTCGCCACGCGCCGCTGCCGAGACGGCGTGCACCGCAGGCACCGACCCGGCACCCCCTGCGAGCAGCCGCTGCACCCGCTCGGCAAAGCCCGCCGCCGCTTCGCCCCCCGGCAGATGCGTCCACTGCACCTCCCGGAACTTCTCCGGCACCCGCGCATTGACGTCGATCGTGGCGTCGATCACGACCGGCAGCAGGAATGCCTGGTCGTCGGCGATGTCCAGCGTGCGATTGACCGCCAGATTCCATTCGCGGCGGAAGTAGCCTTCGACACGAGCCTGGGTGTTGGCCGAAATCACCGGCACGAACAGCGCGCACTCCTTGATCTGGCGGCGGATCGACGCATCCCAGGCGTCACCCCCGCGCAGTGCGCTCTGGTCGAACCATACCTCGACGCGCAATGCACGCAGCGCATCGCAGAGGCGCCGCGCAACCTCCGCATCCTGCGATGCGTAGCTCAAGAAGACGGCTTTGGCGGGAGTGCTCACGCAGGGGTCGAACTGGAAACGGAGCTTGCGACCCCGGGGAGGCCAGGGTTGCCGTGCCTCGGAGCGAGGACGGTGCCGATTGTCACCCAGTTCCCCTTGGGCCCGCAATCGTCGACGGAATGCTCTTTGCCCGGCGCGATTTGAGCGGCTCAGAACCGGGTACGAGGCGGGACTCACGGTGAGGCCGAGTGCCGAGTACCGGGTGCGACGTGCCAGGTGCCGACTGCTTCGAGCTGGATTCAACCAGCGAGAACTAGCCGCCGTCGACTCTTTTTGCATGTTTTCTCGCGACTTTGGAACCGACTCTGGAACCAGCCGCCACGCCGCCAGGAGTCCTCCGGAGCAACCCCTTGATTGCGCTATAATTCGCGGCTTGCGGAGAGTTGGCCGAGTGGTCGAAGGCGCCTGACTCGAAATCAGGTATACGGCAACGTATCGGGGGTTCGAATCCCTCACTCTCCGCCACGATTCATGCGGGGCGCCGCGATAGCGCCCGCTCGCTTTTCGGTGTCCATCTTGCCCGCAATTCCCTTAGATCCAGCGCAGGGCCCGGTCGATGACCGGGTTGGCTTGATGAGTCACGCAGGCACCGTGGGCGATCAGCAGCTTGTCCGGCTGCCAGCCTAGAACCTTGTCGCGGGCGGTGCGCGCCAGCCGTCGGCGCAGGAAGCTGGCCCGCCAATCGCGGGGCGTGCTGCCGCGCTCCCCGACCAAGCCATCGAGCTTCATCAGCATGCCCTTCCAGCCGGAAAGGGTCGATGGTTCGAACCGCTGGATCAAATCCCCCACGATCGCGGTCCGCGATGCGACGTGGAAGAACACGACCTCCTCGAGCGCGAACGATCCGCGAAACACATCCTGATCGATATCGCTCGCCCAGGCCGCGTGCGGGGCGCCGCCGAGTTCGGCATGGAAGTGCAGGTCGGGCCGCTTGGCCG
>JAGXBK010000187.1 GCA_018971195.1 Betaproteobacteria bacterium
CTGTATTGATTGGTACATCGTCTGAGCTTGCACCCGCGGCCTCATAAATCAATACAGCTCTGACCCCATTTACGCAGCGCTGACCCCATTTACGCCTTTTCGCCGTATTACAGCTCTGACCCCATTTTCGCGGCCGGCGTGCGGCCGTAGCGATCGTCGAAACGGACGATGTCGTCCTCGCCCAGGTAGTCGCCGCACTGAACCTCGATGATCGCCAGCGGCTCGCTACCGCGGTTCTCGAGCCGGTGGCGCGTCTCGACCGGGATGTAGGTCGACTCGTTCGGATGGACGTCGAACTCCTGCTCGCCGTTGGTCACGCGGGCGACGCCACGCACCACGACCCAGTGCTCGCTGCGGCGGTGGTGCAGCTGCAGCGACAGCGCGGCGCCGGGTCGCACCTCGATGCGCTTGATCTTGAACCCCGGCGCCTCCTCGAGGGTCGTGTAGGTGCCCCAGGGCCGGCTGACGGTCCGGTGCAGGCGGTAGGACTCATGGCCGCGCGCCTTCAACTCGCCGACGACTTCCTTCACCTTCTGCAGGTGGTCGCGATGTGCGACGAGCACCGCGTCGGGTGTATCGACGATCACGAGGTTCTCGACGCCGACGGTGGCGACGACGCGATCGGGTGCGTGCACGTAGGTGCCGCGGGTGGCGATGGCGACGCGCTCTCCCTGGCCGCGGTTGCCGTCCTCGTCCGCCGCGGTCAGCGCCGCGATCGCCTGCCAGGAGCCGACGTCGCTCCAGTCGAAGGCACCGCGCACGACGATGACTTCGCCCGCCTCGGCGGCGCGTTCCATTACCGCGTAATCGATCGAGATGTCGGGGACCGCTGCGAACAGCGCCGCGTCGATTTCGAGCATGGATCCATCGGCGAGCTGCGGGAGCGCCTGGGCGACCGGTCGCGCCGCGGCCAGGACGCCCGGCGCATGCCGCGACAGCGCATCGAGGATCGCGTCCGCGGTGAACGCGAACATCCCCGAGTTCCAGACGTAATGGCCGACTGCGAGGTATTCGCGCGCACGCTCCTGCGGCGGCTTCTCGACGAAGCGCCTGGCGCGGAACGCGGCGGGCAGCGCCCCTTCCGCGGCTGCCATCGGCTCGCCGCACTCGATGTAGCCGAAGCCGGTCTCGGGGTGCGTCGGCGTGATGCCGAACGTGACCAGCGATCCGCCCGCCGCCAGGGCCTTCGCCCGCTCGACTGCAGCAGCGAATGCCTGCTGGTCGCGAATCAGGTGGTCCGAGGGCATCACCAGCAGCACACCGTGGCCGAGTCCTCGCGCCTTGGCGCACAGCGCCGCCAGCGCGATGGCCGGCGCCGTGTTGCGGCCGAAGGGCTCGAGCAGGTAGGTCGCCGGCAGATCCGACGACGCCTGCACGCCGGCGTAGGTGTCCTTGGTGCGAAAGTAATAGTCGCGATTGGTCACCGTCAGCAGCGCGGCGACGTCCGGCACGGCCAGGGCGCGGACCGCGGTCTTGGCGAGCAGCGTCTCTCCGTCGGGAAGCAGCATGAACGGCTTGGGCGCGGCTTCACGCGACAGCGGCCACAGTCGGGTCCCGGCGCCGCCGGAAAGGATCAGGGGGATCAGAGGGGCGGGGGTCATCGCGCGAGTCGTCGGTTGATTTCGAAGTACTGTAGCCCAGATCGTCCCGTGTAGGACAAACCTCGACACGAGCATAGGCTGCACGCCGATACGGGGCGTGGGGGCTTTTCCCTAGCATCGGGGCATCCCCCAACACGTGCCACGAGGCTCCGAATGCCAGACGACGCAATCCCGATCGATGCAGCGAATTCCGAGACGGTCGTCGCGCTGCCTTTCGCGGCTGGGGCGCGCTCGGCGTCGGTGACGCCACTCGGGCGCTTCGGGCGGCTCTACGGCAGTTCGACATCCATGCAAGAGGTGTACCGGATGGTCGAGCGGGTCGCCCCGACCGAAGCCACGGTCTTCATTACCGGAGAGTCGGGTTGCGGCAAGGAGCTGGTCGCACGCACGATCCACGAGCGCGGCCCGCGCGCCACGCGTCCGTTCGTTGCGATCAACTGCGGCGCGATTCCGGCAAATCTGATCGAGGCGGAGCTTTTCGGCCACGAGCGAGGCGCGTTCACCGGTGCGGATCGCCAGCACCATGGTTGCTTCGAGAGGGCCGAAGGCGGGACACTGTTCCTCGACGAGATCACCGAAATGCCCATTGACATGCAGGCCGGCCTGTTGCGGGTGCTCGAGAGCGGGCGCTACACGCGGGTCGGGGGCGACGTCGAGCTCGACGCCGACGTACGCGTGCTGGCGGCGTCGAATCGCGACGCGCGCGATGCAGTGCGCGACGGATGCCTGCGCGAGGACCTGATGTACCGCCTCGCGGTGTTCCCGATCGCGTTGCCGTCGCTGCAGGCGCGCGGGGACGACGCCGAGGCGCTCGCCGGACATTTCCTGCACGAGCTCAATGTCGAGGCTGGGACGGCCAAGCGGCTGTCGCGCGCAGCGCTGGCGACGATCCGCAGCTACCATTGGCCCGGCAATGTCCGCGAGCTGAAGAACGCGGTGCATCGCGGATTCATCCTCGCCGACGACACCGTCGAGCTCGATGTCGGCAGGCTCGCGCCGCCGCCGGCCGACGGTCGGTGCTTGCGCATTCCTGTCGGCACTTCGCTCGCCGACATGGAGCGCCAGGCGATCTTCGCGACCCTCGACCATTGTCGCGGCAACAAGCGGCGCGCGGCCGAGATCCTGGGGGTCAGCCTCAAGACGCTCTACAACCGCCTGGCCGCATACCATGCGGAACCCGATGCTGGACTCGCAGCTCTCTAGGCTAGAATCCGGGGATTCTCGCGTCAGCGGAACCCCGATGATCCGGATTCTGATCGCGGACGATCACGCCATCGTGCGGGCTGGACTGCGCCAGTTCATCGCCGACCAGTCCGACATGGAGGTCGCGGGAGAGGCCGCGAGCGGATCGGAAACGGTGGCGGCAGTCCGCAACGGCGAATTCGACGTCGTGCTGCTCGACATCTCGATGCCCGACAAGAACGGCATCGACACGCTGCGCCTGCTGCGTCACGTGAAGCCCGAACTGCCCGTGCTGATGCTCTCCGCGTACGGGGAGGACCAGTACGCCGTCAACCTGCTGCGTGCTGGCGCCTCGGGTTACGTGAGCAAGGAAGCCGCATCGACCCAGCTCGTCGGCGCGATCCGCACCGTCGTGCAGGGCCGCAAGTACGTGAGCCCGGCGCTCGCCCAGATCCTCGCCGACGGCGTCTCGGGCGACGCGGACCGACCCCTGCACTCCGAGCTGTCGCAGCGCGAGTTCCAGATCTTCTGCAAGCTCGCTTCCGGCGCAGCGGTCTCGAAGATCGCCGACGAGCTGAACCTCTCGGTGAAGACCGTCAGTACCTACCGAACGCGGATTCTCGAGAAGATGGCGATGAAATCGAACGCCGATCTCACGTATTACGCGATCAAGAACGGACTGATCGAGTGATGGATCGCAGGCACGGGAGCTCGCGTTTCGGGCCGGCGCAACCGGGGAATGCGAAACACACGGTGCGGACGGCGGGAATCGATCCCACCGATGGCGGGGCGCCGGCGCCGGGCGGTGCGCGCGCGCAGGCGCCCGCGGCCGGCGATTCGCCGCTGCGCGTGCTGCTGGTCGAGGATTCGCCCCTGATCCGCGAGCGTCTCGCCGAGTCGATCGCCGAGCCCGGCTGCATCGAGGTTGTCGGTCAGGCCGACAGCGAGCAGGCGGCGATCGGGATGCTCTCCGCTGCCCCCTGGGATGCGATGGTGCTGGACCTGCAGTTGCGCCACGGCACTGGCCTGGGCGTGCTGCGTGCGCTGATCTCGCGGCGCCCGCCGGACGTCAAGGTAATCGTCCTCACCAACTACGCGTTTCCCCAGTACCGCGCGAAGAGCCTGGCGTTGGGTGCCGACTATTTCTTCGACAAGGCCCGCGAATACCACCGCGTGCGCGAAGTGCTCGACCATCTCGTGGCCGAGCGAAGATCCGGCGTGCACTGACGCCCGGGTCGTCGTCCGATTCGAATTGCTCATCGAGGGCGCCGGCGGCGAACCGCCGCGGCGTGGACACGCATGGACATCGAGCTGCAGACGCCTCGCCGCTATCGTGCCGCAGAATGCGCATTGATCGCCGTCGCCGTGGTGACGGTGGTGGCCGCGGCGAAGCTCGCCGACGCATTCCTGGTGCCGGTCGTCGTCGGCATGCTCGCGAGCTATTCGCTGAAACCCCTGGTTGCATGGCTCGAGCGCATCGGCGTCCATCGCGCCCTCGGCGGCGCGATCGTGCTCGCGATCGTGACCAGCCTGGTGATCGGCGGTATCTACCAGTTGCGCGACGACGCCAAGGCGGCGATTGCCGAGCTCCCGCACGCGGCGCGCAAGCTGCGCATGGCCGCCCACGAATCTGCGCGCGGGCCCGAGGGACCGGTGGCGCACGTGCGCGCGGCTGCCGCCGAGCTCAATCGCGCTGCAGCCGAGGCTGCCGGCAGTGGCGTGTCGCCGCCTGCGCCGCAGCCGCCCGCGCTGACCGGTCTGCAGAAGTGGCTCGCCGAGCAATCGTCGAGGGTTCTCGCGGTCGTCGCCGACCTGGGCATCGCAGCGATGGTCGCCTATTTTCTGCTCGCGTC
>JAGXBK010000040.1 GCA_018971195.1 Betaproteobacteria bacterium
CGTTCACGGACTTCGGGCGCGGCGCCCCGCCCTGACTCGCTGCCCGCTGCTCGGATCCCCCGCTGCCGGGCGCGATGCAAGCCCGGCACCTGCGAGATCGTGCATCAGCCCATCAAGGGCATGTGGAAACCAGGCGCCGCGCTGCCGTCGTCGGGCCAGCGCGAGGTGACCGTCTTGAGCCGCGTGTAGAAACGAACGCCGTCGACCCCATGCACATTGAGGTCGCCGAACAGCGAGTTGCGCCAGCCGCCGAACGAGTAGAACGCCATCGGCACCGGGATCGGCACGTTGATGCCGGCCATGCCGACCTCGGTCTCGCGCTGGAAGCGGCGCGCCGCATGACCCGAGCGCGTGAACAACGCCGCGCCATTGGCATAGGGATTGGCGTTGATGAGGCCGATCGCATCCTCGAGCGAAGCCACGCGAAGCATTGCCAGCACCGGTCCGAAGATCTCCTCCCTGTAGATCGCCATCGAGGGTGTCACGCGATCGAACAGGGTCGGCCCGACGAAGAATCCGTCGGCGTGCCCGGGGATCGTCGGTCGCCGGCCGTCGACGAGCAGCGACGCGCCTTCGGCGACACCGCGATCGATCAAGCCGGTGATGCGGTCGCGCGCGGCGCAGGTGATGACCGGTCCCATTTCGACGTCGGCGCCATCTCCCGGCCCCGTCGTCACGCTCCTCGCGCGCTGGGCGAGCTTCGCAGCCAGCGCGTCTGCCACGTCGCCGACGGCGACGATCGCCGAGATCGCCATGCAGCGCTCGCCGGCCGAGCCGTAGCCGGCGCCGATGATCGCCTCGGTCGCGAAATCGAGATCGGCGTCGGGCATGACGATCGCGTGGTTCTTCGCACCCCCCAGCGCCTGCACGCGCTTGCCGTGCCGCGCCGATGTCTCGTAGATGTAGCGCGCGATCGGCGTCGACCCGACGAAGGACACGGCGCGCACCATCGGGTGCGCGAGCAGCGCGTCGACCGCCTCCTTGTCGCCGTGGACGACGTTGAACACGCCGTCGGGCAGGCCCGCTTCCTGCAGCAGCTCGGCGAGCCGCAGCGACAGCGTCGGCACGCGTTCCGACGGCTTCAGCACGAAGCTGTTGCCGCAGGCGATGGCCACGGGGAACATCCACATCGGCACCATCGCCGGGAAATTGAACGGCGTGATGCCGGCGCACACCCCCAGAGGCATGCGCATCGACCAGCTGTCGACATCGGTCCCGACGCTGTCGTTGTGCTCGCCTTTCAGCAGGTGCGGGATGCCGGTCGCGAACTCGACGACTTCCATGCCCCGCACGACCGAGCCCTCGGCATCGGCGAGCGTCTTGCCGTGCTCCTGGGTGACGATGCGCGCGAGGTCCTTGCGGTGCCGATCGAGCAGGTCGCGGAAACGCATCAATACGCGCGCGCGCCGCAGCGGCGGGCTCGCCGCCCACCCCGGAAACGCTCCGGCGGCCGACTGCACGGCGGCGTCGACGTCGGCTGCGTTGCCGTAGGGAACGTGGCGAACGACCTCACCGGTCGCGGGATTGGTCACCTCGCCATATCGCGTCGTCGTCGGCGAATGCGGATGGCCTCCCACCCACATCGGAAGGCGTTCCAGGGTCGTCAGATCCATGATTTCTTCCCTTCAGCGTGGCGCGGCGTGCAGGCGCTCGACATAGCGCGCGACCAGGTCGACCTCGATATTGACCGTAGCACCTGCGGCCAGGTTTCCCAGTGTCGTCGCGGCCAGTGTATGCGGGATCAGATTGACGGTAAACCGCACATCGGCCACGGCGTTGGTGGTCAGGCTCACACCGTCGACCGCGATCGAGCCCTTGGCGGCGATGAAGCGCGCCAGCGGCACGGGCACCTCGACTTCGAGCAGCCAGCTGCCGTCGCGATCCGACGCGACGGGGTCGAAGGCCGTGACGGTGCCGACGCCGTCGACGTGACCGCTCACCAGGTGGCCGCCGAGGCGATCGGCCAGGCGCAGCGCCTTCTCCAGGTTCACGCCGCGCCCGGGCGCGAACGCCGTCGTGCAGCGCAGCGTCTCGGCCGAGACGTCGAAATCGAGCATGCCGCCCGCAATGGCGACGACGGTCAGGCAGCACCCGCCGACGCAGATGCTGTCACCCACACGAACGCCGGCGAGATCGAGCGCATCCGCCGCCACGCGCAGTCTCGCGCCGTCGGCGGCCGGTTCCACCGCGACGACGCGGCCCACGCCCTCGACGATGCCCGTGAACATCAGCCTTCCTCCCCGCCTTCGATGCGCGCGATGATGCGCAGGTCCTCGCCGATGCGATCGATCGCTCTCCAGCGCAGCCTCGTGCGCCCAGCGAGCGCCTGCAGCGGCTCGGGAAACTCGAACATTCCGCGTGCGGGATCGCCGATCAGGCCCCCCGCGAGGTAGACGAGAACCTCGTCGATCAGTCCTGCGCGCAGCAGTGCGCCGTTGAGCCTGGCGCCCGACTCGACGTGGACCTCGTTGATGCCGCGCCGGGCGAGCTCGCGCATCATCGCGCCAAGATCGACGCGCCCGTCCGGATCGGGCAGCGCGAGCACGTCGACACCGTCGGGCCACGCGGGATTGCGAGGGCCGGCGGTCACGATCAGCGCGGCACCGCCTTCGAGCACCCTCGCGCCGGGTGGGACCTCGCCATGGCGATCGACGATCACCTTGAGCGGCTGGCGCGGCGTCGCGACCGCGCGCACGTTGAGTTGCGGATCATCGTGCAGGACGGTGCCGACACCGGTCAGGATGGCGCAGGCGCGCGCGCGCCACGCGTGGCCGTCGTCGCGGGCGGCAGCGCCGGTGATCCACCGGCTGTCGCCGTTCGCAAGTGCAGTGCGCCCGTCGAGGGTCGCGGCGATCTTGCTGCGCACCCACGGCAGTCCGCGGGTGATGCGGGAGATGAAGCCTCGATTGAGCTCGCGCGCCTCCTCTTCGAACAACCCGACGTCGACGCTGATGCCCGCGGCAGCGAGCCGCGCGAGCCCGTCGGCCTGCGCGGCGCCGGGGTCGCGCATCGCCGCCACGACGCGCGCAATGCCCGCCCGGATGATCGCGTCGACACAGGGGGGTGTTCGCCCCTGCGTGTTGCAGGGTGAGAGGGTGACGTAGAGTGTGGTGCCCCGCAGCTCCTGCCCCATGGCGCGTGCATCGGCGAGCGCGGCGATTTCGGCATGGGCCTCGCCGGCGCGGACATGCCAGCCCTCGCCGATCGCGTTTCCGTCGCGGACGACGACACAGCCGACCCGCGGATTGGGCGTCGTCGTGAAGAGGCCCCGCTCGGCCAATGCGAGCGCGCGCGCCATGTGCGCGCGGTCGGCGTCGGAGTACGCGCTGCCGCTCACGCCGTCCACCGCAGCTCCCGTCGCTCCGGTGTCACGTCCGCCGCAGCGCGCGGTCCCTGACCGGTCACGCCGGCCGTCGCGCGGATTTGCGCGGAGCCGGCACGGATTCGACCTCCTTCAGCGCATCGCGGAAGTCGGAGGCGTCCTGGAACGAGCGGTACACCGACGCGAAGCGTATGTAGGCGACCTTGTCGAGCTTGTAGAGCTCCTCCATGACCATCTCGCCCAGCTGCCGCGACGCAATCTCGCGCTCGCCCCGCGACAGTACCTTCTGCACGATCCGCTCGATCGCGGCATCGACGTATTCGGTGGGCACCGGCCGCTTGTGCAACGCTCGCGCGAATCCGACTCGCAGGCGGTTCCGGTCGAAATCGGCGCGGTTGCCGTTGGTCTTGACGACCTGCGGCAGGCGCAGCTCGACAGTCTCGTAGGTGGTGAAGCGCTTCTGGCATCCGGTGCAGCGACGCCGGCGGCGAATCGAGTCGCCGGCGTCGGAGACGCGCGAATCGATCACCTGCGTTTCATCGCTGCCGCAGAATGGGCACTTCATCGGGTCACCGCATCGGACCGGCGCAGTCGCAACTGCAACGCAAGGGTCATGCGCGATAGACGGGGAACCTGCGCGTCAGCGCCGCGAGCGTGCCGCGGACGCGGGCGGCCACCGCCTCGTCGCCGGGCGCGTCGAGCACGTCGGCGATCAGGTGCCCGAGCTCCTCGCATTCGATCTCGCCGAACCCGCGGGTGGTGACCGCGGGGCTGCCGATGCGGATGCCCGACGTGACGAAAGGCTTCTCGGGATCGTTGGGGATCGCGTTCTTGTTGACGGTGATGTGCGCGCGCGACAGTGCCGTCTCGGCGTCCCTGCCCGTCACCTTCTTGGCACGCAGGTCGACCAGGAACAGGTGCGAATCGGTACCGCCGGAAACGATGCGCAGGCCCCTCTCCTGCAGCACCTTGGCGAGCACGCGCGCGTTCTCGAGCACCCGCTCCTGGTAGATCTTGAAGTCGAGGGTCAATGCTTCGCCGAAGGCCACCGCCTTGGCGGCGATGACGTGCATCAACGGCCCGCCCTGGAGCCCGGGGAACACCGCCGAATTGAGCGCCTTGGCGTGCGCCTCCCTGGTCAGCACGAAGCCCCCCCGGGGGCCGCGCAGCGTCTTGTGGGTCGTGCTGGTGACGTAATCGGCGATCCCGACGGGGCTGGGGTAGACGCCTGCGGCGACCAGCCCCGCATAATGCGCCATGTCGACCATCAGCAGCGCCCCGACGCCGTCGGCGATGGCGCGGAAGCGCTTCCAGTCGATGACCCGCGAATATGCCGACGCCCCGGCGACGATCAGCTTCGGTCGGTGCTCGTGGGCGAGGCGCTCGGCAGCGTCGTAGTCGATCAGCTCGGTGTCGGGCTCGAGACCGTAGGCGGCAACCTTGAACCACTTGCCGGACAGGTTGACCGGCGAGCCGTGCGTCAGGTGCCCGCCGTGCGGAAGGCTCATGCCGAGAATCGTGTCGCCGGGCGAAAGCGCCGCGAAGAACACCGCCTGGTTGGCCTGCGCGCCGGAATGGGGCTGGACGTTCGCGGCCTCGGCATGGAACAGCTTGCGAACACGATCGATCGCGAGCTGCTCGGCGATGTCGACGAACTCGCAGCCGCCGTAGTAGCGCTTGCCGGGGTAGCCTTCGGCGTACTTGTTGGTCAGCTGCGAACCCTGCGCCGCCATGACCGCCGGACTCGCGTAGTTCTCGGAAGCGATGAGCTCGACGTGATCTTCCTGGCGGCGGTTCTCGCCAACGATCGCCTGCCAGAGTTCCGGGTCCGACTGCGCCAACACGTTTGAGCGACTGAACATGGCGGGTGGAGGTCTGGCAAAGCGATAATTTTACCACCTGGCAGGGACGGCCCGCGCGACGCGGGACAAATGCTACGCATCGGGGCGCTGCGCACTGTGCCATCGCCTATAATTCGGCGTCCGTCGCCAGGGGAAGCTTGCAGGGCGACCGGGCTGCATGGCATCGGCGCCTTCAGCGATGCGCCAAACATTCTTGGGAGGACTCTTGAACGCCCTGCTCGCTCTGTCGCGGGCTATCGACGCCGTCACCGAGCGCGTCGGACGCCTTGTCTATTGGCTGATCCTGGCCGTCGTGCTGATCAGTGCCGCGAATGCAACGGTGCGCAAGCTGTTCAACTACAGCTCGAATGCCTATCTCGAGATCCAGTGGTACCTGTTCTCGGTGATCTTCCTGCTCGGCGCCGGCTACACGCTGCTGCGCAACGAGCACGTGCGCATCGACATCATCGCCGGCCGGCTGTCCCGCCGCGCGCAGAACTGGATCGACGTCATCGGACTGCTGCTGTTCCTGATGCCGATGTCCTGGATCATCATGTGGCTGTCGTGGCCGCTGTTCACCGATTCCTACGCGCGCCATGAGGTGTCGACCAATGCCGGCGGCCTGATCATCTGGCCCGCGCGCCTGATGGTGCCCGTCGGGTTCGCGCTGCTGATCATGCAGGGCGTCTCCGAGCTCATCAAGCGCATCGCCTTCCTCGCGGGCCGGATTCCGGATCCCCTCGAGAAGCAGCATGCGAAATCGGCCGAGGAGGAACTTGCCGAGGAGATCGCGCGGCTGCGCGGCGATGCCCTTCCGGGCGAAGCCAAGGAGACCTCCGCATGACCGCCTGGCTCGTTGCCAACATCGCTCCGCTGATGTTCGCCGGGCTGATCGTCACCCTGCTGCTCGGCTTCCCGGTCGCGTTCTCGCTCGGCGCGGTCGGCATCTTCTTCGGGCTGCTCGGCATCAAGCTGGGCCTGCTCGACGCATCGCTGTTCCAGGCGTTGCCCGAGCGCGTGTTCGGCGTGATGTCCAACGACACGCTGCTGGCCGTCCCGTTCTTCACGTTCATGGGACTGATCCTCGAGCGATCGGGGATGGCCGAGGACCTGCTCGACACCATCGGGCAGCTGTTCGGATCCGTGCGCGGCGGTCTCGCCTATGCGGTGATATTCGTCGGCGCGCTGCTGGCGGCGACGACCGGCGTCGTCGCCGCCAGCGTGATTTCGATGGGCCTGATCTCGCTGCCCATCATGCTGCGCTACGGCTACGACCGGCGGCTCGCGACTGGGGTCATCGCGGCCTCGGGCACCCTGGCGCAGATCATCCCGCCGTCGCTGGTGCTGATCATCATGGCCGACCAGCTCGGCCGCTCGGTCGGCGACATGTACGCCGGGGCATTCATCCCCGGGCTGACGCTGGCCGGCATCTACGCGCTGTACACGCTCGGTGTGTCGGTCGCGAAACCGAACTGGGCACCCGCGCTGCCGCCCGAGGCGCGCACGCTGCGCCAGCCCGACGGCAGCAGCGGTGCGCGCTCGCTGGTCGCGCTGGTGATCGTCGCCGCCGTCGTGGCCGTCGCCTACGCCAAGCTCAAAATGGCGGACCGGGCCCTCGACGAAACGCTGGTCATCGCGACCTCGGTCGGGACGGCAGTGGCATTCTTCGCCGCCGTCATCAATCGTGCGCTCAAGTTCAACCTGCTGTCGCGGATCGCCGAGCGCGTCGTATTCGTGCTGATCCCGCCGCTGGCGCTGATCTTCCTGGTGCTCGGCACGATCTTCCTCGGCGTCGCGACGCCGACCGAAGGCGGTGCCATGGGTGCGACCGGCGCGCTGATCATGGCGTTCGCCCGGCGCCGGCTGTCCTACAAGCTGCTGACGCAGGCGATGGACACCACGGCGAAACTGTCCACGTTCGTCGTCTTCATCCTCGTCGGTGCGAGGGTGTTCAGCCTGACGTTCTATGGCGTCAACGGCCACGTCTGGGTCGAGAACCTGCTGACGAACCTCCCGGGGGGCCAGCTCGGCTTCCTGATCGTCGTCAACATCCTGATCTTCTTCCTCGCGTTCTTTCTCGACTTCTTCGAGCTGTCGTTCATCATCATCCCGCTGGTCGGGCCGGTTGCCGACAAGCTCGGCATCGACCTGATCTGGTTCGGCGTGCTGCTGGGCGTCAACATGCAGACTTCGTTCATGCATCCGCCTTTCGGCTTCGCACTTTTCTATCTGCGCAGCGTTGCCCCGGCCAAGGACTACGTCGATCGCGTCACGAAGAAGGTCACCAAGGGGATCACCACCGGACAGATCTACTGGGGCGCCATTCCCTTCGTGCTGATCCAGATCCTCATGGTCGGCCTGGTGATCGCATTCCCGCAGATGGTGATGGTGTACAAGGCGGGCGAGAAGAAGGTCGACATCAACAAGATCCAGATCATCGTTCCCGAAGAGGGAAGGATCACGTTGCCCGGGTCCAAGGGCGGCGGCACGGGAGGCAGCAGCGAGCAGGAACGCGCCGAGAAAGCACTCGAAGACGCGTTCGGGACCAAGGCACCGAGCGCGCCCGGCCAGCCCGGCGCCGCGCCCGGAGCCGGCGTAGCGCCCCCGCAGGCCACGCCTGAAGGTGCAACCGGGACCGGCAGCGAGCAGGACGACGCCACCAAGGCGCTCGAGAAGGCATTCGGGACCCAGAAGCCGGAAAACGGCAAATAGCGCGCCGGCGCGGGAAATTGGGGTCGGAAATTGGGGTCAGAGCTGTAATAACACCCAGCAAAAAGCCCCGCCGGAGCGGGGCTTTCCTGGCGGCGGCGCTCGGCACCGACGGCGAGGACTATTTCTTCTGCTGCGACATCCGCGCCGCCGCGATCATGAAGTTGTCGAAGCGGTTCTCGGCGACCTGGAACCACGAGATCTCCTCGGCGAGGAACGCCTTCCACGGCTCGTAGACCTTCCTGAACTTGGCATTCTTGGTCGCAATGTCGTCGTAGACTTCCTTCGACGCCTTGTAGCAGGCCGCCAGGATCTCGTTCGAGAACGGCCGCAGCTGCACGCCGGCGGCGATCAGGCGCTTGAGCGCCGCGGGATTGAGCGCGTCGTACTTGGCCTGCATGTCGACGAGCGCCCCGGTGCAGGCGGACTCGAGAATCGCCTGGTATTCCTTCGGCAGCGCTTCGTACGCCTTGATATTGACGAACAGGTCGAGCTCGGCCTGCCCCTCCCACCAGCCGGGGTAGTAGTAGTACTTGGCGACCTTGTAGAGGCCGAGCTTCTCGTCGTCGTAGGGGCCGACCCATTCCGCCGCGTCGATCGTCCCCTTTTCCAGCGCCGGGTAGATGTCGCCTCCCGGTATCTGCTGCGGAATGACGCCGAGCTTCTGCAACGGCAGACCCCCGGTGCCGCCGATGCGCATCTTCAGGCCCTTGAAGTCGGCGACAGAGTTGATCGGCTTGCGGTAGAAGCCACCCATCTGTGCCCCGGTGTTGCCCGCCGGGAAGTTGATGATGTTGTAGTCCTTGAAGAAATCGCGCATCAGCTGCAAGCCGCCGCCGTGGTACATCCAGGCGTTCTGCTGCCTCGCGTTCATGCCGAACGGGATCGTGCAGGCAAATGCGAACGTCGGATCCTTGCCGAAGAAATAGTAGGCAGCGGAGTGCGCGCATTCGACCGTTGCGTTCTGGACGGCGTCGATCACGCTGAACGGCGGAACGAGCTCGCCGCCGGCAAACGTCTGGATCTGGAACTTGTTGTTAGTCGAGGCTGCCACGCGCTTGCTGATGAATTCAGCACCGCCGAAGATCGTGTCCAGGCTGCGCGGGAAGCTCGACGCGAGGCGCCACTTGACCTCGGGCGCGCCCTGGGCGAACGCCGGCGCGGATCCCGCCGCCAAGATGCCGGCCATGCCGGCGTTTTTGATGAACGAACGACGCTCCATCCTGGATTCTCCTCAAGTGGTGAACGACGGCTTTGCCGACGATGCTGCGAAGTTACGGGCCCCCCGCTCCCCGGCCCGCCTCCCCAGATTCTCTCCCGATGCGCCGACCGATCGCGCCCGAACCTGCCCAAGCCGGGCCAGCGCCGGATGGCGCGAGAATTCTAGCAGGCAGAACCGGTCACGTCAGACCGACCGCCCAGTCCGCCGGTGAGCGACCGGGCTCTGGCGGAAGCGGACCCGATTCGCGGCTCAGCCGCCGAGCTTGCGGACCGCGTTGAAATTCGTCCACGTCCAGCCCGTCTGGCGCTCGAGCGTCTGGGTCAGGCGTATCAGGTAACGCCCGCTGCCGGTGTCGAGCTCGACCATGCTGCCCGGGGAGAAGCGGTCGTCGGGGCCAATCAGGCTGCGTTGCGACGCCTGCCGGTTCTCGGGCACGGCAGGAAGATAGATGCCGAAGAACGGCCGGTCGTGGGCACCGCGCAGGGTTTCCGAAGGCGCCGACCAGCCCCGCATCAAGACGCGGACCAGCCGGCGCGCGACGATCTCCACGCCGACGGTCATTTCGTCGACCTGCTGGCGTTGCATGCGCCGCACGACGCCCAGCGTCCAGTACTCGTCGTCCTTGACCGCGAGCAACTCCCCGAGCCTGGCCGGAGCCTCCTTCGCGGGCGCCATCAGGCGAAAGCCGGTCTCGCTGCGGTCGACCATCTTCCAGCGCGAGCCGCGCACACGGCGCTCGATCGATGCGGGGTTGATCCCCGGATTGACCAGCGTTGCCTCGTCATAGCTCGCGGCGACGCCCGGGGTCCGCGCGGCGTCGGGGAGGCGGTCGATCTCCGCGATCGCGCGCACCAGCGCATGCAGGCCGCTGACGACGCGAACATGCTCGTCCGCGGCATGACGCGTGGCGCGCGGGGCGTGCGCGATCGCGTCGGGCCCGAACAGCGACGCCAGCCGCATCAGCAGCAGGCGTTGCTCGCGTGGCGGAAGCTCGCCGGCCGGGGTCGTGATTTCGTCGCGCTCGGGCAGCCAGCGCAGTCGCTCGACGATCCGCGCATAGAGCGGGTTCGCGTCGACGTACATCACCTGTCCGCCCACCGGGCGCTTCTCGCGCCGTCGCAGACCCTGCGAGCTGGCGACGTCGACGAAGAATCCGGCGGCGTCGCTGGGCGTCGGGCTCAACTCCAGCGACGGCGCCCAGTCCTCGATCTGCTTGCCGACCCATTCGACCTGGTCCGGCGTGAAATTCCCCGAATCCAGGCGCATCAGCAGCAGCGCATTCAGGTACACCTGCTCGAGGAACACGCCCGGCGTCGAAAACCGGCCGACGCCGAACGCGAGCTGCTCGCGCTGCCACGAGCGCGCGCGCGCCAGCTCGTAGATCGCATGGAATTCCTTCCATTGCGCCGGTATCCAGTGGCTGTAGCGGAACAGCCGGAACTTGCCATCGAGGCCCTTGTAGTGGGCGAGGCGCACCAGCGCCCAGGGCAGGACCGCACGCCAGCGCTTGTTCTCTGCGTGCGGAAAGCCCGCCGTCAGCGCCTGGTGATACGCGGCGACGAACGCCTTGATGAGGTCGAATACCGCGTGCCAGAGCCTCGATTCGACGTTCGTGCTCTTCTGGTAGTTGACGGTGTACTGACGCGTGAGGTCGGCGATGACCGGCTCGAGACGCGCGTCCAGCTTCAGCAGCGCCTCGACCTGCGCGACGCTCGCCTCCTTGCGCCGGCCCGGGAAATTCCCGACGAGCTCGAGCGAAAGCCGCTGGATCTCGAGCACGTCGCCCCTCGGAAGCTTGGCGATCCAGCGTCGCGCGAGCTTCGCGTTGCGCAACGGATCGTTGAGCCGACGGACCCAGTCGATTAGTGGCTCGATCATCGCGAGGTGAACGCCGCCCGTCGTCGGGGCCGCTCAACTGCCGGCGATGGTCATGCGCGCCACGAGCATCGACCCCACGTGGCGCGAGCCCCGCGTGTCGAGGTCGTTGCCCAGCGCGACGATGTCGCGGAACATCTGCTTCAGGTTGCCTGCAATGGTGATTTCCTCGACCGGAAACGCGATTTCGCCGCCTTCCACCCAGTACCCTGCGGCGCCGCGCGAATAGTCGCCGGTGACCGGGTTGACCCCTTGCCCGAGCTGCTCGGTGACGAACAGTCCCCGGCCCATGCGCCGCAGCAGGGCCGGCAGGTCTTCGCTTCCCGGGACGACGAGGTTGTGCGCACCGCCCGCGTTGCCGGTCGATGCCAGGCCGAGCTTGCGTGCCGAGTAGCTGCCGAGGAAATAGCCCTGCAGGACGCCGGCGGCGACGATCTGGCGCGCTGTGGTCGAGACACCCTCGTTGTCGAAAGGCGCACTCCCGCGCGCACGAGGCAGGTGCGGCTCCTCGCGTACGTTCACCAGCGGCGAGAAGACCTGCGTTCCGATCGAATCGAGCAGGAACGACGACTTGCGGTACAGGCTCCCGCCGGAAACCGCGTGGACGAACGCGCCCAGCAGATCGGCGGCCTCGGGCGCCTCGAACAGAACCGGGCACTCGAGCGTGCCCAGCTGACGCGCGCCGAGCCTGCGCAGCGTCCGCTCGCCAGCGATACGCCCGACCTCGGCCACCGGCATCAGGTCCTCCGGAGCGCGCGCCGCCGTATACCAGTAATCGCGCTGCATCGCGCCGTCAGTCTCGCCGATGACCGAGCAGTCGACGTGGTGGCGCGAGCTTCGGTAGCCCCCGAGGAAATCCAGGGTGTTCGCGTAGACGAACTCCGATTCGCCGCGAGAGACGCTCGCCCCCTCGCTGTTGGTGATCCGCGGGTCGACGGCGAGCGCCGCAGCCTCGGTCTCGCGTCCGAGCTCGATCGCCGCATCGACGTCGAGGTCCCAGGGATGATAGAGGTCGAGATCGGGCCAGGCGCGCGCGAGGCGGTCGGGATCGGCCAATCCCGCCGCCGGGTCCTCGGCGGTGTAGCGGGCGATCGCGAGCGCTTTCGCGACGGCGGCTTCGAGCGCGTCGGCGGCGAAGTCGGCTGTGCTGGCATGGCCGCGTCGCTTCCCGACATACACGGTGACGCCCACGCCTTTGTCACGATGATAGGCGATCGTCTCGACGGCAGCTTTGCGGACCGTGACGCTCTGGCCGAAGGCCTGCGACACCTCGGTTTCCGCCGCCGTCGCCCCGGCCTTGCGGGCCGCGGCGATGACCGTCCGTGCGATGTGCTCGAGCATCGAGGCCGACACGGGGAAATGCGAGCCGTGCCGATGCTGCCCGACGCGGGGCGTCGTTGTTGGAGTTTCCACTGCCGGCATCGACGCGGTCATCTCGGGATCTGGCGAGGGTTACGCTGCGAAATGGCGCTGGCATTTTGCACAGGCGCGACCGCATGCGGCATCAGCGTCGGCTATCATAGCAAAGCCTCCCCGGATTCCCGGAAATTACGGGACGGCGTCGGTCGATCACCCTGCCCGCTCCACACTTCCAACGTGGCCCGCATTCCGCCGAACAGCACGCGCCTCGAGGCGCCTTCCGACGCCGCCGACGAGCGCGAAGGCCCCTCCAAGACGCAGCGCAAGCACGAGATGCATGCGTTGCAGGACCTGGGCCGGACCTTGGTCGGCCTCGATCCGGAACGCCTCGCGACGCTGGCGCTCCCCGAGCGGCTGGTCGACGCCATCGCCCTGCTGCGCAAGGTCAGCAAGCACGAAGCGCGACGGCGCCAGCTGCAGTACATCGGCCGGCTGATGCGCGACGTCGACCCCGCGCCGCTGCGCGAGGCAGTTTCCGCATGGGACAAAGGCAGCGATCGGGACCGTGCGCGCTTCGCGGCAACCGAGCGCTGGCGCGATCGCCTGCTGGACGATCCGGAAGAACTCGACGCGTTCGTCGCGGCGCATGCCGGTGCACCGCGCGCCGCACTCGCGCAATTGATCGTGGACGCCCGCGCCGAGCGGCTGCGCGGCGCACCGCCCCGCAGGTTCCGCGCGCTGTTCCGCGAGATCAAGCGCATCATCGACGCCGCGCAGGCTTGAAAGCCACATTCCCATGAACGACGACTCGCTGCGCATCGGCCTGGTTTCGGTTTCGGATCGCGCATCGTCGGGTGTCTACGTCGATCAGGGCCTTCCCGGGCTCACCGCCTGGTTCGAGTCGGCGCTGAAGACGCCATGGCAGGTCGAATCGCGGCTCATCCCGGATGAACAGCCGGTGATCGAGCGGACGCTGGTCGAGCTCGTCGACATCGCGCGATGCCACCTGGTGCTGACCACCGGCGGGACGGGTCCCGCGCCGCGCGATGTCACGCCCGAAGCCACGCTGGCCGTCGCGCACAAGCTGCTGCCGGGCTTCGGCGAGCAGATGCGCCAGGTGAGCCTGCGCTACGTTCCGACGGCCATCCTGTCGCGGCAGGTCGGCGTCATCCGCGGCAGCGCATTGATCCTGAACCTTCCCGGGCAGCCGAAAGCGATCAAGGAGACGCTCGACGGCGTGTTTCCGGCGGTCCCCTACTGCCTCGACCTGATCGGCGGTCCATACGTCGAAACCCACGAAGCGGTGTGCAAGGCGTTCCGCCCGAAGTCGGCGATCCGGCCCGCAACGCCTGCAGCCCGGTAGCCGGGCAGGCGCAGATCGCGATCACTGCAGTCGTCGCATCGACGATCGTTCGCTCCGCCAGCGCGATCACCGCGCCGGCGACGGCGCCGCGCGCGACGCCGGATCCTGGCGATAGAAGCGCGCGAACTCCCGGTAGACCTCAGGATAGCTGCACCGCAGCAGCAGCGGCTCGGCGAAGAATACCTCCGACAGCACGGCGAAGAACTCGCCCGGGCTCTCGGCCGCGTAGGGATCGATCGCCGTGCGCTCGCCGCGGGCGACGCGCTTGCAGAAATCGGCATAGGCGCCCCGCATCGTTGCCCGCCACGCGTCGCCCGACATGTCGCCGGGGAGGGGCGGGCATCCGTTGGCATCACCGTCTTGCATGTCGATCTTGTGCGCGAACTCGTGGATGACGAGGTTCATCTGCGCACGGTCCCAATCCGCCGATGCCTCGATGTCGCGCCACGACAGGACAACCGGACCGCGCGGCATCGCCTCGCCTGCGAGCGGTGCGTCGTTGCGATGCACCACGCCGGCTTCGTCCTCCCATTCCCAGTCGGGGATGAACTCGTCGGGGTACACGACGATATTCTCGAAGCCTTCGTAGAGATCGAGGTCGAGATTGAGGACGAGAACGCAGGCCTGGATCGCGATGATCGTCCGCTGCAACGGCGTCACCGCGTGACCCTGTGCGCCGATGATGCCCTTGGCGTCGAGGAACAGCACGCAGATGTCCCGCAATCGCGCCAGCTCGTCGGGCGTGTATGAGGCGAGAAACGGCAGCGCGCGGCAAGCATCGCTCCACAGCGCGTCGGGCAATGCGGACTTGCGCAGCACGCGCTGCCGCCGGAGCCGCTTCAGCGCATCGAACACGGACCACCCCGTCGTCGCGGCGTCGACCCAATCGGCCGCCGATCGCGGGCCGACCCGCCAGCGCGGGGCCGGTCGGCGCGGGCCTCAGGGGCCGGCGGGCGGATCGAGCGCGGGCACGTCGGCATCGTCGTCGACGTCGATGACGCGTCCGGAGTCGCCGGTCAGCAGGCGATCGGCCTCGCCTTCCGGTAGCGCCTCGACGTCGCGCAGCTTGCGCGCGATCGTCGTGCTCTTGCGGCCGGCTTCGTCGAGTGTCTTGCCGACCTGGTCGAGCTTGTCCTTGGTCTTCGCAAGGATGTCGCCGAAGCGGCCGAACTCGGTCTTGACGGCGCCCAGCACGCGCCAGACCTCGGTCGAGCGCTTCTCGATCGCCAGGGTGCGAAAGCCGAGCTGCAGGCTGTTCAGCATGGCGGCGAGATTGGCGGGGCCCACCAGCGTCACGCGAAAGTCGCGCTGCAGCGTATCGGTGAGACCGGGGCGCGCACAGGCTTCGGCGAACAGGCCCTCGGTCGGAACGAACAGGATCGCGAAGTCGGTCGTGTGCGGGGGCTCGACGTACTTGTCGCGGATCATCTTCGCCTGCTTCTTGAAGAACTGATCGAGCGCCCTGCGACTTTCGTCGACGGCGGCAGGGTCGGCACGCTCGATCGCATCCTGCAGGCGCTGCCAGTCGTCCAGCGGGAACTTGGCGTCGATCGGCAGCCAGCACGGGGTGCCGTCGTCGCTGCTGCCGGGAAGCCTGACGGCGAACTCCACGCGCTCATCCGATCCCGGCCGCGTCGCGATGTTCTGCGCGTACTGCGCCGGCGTCAACAGGTCGCCCAGCAACGCGCCGAGCTGGACCTCGCCCCAGGTTCCGCGCGACTTGACGTTGGTCAGCACCCGCTTGAGGTCGCCCACGCCCGCGGCGAGCGTCTGCATCTCACCCAGGCCCCGATGGACCAGCTCGAGCCGCTCGGACACGTGCTTGAACGACGCTCCGAGCCGCTGCTCGAGGGTGGTCTGCAACTTTTCGTCGACGGTCGCGCGCATCTGGTCGAGCTTGTGCGCATTCTCCTGGCGCAGGAGGTCGAGACGTTCCTCGATGGTCTTGCGCAGCGCCTCGAGCCGGGCCTCCGAGGATTGCGTGAGCTGCCCGATGCGTTCGCCGATCGCCTTCAGCTGATCCTGCTGCTGGCCGCCCATGGCGGAGAGCTGCTGTGCCATGCCCTGCTGCTGCTGCGCAAGACCCTGCTGCTGCCGCGCCAGCGCCGCGGCGAGCTCCTCGCGCAGGCGCGTACCCGTCACGGCGTACTCGTCGCGTGCCGCGGCGAGATCGCTGCGGACGTCGCGCTCGTGATCGGCGACGCTGCGGACGAATGCCTCGAAGTGGACGCGCAATGCGGCCGCATCGCGGGTGGAGGAGTCGCGCTCGCGCGCCAGTGCGCCGACGCGAATCAGCGTCAGCAGCCCGAGCACGACGGCGACCAGCAGCGCGACGAATGCCGCGACGGCAAGGGACAGCGGCAATCCGGTCATGGACGCCGAGTTTAGCAGGCGCGGCGGCGGGCCCCATGCCCACTTCAGCCGAGCTCCGCGCGCGCCTCCAGAGCAAGCAGCGCGAAGCTCGCGAGCCAGTGGCCGCCAACGTAATCGTCGCTTGCAAGTCCCTGCCACCCGGCGGCCAGATGCCGGTCGGCGGCGGCACGCAAGGTCCCGACGCGGGGATCCCGCGCAGGCAGCGCGAGCGCGATGTCGGCGAAGCACCACGCCCGCGACAGGTTGAGGCCATCGAGGTGGACGGTCTGCGGATCGCCGCGATCGGCCACCGATACCGGCGTGGCCAGAGGATGCGCCTCGTCGACGAGCCCGGGCAGGAAGGCCTCCAGCCAGGCGGCGAATGCCGCGGTTTCCAGCACGCGGCGCATCAGCGCAGCCTCCATCAGGCAGGGCGACAGGAAATCGGCCCCCGAGGGCTCCCAGCGCGCGGGGGCATCGCGGTCGTCGCCGAACCATGCCAGCGCCGTCGCGGTGCACTGCCGGGCAAGGTCGCCATGGCCGGTCGCGCGCGCGTAATCGAGCGCGAACGCAAGTCCGAACGCGCTGTTCGCATGCATGCCATGCCGGATCGCATAGCCGGCACGCGGCAGATAGGTGAGATAGCGCTGCACGAATGCGTCGGCGAGCGGCTGCAACGCCTGCGCGTGGCGACGCCCGGCGACGTCGTCGTGCATCGAAAGCTCGGTGGCGAGCTTCAGCAGCCACGCCCAGCCATAGCTGCGCTCGAACGATCGGCTGTGTGCACGCGCGAGATAGGCGACTTCGGCCGCGATGGCGTCGGGGACCAGGCGCAGGGCGAAGGCCGCGTCGATGTCGCGCCGGCAGTCGAGACCGGGGAAACCGCGGCGTATCCGGGCGAGCAGCCAGTGCATGTGCACGCACGAATGCCAGTCGAAGCTGCCGTGGAAGGCCGGATGCAGCGTCGACGGGACCGCTGCGTCGGCCGGCGAGGCGAGCACGTGATCGAGCTTGGCCGGGTACTCGGATGCGATGTTGGCGAGCGCAATCGCGGCGAAGCGGCGCGCGTGATCGGTGGTGAGCATCGGAACTGCGCGCGCTCCGCTGGTCGACACCGGCCCCGGGTCAGGCCGCTGCGGCCTCGCGGCCCGCGCGCTTGCGCTCGTGCTCCTTCAGGTGGCGCTTGCGAATGCGGATCGACTTCGGCGTCACTTCGACCAGCTCGTCGTCGGCGATGAACTCGACCGCGTACTCGAGCGTCAGTGCGATCGGCGGCGTCAGCATGATCGCGTCGTCCTTGCCGGAGGCGCGCACATTGGTGAGCTGCTTGCCCTTGATCGGATTGACGACGAGATCGTTGTCGCGACTGTGGATTCCGATGACCATGCCCTCGTAGAGCTTGTCCCCGGGGGAGACGAACATGCGACCCCGCTCCTGCAGTTTCCACAATGCGTACGCGACCGCCTCGCCGTCCTCCTGGGAGATCAGCACGCCGTTGCGGCGCTCGGGGATGTCCCCCTTGACGGGCGCATAGCTGTCGAACACGTGGCTCATCAGCCCGGTGCCGCGGGTCAGGTTCATGAACTCGCCCTGGACACCGATCAATCCTCGCGCCGGGATCCGGTACTCGAGACGCGTGCGGCCGAGGCTGTCGGACTCCATGTTCGTGAGCTCACCGCGCCGAACGCCCAGAGCCTCCATCACAGCGCCCTGGTGCTGCTCCTCGACGTCGACCGAAAGCGACTCCCACGGCTCGCAGATCTCGCCGGCGATCTCGCGGGTCACGACGCGCGGACGCGACGCCGCGAGCTCGTAGCCCTCGCGGCGCATGTTTTCGATCAGGATCGTCAGGTGCAGCTCGCCGCGGCCCGACACCTGGAACGCGTCGGTATCTCCGGTGTCGTCGACGCGCAGCGCCATGTTGGTGAGCAGCTCGCGCGCGAGGCGGTCGCGCAGGTTGCGCGAGGTCACGTACTTGCCCTCGCGACCGGCGAGCGGGGACGTGTTCACCTGGAAATACATCGACAGCGTGGGCTCGTCGACGGCGATCGGCGGCAGTGCCTCCGGCCGCTCGAGCGAAGCGAGCGTCGTGCCGATGGTAAGGTCCTCGATCCCGGTCACGAGCACGATGTCGCCCGCAGCCGCACGCTCGACCGGAACGCGGTTCAGCCCCTCGAACATGAAGATCTGGCCGACGCGCGCGCGCACCGGCATCGTCCCGTCGGCGAGCGGCCCGTCGAGCACCGCGACTTCCTGGCCCGCGGCCAGGCTGCCGCGGCGGATGCGCCCGATGCCGAGGCGCCCGACGTAGCTCGAGTAGTCGAGCGCGCTGACCTGGAATTGCAGCGGCGCACCGACGTCGCCGGCCGGGGCAGGAACGTGGCGGAGGATCGTCTCGAACAGCGGGCGCATGTCCAGACCCGGGCCCGCGACTTCCCCCTCCGGCGGAAGTGCGGCCGGGGACGCCGGCTGCGGCGATTTCGCGGCATCGACGTCGAGCGTCGCCCATCCGTTCAGCGCCGAGGCGTAGACGACGGGGAAGTCAAGCTGCTCGTCGCTGGCGCCCAGCCGGTCGAACAGTTCGAAGGTCTGGTTGACCACCCATTCGGGCCGCGCGCCGGGGCGGTCGATCTTGTTCACGACGACGATCGGGCGCAAGCCCAGCGCAAGTGCCTTCAGCGTGACGAAGCGGGTCTGCGGCATCGGGCCTTCCACCGCGTCGACCAGCAACAGCACGCCGTCGACCATCCCCAGCACACGCTCGACCTCGCCGCCGAAATCGGCGTGCCCCGGCGTATCGACGATGTTGATGTGGGTGATCGTCTCGCCGCTCGCGTAGCGGATCGCGCAGTTCTTGGCGAAGATCGTGATCCCGCGCTCGCGCTCGATGTCATTGCTGTCCATCATCCGCTCGCCGACGTGCTGGTGGCGTGCGAAGGTGCCCGCCTGCACGAGCAGCTTGTCGACGAGGGTCGTCTTGCCGTGGTCGACGTGGGCGATGATCGCGATGTTGCGCAGGTCCAGGCGTTGCTCGGTCATGATCGGGTGCCGCTGGTGGAAGGCCGCGGCTGTGACGCCGCAGGGGCACCGCCAAAGGCGGAGCCGCGAAAAACCGTCCATTATAGTCGGTTATCCGAGGTTTCGACCACAAAATTTTGGAAAATCCGTAACTTACGCTATACTTTCAACTCGGGCGGACGTTCCGGTCACCGCCCATCCCGCGCGACGCGGCGAGAGTCCCGCAGCCTCGGGGGCCCGCGCCGCAGCGACTGCGATTCCGAGCAACGCACTTCGCTGCCTGGACCGGAAACCGCCCCCGGGTGGTAGGCCGCGTACCAGGAGCATTCATGCACGCAACGAGCTTTGCCGAGCTCGGCTTGCGCCCGGAGATCATGCGGGCCATCGCCGACGCCGGCTACACGACCCCGACACCGATCCAGGCGCAGGCCATTCCCGAGGTGCTGGCGGGCCACGACATCATGGGCGGCGCCCAGACGGGAACCGGCAAGACCGCGGGTTTCGGCCTCCCGATCCTCGAGAAGCTGTCCGCGCACGCGAACCTGAGCCCTTCGCCCGCACGTCATCCGGTGCGCGCGCTGATCCTCGCGCCGACGCGTGAGCTCGCAATCCAGGTCGAGGAGTCGATCCGCGAATACGGCAAGCACACGAACCTGCGCTCGACCTGCGTCTACGGCGGGGTCGACATCCGCCAGCAGCTGCCGATCGTTCGCGGCGGTGTGGAAATCCTGGTCGCCACCCCGGGGCGCCTGCTCGACCACATCGAGCAGAAAAGCGTCAATCTGGGCCAGGTCGAGATCTTCGTCCTCGACGAGGCCGACCGGATGCTCGACATGGGATTCATTCCCGACATCAAGCGCATCATGGCCCTGCTGCCCGCCAAGCGGCAAAACCTGCTGTTCTCCGCGACGTTCTCGAGCGACATCAAGCGTCTGGCCGACGAGCTCCTGAACGCCCCGCGGCTGATCGAGGTCGCGCTGCGCAACACCGCGGCCGAAACCGTCGCGCAGAGCGCGTATCGGCTGCCGCAGGACGCGAAACGCGCCTTTGTCACGCACCTCGTGAAATCCCGCAGCGTGTGGCAGGTGCTCTGTTTCGTGCGCACCAAGCACGGCGCATCGCGGCTCGCGCGCCAGTTCGAGCGCGACGGGCTCGAGACATCGGCGATCCACGGCGACAAGACCCAGGCGGCGCGCCTCGAAGCGCTGGCGAAGTTCAAGGAAGGCAAGCTGCAGGTGCTGGTCGCGACCGACGTCGCGGCGCGCGGCCTCGATATCGACGACCTGCCCCTGGTGATCAACTACGAGATGCCTCACGTCCCCGAGGACTACATCCATCGGATCGGCCGCACCGGGCGCGCCGGCGCGACGGGCGAGGCGATTTCGCTGGTCGCCCCGGAGGAGGAGAAGCACCTCGCCGAGATCGAGAAGCTGCTGAAGAAGAAGATCGTCATCGCAACCCCGGAGGGCTTCGACATAGCCGCCGCGGTGTCGTCGCGCAGTACCCGCGCCGAGTCCCCGGCGGGGGGAACGCGCAGGCGGCAGGCGCCCCGTGCGCAGGGCGGCAATGGTGACCGGCGCGAACCCCGCGACCGCGGTGCCAATGGTGAACCATCCCGCGAACCCCGCGCCCCCCACGCGGATGCGCCGCGCTATGGCGACGCGCGCCGCGCCGAGCGCGAAGCCGCCTACGCCATGAACCCCGACCAGCCGCTCGTCGCGCGGCCGGACGCGCCCGCCCCGGGCAATGGCCCGATCGGCGGCCATCGCGTGCAGGGTCGCGTGGCGGGCAAGGCGCGCCCGGTCCCCGCATTGCTGCAAAAGCGGCAAGTGCCCGAACCCGAGAAGGCATAGGCGGGTCGTCCCCGCCCGGCGGCGCGGGCCCGAACGCGGCCCGTGCGTTGCCCTCGGGAGAGCGGTCTTCGATAATGCGGGACTTCGCGCCCCGCGCCGCCCCCTTGATCCACGACAACCCCGACGCATCCGTGCTGCGCGTCGACAGACTCTCGGTCGAGTTCGCGACGACCGATCGCCTGGTCGCAGCGGTGCGCGACCTGTCCTTCGGGATTACTCGCGGCGAGACGGTCGCGGTGGTCGGCGAATCGGGCTCGGGCAAGTCGGTCACTGCGCTGTCGATCATGCGCCTGGTCGAGCACGGCGGCGGAAGGATCGCCGGCGGGCGCATGCTGTTCGCGCGCCCGGGCGGAGGCCGGGTCGACCTCGCGAGCGTCGACCACGCCACGCTGCGCGCCATCCGCGGCGCGGAGATCGCGATGATCTTCCAGGAGCCGATGACCTCGCTGAACCCGGTGTTCCCGGTCGGCGAGCAGATCGCCGAATCGATCCGGCTCCACCAGCGAATGGACGCCCCAGGCGCGCGTGCCGAGGCGCTGCGGATGCTCGAGCAGGTGCGCATCCCCGATGCGCGGTCGGTCCGCGACCGCTATCCGCACCAGCTCTCCGGCGGCATGCGCCAGCGCGTGATGATCGCGATGGCACTGTCGTGCCGCCCGGCGCTGCTGATCGCCGACGAGCCGACGACCGCGCTGGACGTGACCATCCAGGCGCAGATCCTGACGCTGATCCGCATGCTGCAGGACGAGATGCACATGGCGGTGATGTTCATCACCCACGACATGGGCGTCGTCGCCGAGGTCGCCGATCGGGTCGTCGTCATGTACCGTGGCGAGAAGGTCGAGGAAGGCACGGCCGAATCGGTGTTTGCGGCGCCGGCGATGTCCTATACCCGGGCGCTGCTTGCGGCAGTTCCGCGCCTCGGCGCCCTGCGAGGCGAAGACGCGCCACGGAAATTTCCGATCGCGCCCGATGTCGCGGGTGCGGCGGAACCCTTCGCGCCGTCGGCGACCGCCGGATCGGCGCCGGGATCTTCCGCCGGGATCGCCGCCCCTGCGAGGCCCGGACCCTCCGCGGCAGCGCCGGGCCGCGCGCCACTGCTTCAGGTGCGCGGGCTCACGACACGCTTCGACGTGAGGTCGGGGTTCTTCGGGCGCGTGCGCCGCCGCGTCCACGCGGTCGAGCAGGTGAGCTTCGATCTCGCCGCGGGCGAGACACTGGCGCTGGTCGGCGAATCGGGCTGCGGCAAGTCGACGACCGGGCGCTCGCTGTTGCGCCTCGCCGAGACCGCCGGCGGCAGCATCGTGTACGACGGACGCGACATCACCAGGCTTTCCGGCGACGACCTGCGGCTGCTGCGCCGCGACATGCAGATGGTGTTCCAGGATCCATTCGCGTCACTCGACCCGCGGCTCACCGTCGGTTTTTCGATCGCCGAGCCGCTGTACATCCACGGCATCGCCGGTCGGCGCGAAGCCGAGGAGCGCGTCGCGTGGCTGCTCGGGCGCGTCGGCCTTGCACCCGACCACGCCCGGCGCTATCCGCACGAATTCTCGGGCGGCCAGCGCCAGCGGATCGCGATCGCGC
>JAGXBK010000188.1 GCA_018971195.1 Betaproteobacteria bacterium
CGCGCAGCGTCGAAGCTGCGCGCGCCGCTTCTCCCTGACCTCGGGTGCATGGACAACCTGCTGCAAGTTCTGGTCGTCGGACTGCTGCTCGGCGGGATCTACGGACTCGTCAGCATCGGCCTCAACCTGATCTTCGGCGTCATCAGGATCGTCAACTTCGCGCACGGCGAATTCGTCATGGTGGCGATGTACGGGACCTACCTCTGTCATGCGGCGCTGGGCCTCGACCCCTATCTCGCGGTGATTGTCGTCGTGCCGGCCATGTTCGTGTTGGGCACCGTCGTGCACCGCCTGGTGCTCCAGCCGCTGCACGCGGAATCGTCGATGCAGATCTTCGCCACCTTCGGCCTGCTCATCGTCCTGCAGAATATCGTCCTCTGGCTGACCCGCGGCGAGGGCTACAGCGTGCCCTCCAAGCTCGCCGGACTGACGTTCGGGGTCGGCGACATCCGAGTCACGATGTCACGACTGGTGATCTTCGCCACGCTCACGTTGACGGCGATCGCCCTTCACGTATTCCTGAAGCGAACGCTGATCGGCAAGTCGATCCGCGCGGTCACCCAGGATCGGCAGGCGGCGCGGCTGATGGGCATCAACGTGGAGCGGACGTTCACGGTTACCTTCGGCATCGGGACCGCGCTTGCGGGGTTGGCGGGCGTGCTGCTGGCGCCGATCTACACGCTTGCGCCGGACATCGGCGGCAACTTCATCCTGGCCGCGTTCGCCGTCGTCGTCCTCGGCGGATTGGGCAGCGTTGCCGGCGCCTATTTCGGCGGCCTGATCGTCGGCCTCGTCGAGGCGTTCGCGGGGTTCTACATCGACCCGGAACTGAAGCAGGCGATCTGGTTCCTCATCTTCATCGCGGTGCTGATCGTGCGCCCGAGCGGCCTGTTCGGCCACGTGGGGGCAGAAGAGGTGGGGTTCCGTGAGCAAGGCTGATTCCCCGGAAGCCGCGCACGCCGACGAGACGCCGGAACGCGCGGTTGCGTTCGCCGACGCACCCGATCCGGTGCTCGGTCTCTTGCCTTGGCGCCGCGTCGCGGTCTTCTATCTGGCGGGACTGTTCGCGGCGATCGCGCCGATGGGATTGCTCGCCCACGAATTCTTCTGGGTCAATATCCTCACCTACACGTATCTCTTCGCCGGGCTCGCGGTGGCGTGGAACATCATCGCCGGCTTCGGCGGTCAGTTCTCGCTCGGGCACGGCGTGTTCTTCGCGGTCGGTGCCTACACGACCGTGCGACTGTTTCTCGACTGGCACTTGACCCCATGGCTGGGCCTGCTGCCCGGCGCGCTCATCTGCGCCGTCGCCGGCCCCCTGATCTTCTGGCCTACGTTCAGGCTCAAGGGCTCGTTCTTTGCGATCGCCACCCTCGCGTTCAACCAAGTGGCGTTCGTCTTCGCCAACTACTTCGACTCGCTGACCGGCGGACCGCGCGGCCTGCAGGTCCCGTTTCGCGCCGGAACCGCAAACATGATCTTCACCTCGCCCGATGCCTACGCCGTGCTGATGTTCGGCTTCATGGCGATGGCGTTGGCGATCGTGATCGTCCTGATGCGAAGCCGCCTGGGGTATTACCTGCTCGCCGTGCGCGAGGACGAGGATGCGGCGCGCGCCGCCGGCATTTCGGTGACCCGCGTCAAGCTCCGCGCGACGGCGCTCAGTGCCGCGCTGACCGCCATCGGTGGCGGATTGTTCGCGATGTACATACGCACCATCGACCCGCCGACGCTGTTTTCGCTGCCCGACATCGGGGTCAAGTTCGCGCTGCTGACGCTGATCGGCGGCATGGGAACGATCGCCGGACCCGTGCTCGGAGCGTTCCTGATCGTTCCGCTGGAGAGCTACTTTCGTGCTGCGCTGGGCGGCGCGGGCCCCGGCGTGTACCTCATCCTGCTGGGCGCGGTGATGATCGCCGCCGCGCTGTTCATGCGCCGCGGCGTCGCGGGTGCAATCGACGCCGTCTGGCAACGCTGGCGACCTGCGAGGAAGAAGTGAGCGACACGTTCTTCCGCGTTCACGGCGTCGTGAAGCGCTTCGGCGGGCTCGTCGCCGTCAACGACGTGTCGTTCGATCTGCGTCACGGCGAGATCGTCAGCATCATCGGCCCCAACGGCGCCGGCAAGACCACGCTGTTCAACCTGCTCACCGGACAGCTGAAGCCGACTGCTGGCGACGTGAGTCTCAACGGCGAAGTCATCAACGCGCTGCCGCCGGACGCGCGCGCGCGCCTGGGACTCGGCCGCACCTTCCAGATCGCGAAGCCGCTGCCGGCACTGACCGCGCTCGAGAACGTCATGGTCGGATCGTTCCTGCGGCACCACAAGCTCCGAGGCGCCGAAGCCAAGGCGTACGAGGTCCTGCGCGAGGTGGGCCTGGCCCGCCGTGCCAATGTGCGCGCGTCCCAGTTGACGCTGTCGGAGCGGCGGCGCCTCGAGGTGGCGCGCGCGCTGGCGCTGGAGCCCGTGCTCATTCTGCTCGACGAGGTCATGGCGGGGCTCAACCAGAGCGAGGTGGCCGAATCGATCGATCTGTTCCGGCGCCTCAACGCGCGCGGCCTCACGTTTCTGATCATCGAGCACAACCTCAAGGTGGTGCGGGCATTCTCGGAGCGCGTCATCGTGATCGATCGCGGCGCCAAGATCGCCGAGGGCAATGCCGACGAGATTCTCGCGATGCCGCAGGTGATCACGGCCTACCTCGGTCGGAGGCGCGGATGAGCCGGCTCCTTACCGTGGACAAGCTGTCATCCGGGTACGGCCTCACGCCCGTGCTGCGCAGCGTGTCGCTGCACGTAGATACCGGGGAGGTCGTCGCGGTCGTCGGGGCCAACGGCGTGGGCAAGAGCACGCTGCTGCGCACGATCACGGGCCTTTTGCATCCAACCCATGGCGATATTCAGTTCGACGGCATGCCCATCGCCGGCATGCCGGCACATGCCATCGTCGGACACGGGTTGGCGATGGTGCCGGAGGGCGGCCGCCTGTTCATGTTCATGACGGTGCTCGAAAACCTCGAGCTTGGCGCATTCGGGCCGACCGCGCGGGAGGACGTTCGGCGCAGCCTCGACGAGGTGATGGAGCTGTTCCCGATCCTGCGCCAGCGGCGCACGCAGCTTGCCGGCTCGCTGTCGGGCGGCGAGCGCCAGATGTGCGCGATCGCGCGGGCGTTGATGAGCAGGCCACGCATGCTGATGCTGGACGAGCCTTCGCTCGGCCTGTCGCCGGTCATGCTGGAGAAGGTGTTCGACCTGATCCGGTCGGTCGCCGCGTCGCGCGATCTCACGGTGCTCCTCATCGAGCAGAACGTTGCCGATGCGCTCGACATGGCCAACCGCGCCTACGTCATCGAAGGTGGCAAGATCGCCAAGACGGGACCCGGGGCCGAGCTGCTGCACGATCCCGACATACAGCGCGCATACCTGGGACTGTAGAACCGATGGCGAGCCAACGGACCAGGAACCGCTTCACCATCGGCGCTGGCGCGGGCTTTGCCGGCGACCGCATCGAGCCCGCGGTGCAGATGGCGCAATCCGGCATGGTCGATGCAATCGCGCTCGAATGCCTGGCCGAGCGCACCCTGGTCAACGCGATCCGGATGCGCGAAGCGAACCCGGAAGCCGGCTACGACCCCCGGCTCAAGCGGCGCTTCAGGCCCCTGCTGCCGCACGTCGGGCCGCGGTGCCGCGTCGTAACCAACCTCGGCGCCGCGAATCCGGCTGCGGCGGGAGCGGAGACGGCGCACCTGGCCAAGGCGCTCGGCCTCGGCCGCTTGCGCATCGCATCCGTCGTCGGTGACGACGTGACGGACCGCGTGGCCGAAGTCGATTGGACGCAGTCCGCGGAAGGCGGACAATGGATCGGCGCGCACGTCTACCTCGGCCTCGAGCCGATGGTGGCGGCGCTGCACGACGGCGCCGACATCGTCATTACCGGCCGCGTCGCGGATTCGTCGCTGGTCGCCGCGGCGCCGGTGGGGGCCCTCGGGCTGCATGGAGATGCGATGATGGCCGCGTTGACCGTCGGGCATCTGCTCGAGTGCAGCGGGCAGCTCTCGGGCGGCAATCTCACCGAGCCCGTCGTCGCGGACCTCGCGGGGGACGCGCTGGCGCGGATCGGATATCCAATCGCGGACATCGGGTGCGACGGGTCCGCGACCATTCGCCTGCTCGAGGGACAATCGGGCCGGCTCAACGTCGCATCCTGCACGCTGCAGCTTCTCTACGAAGTGCACGATCCGCGCGCGTACGTCACGCCCGACGCCGTGCTCGACTTCACGGGCATCGCGCTCGAGGAAACGGGGCCCAACCGCGTGCAGCTCGCCGGCGCGCGTGGGGCGGCGAGGCCGGAGCGACTCAAGGTCATCGGCTTTCTCGCCCGGCGCGGCCTCATCGCCGACGTCGAGATTGCGTATTCGGGCACCGGCGCCCTCGGGCGCGCGCGCGCGGCCGCGGACGTGCTTCGCAGCCGACTGCAACGGGAGCTCGGATTGACCGATTTCGTGGTCGACCTGGTCGGCGTCGATTCGGTGCTCGGCGCGGGCTCGCTGCCGTTGCGCTGCGAGCCCCCCGAGCTTCGCGTGCACGTTTCGGCGAGGTGCGAGGAGGCC
>JAGXBK010000189.1 GCA_018971195.1 Betaproteobacteria bacterium
TATTAGCGAGCACTGGCGGCGTTGTCTCGCCGCCATATTACAGCTCTGACCCCATTTTCCCCGCCGCCATATTACAGCTCTGACCCCATTTTCCCCGGCCCCATTTCCCCTGCAATATTACAGCTCTGACCCCATTTTTCCCGGCTCTGACCCCGTTTTCCCGGGAGCCGGCAGCCCCAGCGCCTCGCGTATCGCAGCCTCGGCGCTGCTCGCGAGTTCGCGCCGGTGGCGGCGCTGCACCGGCAGGGCTGGAGGAAGGATCACGTCGACGCCGATGCGCCGCTCCCCGCATATTCGCCAGAACGACGCGAGGAACGTCGTGTCGCCCGCGTAGGCCGCCGCGGTCGACAGCGACCCGTCAGGCGCGCGATAGCGCATCGCAACTGGCTGCACGGCGCCTTGCGCGTTCACGATCGGCTGCAGCAGTGAACTCTTGAACGGCAGCAGCCGCGTCCCATCGGTCGTCGTGCCTTCGGGGAATATGGCGACGACGTCGCCGCTGGCCAGCGCCTCGTGCGCTTCGATCGTCACCCGATGCGCATCGTGGCGACGCGAGCGCTCGACGAACAGCGTGCCGACGTCGCGGACCAGTCGGCCGAGCAGTGGCCAGCGCGCGAGCTCCGATTTGGCGATGAAGCGCATCGGCTGCACCGAGTTCAGCACGAAGATGTCGAGCCACGAGACATGGTTCGCGACAATCAGCACATTGCCGCCTTCGTGCAACGCGCCGACCATCCGCACCTCGACGGCGAGCATCCGGAGCAGCCGCGACGACCAGCGGCGCACGCGATGGCGGCGCGAGTCTGCGGACAACCATGGGAAGACGACGACCGTCGTCGCGAGGCCCTCGAACAGGTGCAGCACCGTGCGCATCGCGCGTGCGGCGCGGCGCGGCATCGATACCCGCGCTTTCGTCGCCCGCGGGGGATCGAGCGCGAAGCCGGTCGGTGTCACTGGCGGCTCGGGAACCCCCGGTCCGGCGACGGTCATCGGCGCATCCATGTCATCCCCTCACCACGGACGCGTGCCGAACGCCTCGTGGTGCAGCGCCGCGACGCGGTCGCGGGCGACTGCGTGATTCTGGCCGCCGCGGCTTGCGATCTTGAGCGCCCCCATCACCGAAGCGAGGTTGCCGGTCGCCTCCCAGTCCCAGCCTTGCGCGATGCCGTAGAGCAACCCGGCACGATAGGCATCGCCGCAACCGGTCGGGTCGACGATCGCAGCGGGGCGCACGGCAGGGATCGCGTAGGTCGCACCGTCCGCGTGGATCACCGAGCCCTCGCCTCCCATCGTGACGATCAGCGCATCGACGCGCTCGGCGATCTCCGCGATCGACCAGCCGGTGCGCTCGGACAGCAGCTTGGCCTCGTAATCGTTGACGGCGAGGTAGGTCGCGAGCTCGATCAGATCGCCGAGCTCGGGTCCGCTGAATAGCGGCAGTCCCTGCCCGGGGTCGAACAGGAACGGGATCCTGGCAGCCGCGAACTGTGCCGCGTGCGCGTGCATCCCTTCCTTGCCGTCGGGCGCGACGATGCCGAGTCCGATGTCCCGGACGTCGGCGACGCGATTCACGTGCGACGAGTTCATCGCGCCAGGATGGAACGCGGTGATCTGGTTGTCGTCGAGATCGGTGATGATGAACGCCTGTGCGGTGTAGGCGTCGTCGATCACCGCGAGGCCGTCGGTCGCGATCGACAGCGAGGCGAAGCGATCACGGTAGGCGCCCCCGTCGTGGCCCAGCGTCCCCATGACGACCGGGCTGCCGCCGATGCCCTGCAGGTTGTAGGCGATGTTGCCCGCGCAGCCGCCCCATTCCCGTCGCATGTCCGAGATCTGGAACGCGACCGACAGCATGTGCGTCTGGTCGGGCAGGATGTGCCGCGCGAAGCGGTCCGGGAACACCATGATGGTGTCGAAGGCGAGCGAGCCGCAGACGAGCGTGCGCATCGGGAGTGTCGGCCGGTGAATTGAAGGCGAGCGTTCGAAGCCGCGCGAAGTGTATCCCACCCCGGGGGCCGACCGGCCCGCCGTCCATGCGACGGTCAGGCCGCCGCGCCGTTCACGACCTCGCGCCCGATCTCGCGGACCACGTATTGCTGGCGTCGCGACACGGGCAGGGTCTCGGGAATGCCGTGCAGCAGTACTTCCCAGTGCGCGTCGCCATCGTCGTTGGCGCGCCGCTCGAAACCGCGGATGAAATCGCGCGCCACCAGGCAATTGCGGTGCACGCGGACAAAGCGCGCGCCGAACTCCTGCTCGAGCCTCGTCAGCGACTCCTCGAGCAGGTACTCGCGCTGCGCGGTGCGGATCGTGATGTACTTGAGCTCCGCCTTCAGATAGACGACCTCGTCCATCGGGACGAGCACGACGCGCGAGCGCTCGGTGACCGACAGGAAGCGTCGGGCCGACGCGGGCAGCTGGGTAAGTTTCTCCACGGTCATCGGCTTCAAGCGCGGCACCTTTTGCAATGCAGCGAGCAATCGTTGAACCCGGACCGGCTTGACCAGGTAATCGACGGCGTTGACGTCGAAGGCGGCCAACGCATGCTCGTGATACGCCGTCGTGAAGATCACGACCGGCGGTCGCGGAACCTTGAGCAAATGCTGGGCCAGCTCGATGCCGTCCATCCCCGGCATGTGGATGTCCGTCAGGACGAGGTCGGCCGGGACGGCGTGGAGAATGTCCAGGGCCTCCCTTCCGTTCTGTGCCTCGCCGACAAGCGCGATCGGCAGGACTGCGCTGCAATCGTCGAGCAGCTCGCGCAGGCGATGGCGGGCGGGCGCTTCGTCGTCGACGATCAGGACCCGCAGCGGTGACTCATCCATGGCTCACCCTGGCCACCCGCATTCCGGGCAGACTTCGAATCAGCGGCGGGTCGTGCCGCTTCTGGGCGCCGTTGCCGACGTAGGGCTCGCGCCGGGGCACGGTGTTGCCGTCGGTTCCCGACGCCGCGGGATCGACGGTGCGATACGGGATGCGGATGTGGACCTCGTAGCCGTCGCGGGTGAGGCGCGAATCGAGGCTTGCCTCGGCGTCGAAATGCAATGCGAGGCGCTCGCGGATGTTTGCGATCGCCATCCGGTTGCCGGCGCGATGGCGCTCGGTGTTGGCGACGTAGGGGTTCTTGAGCACCGCGTGGACCTCGTTGCGCGATGCGAAGATGTTGATCGATATCACGCCCTGCTCGGTCGAAGGCTCGATGCCGTGGTAGACGGCGTTCTCCAGCAGCGGCTGCAGCACCAGCGGCGGCACCAGCGCATCCCCGGGCATGCTCTTGACGTTCCAGTCGACGACCAGCCGATCGCCGAGGCGCAACTGCTCGAGCTCGAGGTACTGGCGGCACAGCTCGACCTCGTCGGCCAGCGGCGCCAGGTCCCGGTTGTCGCGCATCAGCACGCGGAACAGCTCCGCCAGATCCTCGAGCGCGGCCTCGGCACGGCGCGGCTCCCTGCGCATCAGCGACAGCACGGCGGTGATGCTGTTGAACAGGAAATGCGGGCGGATCCGGGCCTGCAGCGCCTGCAGGCGTGCCTCGGTGATCGCCGGCGACAGGGCGCGCGCGCGCAGCCGGAAATAGGCGAGCAGCGCGAATTGCGCGACCAGCGCGAAAACGAGATTGCGCAGCGGCGGCGTCACGGCATCGCCGGTCATCCGCAGCATCAGCGTGTGCATGCCGGCGGCGATCGCCAGGGTCACCGCCGTCACCACACCCGAAGCAATCGCCGGTCGCCAGCGGGAAAGCCGGGGCGCCAGCACCCACAGCACAACCAGTTCGGCGAAGAGCTGCGGCTCGACGTAGCCGGACAGCAGCGCCCATTGGTCAGCCAGCGCCCCAAGACGCGGCTCCCGGGCCAGCGCAATCAGCAATGCCGCGCCATTGACCCCGACCAGGATGCGCAGGATGGTGCCCAGGTTGCGAAAATCGGGCATTGCGGGAATTTCCGATGGTTGCTTTATAATCCGCGGCATAGCGGACGTATTATGCAATCATCATGCCGGATCGGGTCATCCGGCCGTGCTCTCCCCCGGCGGCGCGGGTCCCGCCCCCCTTAGCCGGCACCCCGCCGCAGCTCGACGACCATGCCCACCCCGCCACTGCCGACCGACGCCGATCCCGGGGACGGGCCTGCGCCGAGCGCCGGCCTGCCGCAGGACGGCACCTGGTCCGGCCGCTTCGCGGAACCGATGTCCGAGCGCATGCGGCGCTTCAACGCCTCGATCCGGTTCGACCAGAGGCTGGCCGCCGTCGACATCGCAGGATCGCTCGCTCATGCGCGGATGCTCGCGGGCGCCGGAATTCTCTCGAAAGCCGATCTCGACGCCATCGAGCGCGGACTGGCGGCGGTTTCCGGCGAGATCGGGCGCGGCGAATTTGCGTGGAAGCTCGCCGACGAGGACGTCCACCTGGCCATCGAGAGACGCCTGACCGAACTGGTGGGCGACGCCGGCAAGCGGCTGCATACGGCGCGCTCACGCAATGATCAGGTCGCGACCGACCTGCGGCTGTGGCTGCGCGGCCAGATCGACGCGCTTTCGGCGCAGATCAAGGCGCTGCGACGCGCCCTCATCGACCTCGCCGACCGGTACGCCGA
>JAGXBK010000041.1 GCA_018971195.1 Betaproteobacteria bacterium
AAGCGCTGCACGTGGCCAAGGAAGCGGCCCGCCAGGACCGAAAGCGCCACCCGAGACTGATCACCCTGGGGGGCGTCGAGTTCTATCTGTTTGGGCATGGCAGCTCCTCGGGCTACCCGTTCCGGTTCGAGAACGCCGATTACAGCGTCGGCTACGGCGAGCTCAACATGCCATCGTTCTTCGTCAAGTTCCGCAGCGAAGCGCTGTGGCGCGAAGGTGCGCTGGCGTTGCATCAGCGCTTCGTAACCTGGGCGGAAGCGGTCGGCTTCCATGCGCTCCGGCCTGAAACGCTGTCGCGGGTTGATTTCACCTTCGACTACCAGATCCCTGCGGCGAATTTCGACGCCGATTCGGTGGTGTCGCTCTCGGCCAAAGATGCCACCTTCCGCAAGGATCGGCGCGAGCAGACCATTCAATACGGCGCCGGCGGCGATGTCATGCTGCGCATCTACAACAAGATCGCGGAGATCAACGACAGCAGCAGCAAGTTCTGGTTCCGGGCGCTGTGGAACGGCGTGTTCGAGGACGTGTGGCGTATCGAGTGGCAGGTACGTAAGGCGATGCTCAAGCGCTTCGCCATTCGCAGCTTCCAAGACCTGCTCGATCAGCAGGGCGACTTGCTGACCTATCTGGCGGAGGAACACGACACGTTGCGGATCAAAGCGGACGACGCCAACCGCTCGCGCTGGCCGGTGCACCCGGTATGGCTTGACCTGAGGCAGCGTATCCAAGCATTTAACCGGGAAGGCGTCTATCGTTCCTTCGATCAGACCGCGGCCGGGGAGGAGCGACTGTGGCGGGCTGCCATCGCGGTATATGGGTATCTCAAGCATATCGGCGCGTTGCAGGCGCGGTGTCACCTTTCGGCGTAAAGGAGCCGGGATTTTCCGGCATATAGGCGCCAGCAATTGGCGGGGAGAACGGACATCTTTGCGGGGTCAAGGATGCGGGGATTTGGTGGTGTTTGCAAGCCGTGACTTGGAGGTTGCGGGCAACGGTTTCGGGGCGCGATAGGAAGTACCGTCGAGCACCAGGCAGTACGCGTTGTGCCGCAGGCGATCAAGTGTTGCTGAGGCGAGCAGCCGATTGGCAGGGAAGGCTTGGTCCCACTCTGGCAGATCGAGATTGCTGGTGACGATGGTGGACGTCGTTTCGTAGCGTTCGGCGATCAGCTCGTGCAAATCCTCATCGGCGGGTGGGCGCAGCGGCTTGAGGCCGAAGTCATCAATGATCAACAGCGGGACGCGGGCGAGATTGGCGAGCTTGCGTTCGTAGCCGCCGGTGGCACGCGCAGCGTTGAGACTGGCCGTTAGATTGGCGCAGGTGGCGAAGGCCACGTCGACGCCTTGACGCACGGCACTGTGACCGAGAGCTTGCGCGAGGTGGCTCTTACCAGTGCCACAGGGGCCGACGATCAGGACTGGGGCACGCTCGGTGAGATAGCGGCCGGCGGCGAGATCGTGGACCAACGCGCGATTGAGTTGCGGCAGCCGGTCGAACTCGAACTGATCGAGCGTCTTGTTGGTGCGGAAGGCGGCGCGCC
Organism: Betaproteobacteria bacterium; assembly: GCA_018971195.1. Lineage (GTDB taxonomy): Bacteria > Pseudomonadota > Gammaproteobacteria > Burkholderiales > Casimicrobiaceae > VBCG01. Next base: position 1,544 of record JAGXBK010000041.1, read on the forward strand.
GCAGGCGGGTGGCGAACTTTTTCTGCTCGCGGCGCGCGACCTCATCCTCGATCAGCAGGCCGAGGAATTCGGTGTAGGCGAGTTTCGATTCGATGGCCTGGCGATTGCGCGCTTCCAGCGAATCGAGGATGCCGGAGAGGCGCAGCTGCTTGAGATGCGGGGTCAGTGCGGGAACGGGATTCATCAGCAAAGCTCCTTGGGGCGTGGGTTAATGACGGGTGGGCGAATCAGGATCGAACAGCGATTGCGCGTTGCGGGCAAAGCGCGCGGTCGGGGCGTGCACGGTGGTGGTGGAATCGGGCAGTGGCTGGTGATCGAAGCCGCCGACCAGGATGGTTTTGACGGTGCGGTAGAACGGGCTGGCGTGAAACAGCGCGCGGGCACAGGCGGCTTCGAGCCGCGGCGCGCCGTAGGTGTCGCGCAAGCGGATGACGCCCTGGGCGGCGCGCAAGCGTTCGAGGATGCGATCCGCCAACAGCCAATCGACCAGTTCGGAACAGGCGCTGCCGACGCGGGCCGCCTGTTCCAGACACCACGCGCGGTCGTGGGACAGGAAGTGCTGCGCCGCCAGCGGCAGATGATCGCGGACGGTGCTGCGCGCACCGGGCCGGCGCTGGCGGGGATGGGTGGCGACCAGCCGGTAGTCCTGATAGACGGTGACCGCGCCATCGCTCACGCGCAGCCACAGCGTTTTGCCGACCAGCGCGAACGGGACGGAATAGAGGGAGCGGTCGTGCGCAACGTGGCAGTCGCGATGGACCACGACCCGATGCCAGCTGCCGAGGTCGGGGGTGATCGCCGGCAAAGCACGCAGCAACGGCCGCTCAACGCCGAACAAGTCGAGTGGGACGCTGCGCGTGGTGCCGTGAATCCGGCGCCCGGCTTCCTCCATCACCCAGCGTTGCGCCTGGGCATTGAGATCGGCCAGATCGCGGAAGCTGCGCAGCGGGAGGAAGTTGCCCTTGACGTATTTGACTCCGGCTTCGACGATGCCCTTCTTCTGTGGGTCCGCTGGCGGACAGGGGTCGATCTTGAAGCCGTAGCCTTCGGCACACTCGGCGTAGGCACGCTGTACCAGCGGGTCGGTACGACAGGCGCGGGTGATCGCGCACTTCGGGTTGTCGATGATCAGCCGCGCTGGCACTGCGCCGAACCATTCGAAGGCGCGGCGGTGACAGCCGAGCCAGGTGGCCACCGTCTGATCCCACACGAACTCGACGTACTGATGCCGCGAAAAGCACAGCGTCATCACGAAGGCCCAGGTACGGCGCGGATTCCCGGTCGACGGGTCCACCAGCAGCGGACCGGCGCCGAAATCGACCTGCGCCGCCTCGGCCGGCGCGAACAGCAGCGGCATGGTGGCCTCCGGCAAGGCGCTGCCGGCAATGGACAGCACCATGCGATACACCGACGAGTAGCTGCCGGTGTAATCGTGATTCCGCTTGAGCGCGCCGTGAATCGCCACTCCGCTCACACCCTGAGCGACCCAGTCGGCGATCAGCGCGCGATGCACTTCGAGCGACGAAACGGTGCTGGCCGCTCGGCGCGGCGCACCCAACGCCGCGGCGATCGCCGCGTCCTCGGGCAACGGCGCCGCCGGATCCAGCCAGCCTTCGCGCGCCGCCACCACCCGCAACGCGGCGAGCTGGCGCCGGCCCATGTACTTGCCGCGAGCAATTTCGCGGTCGGAGTCGCCGCGGCGCAGCCGGGCAAGCACCTGTCGATACTGGAACATCTCGATTCTCCTGCGGCCCACCGCCACCTCCACGGGAACAAAATCCCGCAGCGTAGCGACTGGCCGGTTCAGTTCGAGATGTCCGTGCTGCCCCGACTGGCTCCTATATGCCGAAAACGGCGTGGCGCCTATATGCCGGAAACTCGCTGGCTCCTAAACGCCGAAAGTTCCTTGGCTCCTATGTGCCGGAAGATGACACGCGGCTGCAGAACCAGGACAGCCTGCCGGCGGGCGAGGCGACGAAGTGCCTGCTGCGGATGCTGGCGAGGATTCACAATCCGGTGACTTGGAATGCCGATGTCGAACGGCGGCTGGTTGATATGCGGCTCGGGCGATGAGCACCCTGCTCGCCGCCATCGTCGAAGCGCTCAATCGCCGCAAGGGTAAGGTGTTGGACCTCGCGCAGTTGTCGATGCATGAGGCGCAGTTTCGAACTTTCAAGAAGTTGTTTCTCAGCGAATTCGGCCGTGATGGAGCGGAACGGGACCTGCAAACGGTGGTGGCCGAATACGAGCGTCAACGGAACGGGCGGGAGTAGACATGCAAGGGAGGAGGTGCGCCATGCGTGAACGAACGCCCGTTACTGACCGTTGAGTGGAATACCTGTGAGGATGCGGCGGAACTGCCGGTGCAATCGAGCGAGTTTCGCCTGTTGGGGTCATTGCTGGCTGAAATCATGAGAGAGGTGCAGCGCTTGTCCGCGATGGATCAGGAAGATTGAGTATGGCCGTCGCACTCTACGCGCGGGTATCGACCGTCAAGCAAGCCGAGAAAGACCTGTCGATTCCCGATCAGCTACGGCAGATGCGCGATTGGTGTGCGCGCAGCGGCTATGCCGTGGGCATGGAGTACGTCGAACTGGGGCGCACGGCCACGGATGACCGGCGACCGGTGTTCCAGCAGATGATCGCGGAGGCGACCATGGACCCGCCGCCGTTCGAAGCCATCATTGTGCACAGCCAATCGCGCTTCTTCCGCGACGCGATCGACTTCGGCCTCTACGAGCGGCAATTGAACAAGGCCAATGTTCAGCTGGTGTCGATCACGCAGCCGACGGCCTCCGACCCGGCGGGCGGCATGATGCGGCGCCTGTTCAGCGTCTTCGATGAATACCAGAGCAGGGAGAACGGCAAGCACACCTTGCGCGCCATGAACGAAAATGCGCGCCAGGGCTTCTTCAATGGCTCCCGGCCGCCATTCGGCTTTCGAACGGTGGAGACCGAGCGGCCAGGACGCCGCGGCAAGAAGAAGTGCATCGAGCACGATCCGACCGAAGCGGCCGTGGTGCGTAAAATATTCGACCTCTACCTACAGGGGGATGCGGGCCAAGAGCTGGGGCACAAGGCCATCGCCCAATATCTGAACGCACGCAGCCTCAGCTATCGCGGCAAGCCTTGGACGAAGACGCACGTCTATCAAGTGCTGCACCATACCGCCTGCCGCGGCGAGCTCGTGTTCAACAAGACCATGCACAAGACCAAGAAGACCAAACCCGAAGCGGAATGGGTCGTCGCAGCGGTCGAGCCCATCATCGATGCGGCGACGTTCGCGGCGGCACGACAGCGCGCAGCGGGGCGGGCCCCCGCGAACGTCCCGCCGCGGGTGGTGAACTCGCCGACCTTGTTAACCGGTTTACTCGCGTGTGGCGCCTGCGGTGCGGGCATGACCTTGTCGACCGGGAAGGGCGGCAAGTATCGCTACTACACCTGCAACAACCGGCTAAACGGCGGCGCAAAGACCTGCGGCAGCAAGAGCATTCCGATGGCCAAGCTCGACCAGGCGGTCCTGGGCTCGCTCGCCGAGAAGGCGTTCACACCCAACCGTGTGCGCACGATCCTGGCGGAGCTCAAGACGCGCTTTCAATCCGGGCAGTCGAAGGAACAACAGGGGCTCGCCGCCTTGAAGCGCGAGCTCGACGCCGCTGACCACGCATTGAGCAAACTCTATGAAGGCGTCGAGAAAGGCATTCTCGACCTCGATTCGACATTGCAGGCGCGTGCCCAGGGACACAGGGCGAAGCGCGAGGCAATCCTGATCGAAATGGCAGGGCTGCGGCGACGGCAAGACCTGCCGCTGGCGAGCCTCAGCGCAATCAAGGTGCAGCACTTCTGCCAAGCGCTCAAGAATGTGCTGCTCGGTCCGAACAAGGCCTTCGCCAAGCGCTATATACGCGCACTGGTGTCGGATATCCGCGTTGCGGGGGATGTGGTGACGATCACCGGTAGCAATGTGGCGTTGGCCGTTGCCGTTGCCGGAACTAGTGCACTCGATCAACGAGTGCCCAGATTAGCAATGGGTTGGCTCCCCGACCAGGGCTCGAACCTGGGACCTGCGGATTAACAGTCCGTCGCTCTACCAACTGAGCTATCGGGGATTTGCTGCGAAGTTTTGCATTATAGCGTCTCGGCCGACAGCGTTGCGGCCGATGCTGCAACTCAGGACTTGAGGCGGTATCCGGTTTTGAAGATCCAGGCGACGATGGCCATGAAGACGGCGAGGAAGATGACGGTCATTCCGAGGCTTACCGGGACGCTCACGTCGGCGATCCCATAGAAGCTCCAGCGGAATCCGCTGACCAGGTAGACGACCGGATTGAACAGCGTCACCTTCTGCCAGACGGGGGGCAGAATGTCGATGGAGTAGAAGCTGCCACCGAGAAAGGTGAGTGGCGTCACAATCAGCAGCGGTACGAGCTGCAGCTTCTCGAAGCCGTCGGCCCAGATGCCGATGATGAAGCCGAGCAGACTGAAGGTCACCGCCGTCAGCACCAGGAACAGGACCATCCACACCGGGTGCTCGATGTGCAGCGGCACGAACAGCGCGGCCGTGGCGAGGATGATGAGGCCGAGGATGATCGACTTGGTCGCGGCGGCGCCCACGTAGCTCATGACGATCTCCAGGTACGACACCGGCGCGGACAGCAGCTCGTAGATCGTGCCCGTGAACCTGGGGAAATAGATGCCGAAGGACGCGTTGGACACGCTCTGTGTCAGCAGCGACAGCATGATCAGTCCCGGCACGATGAACGAACCGTAGGCGATCCCGCCGACTTGCTGGATGCGCGAACCGATCGCGGCGCCGAAAACGACGAAGTAGAGCGACGTGGAAATGACCGGCGACACGATGCTCTGCAGCACGGTCCTGCCGGCGCGCGCCATCTCGAAGCGGTAGATCGCCCGCACGGCATGGAGGTTCATCGCGCGTCCCTCACCAGGCTGACGAAGATGTCCTCGAGCGAGCTCTGCGAAGTCTGCAGGTCCTTGAAGCGGATGCCCGCGTAGTCGAGGTCCTCCAGCAGCGCCACGATGCCGGTCCCTTCGACTTCCGCGTCGTAGGTGTACGTCAACTCGCTGCCGTCGCGCGACAATTCGAGCTGGTGCCGCGACAGTGCGGGGGGAATCCGGTCCAGCGTGCCGTGAAGCTGCAGCGTCAGCTGCTTGCGACCGAGCTTGCGCATCAGCTCGGCCTTCTCCTCGACGACGATGAGCTCGCCCTTGCTGATCACGCCGATGCGGTCGGCCATCTCCTCGGCCTCGTCGATGTAGTGGGTCGTCAGGATGACGGTCACCCCGCGCTCGCGCAGCGCGTGCACGAGCTGCCACATGCCGCGACGAAGCTCGACGTCGACACCGGCTGTGGGCTCGTCCAGGAACAGGATCTGCGGCTCGTGCGACAGGGCCTTGGCGATCAGCAGGCGGCGCTTCATGCCGCCCGAAAGGGTCATGATCCTGCTGTCCTTCTTGTCCCAGAGCGAGAGGTCCTTCAGCACCTTCTCGATATGGGCGGGATTGGGCGCCTTCCCGAACAGCCCGCGGCTGAAAGACACGGTGGCCCACGGCGTCTCGAAGGCGTCGGTCGTCAGTTCCTGTGGCACGAGGCCGATCCGCGAGCGCGCGGCACGGTAGTCGGCGACGATGTCGTGCCCGTCGACCAGCACGCGGCCCGCAGTGGCATTGACGATCCCGCAGACGATGCTGATCAGAGTCGTCTTGCCGGCGCCGTTGGGCCCCAGCAGGGCGAAGATCTCGCCGCGGCGAATCTCGAGATCGATGCCCTTCAATGCCTGGAAGCCCGAGGCATAGGTCTTGGAGACGTCGGAAACGGAAATGATCGGGGACACGGACGCGAACATATCAAATCCCGAAGTGCCCCGTTGCTCGTTGCGGCATTTCGACGACCAGCGCGACCGATGGACCGAGCGGCCCGCGGGTCCGGGTTCGGCACGACGTCATCGCCGCAGTCCGGGGCTCCCCACAGACGCGGTCGCCCGCGCGCGGGGTAGCTGCTGCGGCGGCGGCTGCAGCGGCTACTGCAGCGGCGGGCGGGCGGGGTCGGCCTGCGCCGCGGCCCTTCGGGCTGGTGTTTCGGAATCGCGGGGCGAAGGCTCGCCGCGGAAATGCGGTGCCGCGAGCTTCAGATAGTGGAACATCGACCACAACGTGAGGGTCGCGGCGACCCACAGCGCGATCGTGCCGAGCAGTGGCGTCGATACGCCGGGGATCACGTTCTCCCACAGCAGGAGCGCGATCAACGCGGTCATCTGGGCCACGGTCTTGACCTTGCCCACCAGCGCGACGGCGACATTGCGTGAGCGACCGAGCTGGGCCATCCATTCGCGCAGGGCGGAGATCGCGATCTCGCGGCCGATGATGATGATGGCGAGATACGCGTCCGCACGCTTGAGCCAGACCAGCAGGATCAATGCTGCTGCGACCATCAGCTTGTCGGCGACCGGGTCGAGGAAAGCGCCGAAAGCGCTGGTCTGGCCCCAGCGCCGCGCAAGGTAGCCGTCGAGCCAGTCGGTGATCGCGGCGAGCGCGAACACGCCCATGCCGATCCAGTCGCGCGCCACCTGCGACAGCCACGCGTCGGGCGCGTAATACACGCCGACGAACACCGGGATCAGCACGATCCGGAGCCACGTCAGCGCGGTTGGGATATTGAGCATCGTCGGGAAACCGGCCACTTGCTCCCGCCGGCAGCGGGGATTCTACTCCTCGGGCTCAGTGAAGCTGGGCGTAGATCCGCTCGGCCAGCGCCTGCGAAATGCCCGGAACGCGGGCGATGTCCTCGACGCTGGCCGATTGCATGCCTTTCAGTCCACCGAAATGCGCCAGCAGCGCCTGACGACGCTTGGCCCCGATGCCGTCGATCTCCTGCAACGACGAGGTCGTGCGCGCCTTGCCCCGCCGCGCCCGGTGTCCCTGGATCGCGAACCGATGCGCCTCGTCGCGGATCTGCTGCAGAAGGTGCAAGCCTGGATGGTCGGCCGGCAGGTTCAATGCCCGCTCGCGGCCGGGGAGCACGATGTCCTCGAGACCGGGCTTGCGCTCGGGCCCCTTGGCGATGCCGATCAGCGGAACCTGGTGCAGGCCCTGCTCGGCCAGCACCTCGGCGGCGACGGACACCTGCCCTCGCCCGCCGTCGATCACCAGCAGGTCGGGCGCAGGATACTCGCCGGCGACGATCCGGGCGCAACGCCGCGACAGTGCCTCGCGCATCGCCGCGTAGTCGTCGCCGCCCTGCGCCGGCGTCACGTTGAAGCGGCGGTATTCCGATGTTTGCATCGCCAGCCGGTCGAAAATCACACAGGACGCGACCGCCGCCTCGCCCATCGTGTGCGACACGTCGAAGCACTCGATGCGCTGGGTCGACGGCGGCAGGTCGAGTGCCTCCTGCAGTGCGGCGAGACGCTCCTCCTGCGTCGCCTTCTGCGCGAGGCGCTGGCGGATCGCGAGGGTCGCATTCTGCGTTGCCATCGTCACCCACACGCGGCGCTCGCCTCCGGGGTTGGTCGCGATCTCGACCTTGCGCCCCGCCTGCTCGGAAAGCACGCCGGCGAGCGCGGCCGCATCGTCGGCCTGGGGGGCGATCAGCGTCGGCGGCACCGGACGCTCGACGTAGTGCTGCGCGAGGAACGCCGCGGCGACCTCCGACGGACCGCCCGACTCCGCATGCCGCGGGAAGAACGTGCGGTCGCCGACATGGCGCCCGCCGCGGATCATCACCACGTTGACGGCGAACACGCCATCCTCGTACACGGCGACGATCACGTCCACATCGCCCGCCGTCGTGCTCTCGACGAACTGGCGCGACTGCAGTTCGCGCAGGCGCTGGATCTTGTCGCGGATGCGCGCCGCGCGTTCGAACTCGAGCGCCGCCACCGCTCCGTCCATCTGCAGCTTGAGCTTGGCCAGCACCTCGCCGGTCTTGCCCTGCAGGAACAGCACGGCCGCGTGGACATCCTCGCGGTATTCGCCCTCGGAGATCAGTCCCACGCACGGCGCCGTGCAGCGGGCGATCTGGTGCAGCATGCACGGCCGGGACCGGTTCGCGAACACGGTGTCCTCGCAGGTGCGAAGCTGGAACACCTTCTGCAGCAGCGCCATGCCTTCGCGCACCGCCCCGGCGCTGGGAAACGGGCCGAAATAGCGATGGCGCCGGTCGAGCGCGCCGCGGTGGAAGCGCAACTGGGGAAAGGGGTCGCCCGACAGGCACACGTAGGGATAGCTCTTGTCGTCGCGGAACAGGATGTTGTAGCGCGGCTCGAGCGCCTTGATCAGGTTGTTCTCGAGCAGCAGCGCCTCCCCCTCGGAGCGCGCGACCGTCGTCTCGACGCGCGCGACCTGCGCGATCATGGCGGCGATCCGCGGCTCGTGGCCGGTTTTCTGGAAGTAGTTGGCGACGCGCTTCTTCAGATCTCGCGCCTTGCCGACGTAGAGCGCCGCGCCCTCCGCGTCGAACATCCGGTACACACCCGGCAGATGCGGCAACGATGCGACCAGCTCGCGCGCGTCGAACGTGGCGGCATGAGCCTCGGCGTCGACGGTGCGGCGGTTGTGACGCGCGATCTTGGTCATCGCCAATTCAGGCTGCCGTGGTCCCGGGCGAGCGGCGGCCCGCGCCCGGCGCGCGCCCGAGGTACGCGGCGATCGCATCGAACACCGAGCGGAACATCTGCGTGGTCAGGCGCCCGGTGCTGGTGTTGTAGCGGCTGCAGTGATAGCTGTCGAACAGCGTCGCGCCCGACGCCATCGAGTGCCGGGCCGCGTGCGCGAACGGATGCGCGCCGCGGCGCTCGCCCAGCGCGGCGAGCGTGGCGTCATGCGCGATCCGGCCGAGCGCGAGAATCGCAGCACCCTCGGCGAGCGCGGCGAGGTCCGCGGCGAGGTAGCCGTTGCAGACCCGCACCTCCTCCGGTGTGGGCTTGTTCCCTGGCGGCAGGCACTTGACCGCGTTGGTGATCCGGCAGTCGGCCAACGTCAGCGAGTCGTCCGCGCTGCGCGAGCGCGCGGACGACGCGTAACCGTAGGCGTGGAGGGTCTCGTACAGGAGTATTCCCGCGTGATCGCCGGTGAACGGCCGCCCGGTAGCGTTTGCCCCGTGCATGCCCGGCGCCAGCCCCACGATGACGAGGCGCGCGGCGGCATCGCCGAACGGGGGAACCGGGGCGCAGTGGTAAGCCGGGTGCGCAACCCGGACCTCGTCGAGAAAGTCCGCGAGGCGCGGGCAACGGCGGCACGCCGCGTCATACGTCGGAGGGGCGCTCACCGCGTCTGGCACAATTCGCGCTCTTTCAACTGGGTGGCCACACGACATTTTACCGTGCTCCCCCTCGAAACCCGCCTCGAGGTCCGCAAGCGCCTGCCTGCCGGCAGCACGCGCAAGCCGCCGCTCGTGTTCGTCCACGGTGGCTACTGCGACGCGTGGGTGTGGGAGCCCAACTTCCTGCCGTGGTTCGCCGCGCGCGGCTACCCCGCGTATGCGCTCAGCCTGCGCGGCCATGGCGCCAGCGGCGGCGGCGACTCGATGTTCATCGCCGGGCTCGACGATTACGAAGCCGACGTCGAATACGTCGCCGGAACACTGTCGGCGCCACCGGTGTTCATCGGGCACTCGATGGGGGCGGCGATCGTCGAGCGCATCGTCGCCAAGCGCCCGGTGCGCGGCGCCGCGCTGCTCGCGCCCGTGCCGCCGGCAGGCCTGCTGTCGGTCGCGACACGCCTCGCAAGCGAGCATCCGCACTACCTGATGCACATGAGCGGCATGGATCCGTCCCGGATGTCCGAGGAGGTGCTGGAGGCGCTACGACCGTTCTACTTCAGTGCCAACGTCCCGGCCGGCGTTCTCGCCGAGGCCGCTCGACACCTGAACGGCGAGTCTCCGCGCGCGCTGTTCGACCTGTCGCTGCGCCTGCACTGGGCGCTGCCGACGCGCAACCACCGCCCCGTCTTCGTGCTGGGTGCCGAGGGGGACCTGATCTGCACGCCCGACGACGTTCGCGCCACGGCGCGGCACCACGGTGTCGACGCCACCATCGTGCCGGGCCTCGCGCACCTGCTGATGCTCGAACCGGGCTGGGAGCGTGCTGCACAGCCTCTCGAGGCATGGCTGCACACCCTCGCGTAATCGGAGTAATTGGGGTCAGAGCTGCATAAATTGGGGTCAGAGCTGTAATTACTCGCGCAGTTTATTGGGGTCAGAGCTGTAATTATTCGCGGCTCCGACATGGGGCCAGCAACGTTCGCGAATAATTACAGCTCTGACCCCAATAAACTGCGCGAGTAATTACAGCTCTGACCCCAATTTATGCAGCTCTGACCCCAATTAATGCGGGCGCTTCTTGAGGAACGCGGTGAACGCCTCCGCCGAGAGCGGCTGGCTGACCCAGTAGCCCTGGAAGCAGTGGCAGCCGCGCACGTCGAGGAACTCGAGCTGGGCGCGGGTGCCGACGCCCTCGGCCACCACCTTGAGGCCGAGGCCGCGGGCGAGTCCGATGATCGCCTCGGTGATCGCTGCGTCCTGCGGATCGGTCTCGAGGTCGGCGATGAACGAGATGTCGATCTTCAGCGTGTCGATCGGGAAGTGCTTCAGGTGCGTCAGCGAGGAGTAGCCGGTGCCGAAATCGTCGATCGCGACGGTGAAACCTTCGCCGCGCAGGGCGTGCAGCACCTTGCGCATCGCGTCGAGGTCGTGCATCAGGCTGGTCTCGGTGACCTCGAGCTCGAGCCACGACGGCTCGCAGCCCTCGCCGCGCACGATCGCGGATATCCGCTGCCAGAGGTCCTCCCGGTAGAACTGCTTGGCCGACAGATTGACCGAGATCGTGAGCGGTATGCCCGCCTTGCGCCAGGCTGCGCATTGCGCGGCCGCAGTCTTCAGCACCCAGTCCCCCAGCGCGTGGATCAGTCCCGATTCCTCGGCCAGGGGAATGAATATCTGCGGCGCGACGTTGCCGTGCTCAGGATCGTTCCAGCGCAGCAGCGCCTCGGCTCCGACGATGGCACGATCGGCGATGCGCACGACCGGCTGGTAATGGAGCTTCAGCACGCCGTCCTTCAGCGCGCCGCGCAGCGCCGTCTCCAGCGTGTGCTGGCGGGAGCGATGGGCGGCGAGATCGGCGTCGAGGAATTGGTAGGTGTTGCGCCCCAGCTCCTTCGATCGGTACATCGCGACGTCGGCGTGCTTCATCAGCTCTTCGGGGTCGTCCGAATCGTCGGGAAACACCGAGATGCCGATCGATGACGTCACGTAGATGTCGTGGTCCTCGATGCGGAACGGCTGGGCGATCGCGTCGAGCAGCTTCTGCGCGATGCGCCCCAGCACCTGCGGTTCATCGAAATCCTCGACGATGACCATGAACTCGTCTCCGCCCAGCCGCGCGAGCAGGTCGGATTCGCGCAGCGCGTCGGTCAGCTCGCGGGTGACGCTCTTCAGGAGCTCATCGCCGATCCGGTGGCCCAGCGTGTCGTTGACGTTCTTGAAGCGGTCGAGGTCGATGAACAGGACCCCTACCCGCCGTCCACTGCGGCGCGCCTGCACGATCGCCTGCGTCAAACGCTCGTTGAGCATCAGCCGGTTCGGCAGCCCGGTCAGCGCATCGCGGGTCGCCATGTACTGCAGGCGCTCCTCGGCCTGGATGCGCGAGCTCACGTCCTGCACGAACGACAGGATCGATACGACCTTGCCATCGTCGCCGACCAGCGCCGAGTGGTACCACTCGCACCAGATCGTGTTGCCGTCCTTGCGGTAGTTGCGCGTGACCCCGGTCTCGCGGGGCTCCTGTCCCGAGAGCAGGCGATTGATCAGCCCGACCATCGCGCCGCTGTCCTCCTCGTGCAGCAGCGGATTGTCGGTGAGCGTCCTGCCCAGAATCGCCTTCCCGTCCCAACCGAAGATGACCTCCGCCTGCGGCGACCAGCGGACCAGCTTCAGGTCCCGGTCCCACTCGAGAACCGCGAGCGGCGTGTTGCTGATGTGCGACGACAACATCCAGTTGGCACGACGCAGCGCGTCCTCGTTCTTCTTCTGGTCGTCGATGTCGGTGTGCACCGCATAGATGCCGATGACGTTCTCTTCGCTGTCGCGGTGGGGCGCGTAGTGGATCGATTCCCACATCAGCTCGCCCGAAGGCTGCGGCAGCTTGAGCTCGGTCGACACCGTCTCGCCCTTGAGCACGCGATCGAGCAGCGGCTGCAGCAGCAGGAAGCGCTGCTGCCCGACGACGTCGACCATGCCGCGTCCGGTCAGCTCGTTGCGGCTCGCGCCCAGCCACATCTCGTTGTGGCCGTTGATGAAACGGTAGCGATAGTCACGATCGATGTACGACACGCGCGCTGGCACGTTGTCCATGATGAGCCGCAGCTCGCCTTCGGACGCGCGCAATGCCTCCTGCGCCTGCTTGAGGCCGTGGATGTCGTTCATCAGAACGAACGTGCCGTGCACTTCGCCCGAAGCGGCCGCGTCGGGGACGACCCGCACCGTCATCCAGCGTCGCGCGCCGTTGGCGCCGGGCACCAGGCGATCGAACGACGCCGATTCGCCCTCCAGCGCACGCGCGAACATCGGCTGCGCGCTCTGGTAGATGACCGGCCCCAGGATGTCACGCAGGCGCAGATGCTCGACCTGCGCCACCGTCAGGCCGAAGTACTGCAGGAACGTCCGATTGACATAATGGCAGCGCTCGTCGCGGTCGATGTAGGCGACCGGCGCCGGCACGCCATCCATGATCGCCCGCAGCTGCGACTCGCGCGATGCGAGGGTGTCCTGGGCGACCTTGAGGTCGGTGATGTCATGGCCGACGACGTACTCGCCCTTGAGCGAGCCGTCGAAAGCAAGGTCGGGCACGCAGCGCGCCCGGATCCAGCGCGTGCGGCCGAGGGCATCGACGACGGAGCGCTCGTAGGTAAGCGCCTCGCCCTTCATCGCCTGGTCGCGGTCCGGGGTCAACGCCTGCGACGCGCCGACGCCCAGCACCTCCTCGGGCTTCTTGCCGATGACCCCGTCGCGGCTGACGCCGTAGAGCGCGAGGAAGGCTTCGTTGACGAACACGTAGCGGCGTTCGGCGTCGAGGTAGACGACCGGCTCCGGGATGTTGTCGGTGAACAGGCGCAGCTGCTTCTCGCGCTCGGCCAGCTCCTGCTCGGTCTGCTTGAGGTCGTGGATGTCGTATTCGGTGCAGTAGAGCCCGCGCACCTTGCCGGTCGAATCGAGGTCCGGCGCCATCCGGCCATGCATCCAGCGCCGCTGGCCATTGGCATTCTGGCCGATGCGCTCGTACTCGACATGCTCGCCCACCTGCGCGCGCTTCAGGATCGGGCGCAGGAACGACGCGACGTCGGACGCCATCACCTCGAAAGGCGTCTTGCCGTAGATCTCGTCCTGCGGCTTGCACACCCAGTTCGCGAACGCCTGGTTGACGAACGTGTAATGCAGGCTCTTGTCGAGGTAGGCGATCGGGCCCGGAATGTTGTCGGCGAAGAGGCGAAGCTGCTGCTGCTGCGACTTCAGCGCCTCGCGAACCCGGACATCGTCCTCGATGTCGTTCCAGACGACGAATGCGCCCCCGACCCGGCCGCCCATCTCGCGGTCGGGGAACAGCGTCACCCGTACCCAGCGCAACTCGCCCGTAGCGCGGCGCTCGCGCCGCTCGTAGGACACCGTCGCGCCGGCGAATGCGCGCTCGATGTAGCCCTGCATCTCGGTCAGCGCGTCCGAGGGAAGGAAATCGGACAGCGCGTGACCCAGCAGGTCGTCCGCCTGCACGCCGATCCAGTCGGCGAACGGCTTGTTGGCGAAGCGCAGGCGAAGCTGCCGATCGAAGTGCAGGATCGGCAGGCCGACGCTGTCGGTGACCAGTCGAAGCCGGTGCTCGCGCTGCCCCGCTTCGAGCTCGAGGCGCTTCAGCTGGTCGACGTCGCTGAATGTCGCGAGGAAACCGCGGACATGGCCCTGCTGGTTGCGATCCGGAAAATACTCGACGCGCACCCAGATCGGTGCGCGACCGGGTACCGCGAGCTGCCATTCGTAGCCAGTGCGCTCGCCGCCGAGCGCCGCTTCGATATACGCGCTGAAGACCTGGTAGTTCTCCCGGCCCAGGACCTCGATGACCTCGCGCCCCAGCACGTCGTCGGCGCGCTTCTCGAGCCAGTCGAGCAGCGCCTTGTTGGCGAAGCGATAGCGCTGGTTGCGGTCGATGTAGGCGAGCGGCGTGCCGAGCGCGTTCAGCTTGCGCTGCGACAACGCAAGCAGGGGTCCGCGGTCGAGCGCCTCCCCGACCGTGGGGGGTACCGGGGCCAGATCGAGGCGGCCGAGCGAGCGGGTCAATGCCACGGACGAGTCGAAGGATCGGGTCGGGTCATGGGGGCCAAGCCTTAGGGGGAAAGCAAGGATCGGGCCCGCTTTCCGCGCCCCCGAAGACCCTCGAAGACCCGGAAACCGTCGCCGGCCTTCCCCGGGGCGTCGCGAACGCTGCGGCGGCCGGTCATAGACCGCAGTTACAATCCGCGTCACCAAGCAACGCCGGACGGCATCGCAGTCCGGCCCGGCGCAGGCGACTGTCGCGCGGCGCCCCCGGTCGCGCCGCTGGGGGCGCGCCCGGCGTCTATCGAACGAAAGCCGTCGATGCCCGACTTAACCGTCGCTGCCACGCTCCGCCGCCTGCCAGGCGCGGTTTGCCGCGTCATCCCCCTGCTCGTTCCGGGACTCGCGAATGCGGCAACCGGATCGCTCCCCGAGCCACCTGCCATGGCAGGCGTCCCGATCGACTTCATCCTGTTCGCGCTGATGCTGCTGGGCGTCGCGCTGTTCCACCATCACACGCTCAAGGTTGCATTGGCCGGACTTGGCGCCATCACGCTGTTCAAGGTGCTGGCGTCGCCGTTCGCCGAAGGCGCCGGCATCGACGGATTGATTGCGCACCTCGGACAGGAATGGGTGCTCCTCGCCAACCTGCTCGGACTGCTGCTGGGTTTCGCCCTGCTGTCGAAGCATTTCGAGGCGAGCAACATCCCGGCATGGCTGCCGCGCCTGCTGCCCGACGACTGGAAAGGCGCGTTCCTGCTGCTGGTGATGATCTTCGTGCTGTCGTCGTTTCTCGACAACATCGCTGCGGCGCTGATCGGCGGAACGATCGCGGGCGTGGTGTTCCGGGGCAAGGTCCACATCGGCTACCTCGCCGCCATCGTCGCCGCGTCCAACGCCGGCGGCTCGGGCAGCGTCGTCGGCGACACGACGACGACGATGATGTGGATCGACGGCGTGTCGCCGCTATCGGTGCTCGAAGCCTACATCGCCGCCGTGGCGGCGATGGCGATCTTCGGGATCCCCGCCTCGATCCAGCAGCAGCGCCACTCGCCGATCGTGCGCGAGTCCGCGGCCGGTATCCGGATCGACGGGGCGCGCGTGTTCATCGTCGCGCTGATCCTGCTGACGGCGATCATCGTCAATGTCGTGATCAATCTGCGCTTCAACGCCTGGTCGGACCGGTTCCCGTTCATCGGCGTTGCCGTTTGGATCGCGCTGCTCGCCTGCGTCCCTTTGCGCCGGCCGCACTGGGAGGAGCTTCCCGCGGCATTCAAGGGCTCGCTGTTCCTGCTGTCGCTGGTGCTCGCCGCGTCCATGATGCCGGTGCAGAAGCTCCCGGACGCGTCGTGGCACGTCGCTCTCGGCCTGGGCTTCATCTCGGCGGTGTTCGACAATATTCCGCTCACCGCGCTGGCGCTGAAGCAGGGTGGATACGATTGGGGATTCATCGCCTTCGCGGTGGGCTTCGGTGGCTCGATGATCTGGTTCGGTTCCTCCGCCGGGGTCGCACTTACCAATCAGTTTCCCGAGGGCAAATCGGTGTTCGCATGGCTGCGCGCGGGCTGGCATGTCGCGCTGGGCTACGTGGTCGGTTTCGCGCTGCTGCTCGTCATCCATGGCTGGACACCGGATGCGCGGCATCGATTAGACTCGGGTACGCGCCACATCCCGACGGCGACCGCGGGGGCAAATCGATGAACATGGCACTCCCAAATCCGTACGGCGGCGCGCCGAACAGGCGCCACTGACGCCACCCGATGCCGATCATCGACGACATCGCCGGATTGCGCCGCATCCTCACGCGCTCGCACACGATCGCCGTCGTCGGCCTGTCGGCGCAGTGGCACCGCCCCAGCAACTTCGCCGCGAAGTACCTGCAGGCGCACGGCTACCGCGTCATCCCCGTGAACCCAACCTACGCCTCGGTGCTGGGCGAGACCTGCTATCCGAGCCTGCGCGCGATCCCGATGCCGGTCGACATCGTCGACTGTTTCCGCAAGGCCCCCGAGATGCCCGCGCTCGCCGACGATGCGGTCGCGATCGGCGCCAAGGTGTTCTGGATGCAGCTCGGCATCGAGAGCGACGCGGCCGCCCGACGCGCCTCGGATGCGGGACTCGACGTCGTGATGAACCGCTGCGTCAAGATCGAGCACGCGCGCATCATGGGCGGCCTCAACTGGGCCGGCGTCAACACCGGTGTGATCTCCTCGCGCAGGCCGATCGTTTCCTAGACCACGCCCGCCTCCGGCCCATGCCCGACCATCCGTTCGGATTCGACACGCTGTGCCTGCACGCGGGACAGATTCCCGATGCGCAGACCGGCGCCCGCGCGCTGCCCATCTACCAGACGACGTCGTTCGTGTTCGACGACGCCGACCATGCGGCGTCGCTGTTCAACCTGCAGACCTTCGGCAACGTCTACTCGCGGATCTCGAATCCGACGGTGGCCGCGCTCGAGGAGCGTGTCGCCGCACTGGAGGGCGGCCGCGCAGCACTGGCGGCCTCGACCGGGATGGCGGCGCAGATGCTCGCGCTGGTCACGCTTGCGCACGCGGGCGATCACATCGTCGCGGCGCGCACGCTCTACGGCGGATCGTACTCGCAGCTCGCGGTCACGCTCGCCGATTTCGGAATCGAGACGACGTTCGTCGATGCCGACGATCCCGCGAACTTCCGCCGCGCGGTGAAGGCCAACACCAAGGCGCTGTATGCGGAAACGATCGGCAATCCGCAGCTCAACGTCGTCGACATCGCGGCACTGGCCGAGGTCGCCCACGAGGCGGGCGTGCCGCTGGTCATCGACAACACGCTGGCCTCGCCCTACCTCTGCCGGCCGCTCGAGCACGGTGCCGACATCGTCGTGCATTCGCTGACCAAGTACCTGGGGGGACACGGGACGACCATGGGCGGCATCGTCGTCGAGTCGGGCCGCTTTCCCTGGGACAACGGCAGGTTTCCGCAGATGACCGAGCCGTCGCGCGGCTACCACGGCGTCGTCTTCCACGAGACCTTCGGCGACTTCGGCTTCACGATGAAGATGCGCATGGAGACGATGCGCACGCTCGGTCCGACGCTGTCGCCCCTGTCGGCCTTCCTGCTGCTGCAGGGCATCGAGACACTGCACCTGCGAATGCCGCGGCACTGCGAATCCGCGCTCGCCGTCGCCCGGCATCTGGCGCTGCACCGGGCCGTGGAATGGGTCAACTACCCGCTGCTGCCCGGCAGTCCCGCGTACGCACTGGCGCAGCGCTATCTGCCGCGGGGTGCGGGCGGCATCCTGACCTTCGGCGTCAAGGGCGGCGCGGCCGCGGGCGTGCGCTGCATCGAGTCGGTGCAGTTCCTGTCGCACCTCGCCAACATCGGCGACGCCAAGTCGCTGATCATCCACCCCGCCTCGACGACCCATCGCCAGCTCGACGAAGGCGAGCAGCGCGCCTCCGGCGTGTTGCCGGAAATGATCCGCCTGTCGGTCGGGCTGGAGACACTCGACGATATCCTGTGGGACCTCGACCAAGCACTGGAGAAATCGCAGCAATGAACCGTTATCCCGCCGTTCCATGGCCCTGGGCCGGGTTGATTCTCTGCCTGGCGCTGCTCGGCCAGGAGGTCCTGTTGCGCTGGTTCGGCAGCGAGCCTTCGCTGTCCGAGGCCGCGTACCGCGTGATGGTGATGACGATCGGCGTGGCCTCGGCGGCGCTGATCGTGCTGCCCCCGCGCAGGCCCGCCTACATCCTCGGCTTCGTCGTTTGCGCGGCGCTGATCGGCTGGGCGCTGTGGCTGCAATACGGCGAAGGCCTGGAGCCCTGCCCGCTGTGCGTGTTCCAGCGCGTCGCAGTCATCGTGGTCGGCATCGTGTTCCTCATCGCGGCGATCCACAACCCGCAACGGGGAGGCGCGAGATTTTACGCGGTGCTGACGCTGATCGCTGCCGGCGCCGGTGCGGCATTCTCGGCACGGCAGGTCTGGCTCCAATCGCTGCCGAAGGACCAGGTGCCGGAATGCGGCCCCGGCTTGAACTACATGCTGAACACCCTGCCGTTCACCGATGTGATCCGCAAGGTGCTCGAGGGCAGCGGCGAGTGCGCCGAGAAGGGATGGGTGTTCCTCGGGCTCTCGATCGCCGGCTGGACCTTCGTGTTCTTCCTGTCGATGATCGCCGCCGCGTTCGCGCTGGTCCGGCGCGACTGACCATGCGCGCCGCTACTTCGGCGCCATCCTGATCGCACCGTCGAGGCGGATCACCTCGCCGTTCAGCATCGCGTTCCCGACGATCTCGCGCACCAGCGACGCGAACTCCGCGGGCTTGCCGAGCCGCGGCGGGAACGGCACCATCCTGCCGAGCCCGTCCTGCAGCTCCTGCGAAAACCCTGCGACCATCGGCGTCTCGAAAATGCCGGGGGCGACCGTCATCACGCGAATCCCGAAGCGTGCGAGCTCGCGCGCGATCGGCAGGGTCATGCCGACGACGCCAGCCTTGGATGCGCTGTACGCCGCCTGCCCGATCTGGCCGTCGAAGGCGGCGACCGACGCGGTGTTGACGATGACGCCACGCTCGCCCCCGGCGTTGGGGACGTTCTTCGCCATCGCGTCGGCGGCGAGCCGGATCATGTTGAAGGTGCCGGTCAGGTTGATTCCGATCGCCCGCGTGAAGCCTGCGAGCGTATGCGGGCCCTCCCGGCCGACGATCTTCTCCTGGTGAACGATGCCTGCGCAGTTGACCAGTCCGTGGACGCCGCCGAACTCACCCACGGCCGCGGCCACCGCCGCCCTGGCGCTTGCCTCGTCGCCGACGTCGGTGCGGACGAATCGCGCCGCCGCCGCGAGCTCGTCGGCCAGCGTTCGACCGGCCGCCTCGTTGAGGTCGGCGACGATGACGCGTCCGCCGCCGTCGACGACCATCCGCGCTGTCGCCGCGCCCAGCCCCGACGCGCCGCCGGTGACGATGAACGTGCTGCCACGGAGGTCCATCGCGTTTCCCGCTACCCGTTGGCCGGCGCGGACTTGACGACCGACATCGCGGTCGCGATCAGGCCGGCCACATCCGCGACGTTCGTCGGCAGGATCAGCGTGTTCGTCGTCTTGGCCAGGTTGCCGAACTGCGCGATGTACTGCTCGGCAATCTTGAGGTTCACCGCACCCATCCCGCCGGGTGCCGCCATCGCCTCCGCGACCTGCCGGATCGCCTTGGAATTGGCCTCGGCGATGGCAAGGATCGCCGCCGCCTGCCCCTGCGCATTGTTGATCTCCGCCTGCTTCTCGCCCTCCGACCTGGCGATCGCGGCTTCGCGCTGTCCCTGGGCGATGTTGATCTGCTCCTGGCGCTTGCCCTCGGACGTGGCGATGACGGCGCGCTTCTCGCGCTCGGCGGTGATCTGCGCCTGCATCGCGCGCAGGATCTCGGCCGGCGGCGTCAGGTCCTTGATCTCGTAGCGCAGGACCTTGACGCCCCAGCTCGGCGCCGCCGCATCGAGCGCATTGACGACTGCGGCGTTGATCTGGTCACGCTCCTCGAACGTGCGGTCGAGCTCCATCCGGCCGATGACGCTGCGCAGCGTCGTCTGCGCGAGCTGCGTGATCGCGACCACGTAGTTCGACGAGCCATAGGACGCGAGCCGGGCGTCGGTCACCTGGAAATACAGGATGCCGTCGACCTGCAGCTGGGTGTTGTCCCGGGTGATGCAGACCTGGGGCGGGACGTCCAGCGGAATTTCGCGCAGGTCGTGCTTGTAGGCGATGCGATCGACGATCGGGAAGACGAAGTTCAATCCCGGCTGCAGCACCGCGTGGAAGCGCCCGAGGCGCTCGACCAC
The DNA here is from genome assembly GCA_018971195.1 of Betaproteobacteria bacterium. Classification (GTDB taxonomy): domain Bacteria; phylum Pseudomonadota; class Gammaproteobacteria; order Burkholderiales; family Casimicrobiaceae; genus VBCG01. The sequence continues at coordinate 21,674 of JAGXBK010000041.1, forward strand.
CCAGGCGCGCTGCTGGGGAACGACGCGGATCGTCTTGACGATCGCGATGAGCACCACGACGAACAGCACGAACGTGACGAGCGACGATCCGACCTGCATGGACGGCCTCCGGGATGGATGCGGCTTCGTTGCGACTGCGCGAAACGCCGGGGTGACCGGGCTACGGCGGCGACGCGCCGAGCACCAGCGTCGAGCCGCGCGTCGCGACAATGTACATCGTGTCGTTGCGCGGCGTCTGCGCCGATTCGGGAACGCCGTCCCATTGCGTGCCGCGATAGTCGACGCGCGCCGTGCCGTCGGCGTGCCACGCACGCACCCGAACGGTCTGTCCGATGTCGAGGCCCGGCTGGCGCGGCGGCTCGCCGTGACGGCGACGCCACAGGTGGGCGACGCTCGCTCCCGCCACCGCCAGCACGCCGGCGACCAGTAGCTGCAGCGGGGTCGAAGCACCGAGCCACGCGGCGACGCCGCCGATCGCGAACGCGATGCCGATCGCGACCAGATAGAAGGTGCCGCTCATCAGTTCGGCGCCGATCAGCACCGTTGCCAGAATCCACCAGATCCAGTGATCGGCCATCCGTTCCCCACGCCAGGCAAAAGCGCAAGGATAAGGCAGTTTT
>JAGXBK010000042.1 GCA_018971195.1 Betaproteobacteria bacterium
ATCGGTGACGCCCGCCATCGGCGCGACAGCGAGATTGTTCGGCAAGGAATGGCCACCGATGCGCACGGCCTGCACTATCGACTTCGAGGGGAGGGGGTCGAATTATACCGGCAATCGCGCGCCGTCGATCACCGTTCGGCAGGATGCTTCAGTGGATTCCGAACAGCATCGCCCGCGTGAACGCGCGCTTGGCGAGCGGCATCGCGTCGAGCAGCGCAAGGCCGATGCCGCGCGGCACCGACAGCCATGGCCGGTTGTTGCCGAACAGCTGCACGAGCCCGTGCGTGAAGGCGATGCCCGCGCGCCGGTCGAGGGCGCGCCCGCGTCGGTGGCGATCGAGCATCGCCGCACTGCCGAGATCGTCGCGCGGGGACTGCAGCACGGTTTGCGCGAGCTCCCAGGCGTCGCGCAAGCCCAGGTTGAAGCCCTGGCCGGCGATCGGATGCAGCGCCTGCGCAGCGTTGCCGATCACCGCGACGCGCGTCGCGGTCGTCGCCGTCGCGACCTCGAGCACGAGCGGAAAGCTGCGCCGCTTCGCGACCCCGGTGAAGCCACCGCTGCGGCGGCCGAAATGCGCCGCGAGCGCGGCGAGGAACTCGGCCGCCGGCATGTCCAGCAACCGCGCGGCCCGTTCCGGCGTCTGCGTCCACACCAGCGCATAGTGGTCGCGCTCCGGGAGCAGCGCGACCGGCCCGTCCGGGGTGAACCGCTCGTAGGCGACGCCTTCGTGCGGGCGCGACAGGGTGATCGCGGCGACCAGCGCGACTTGCCGGTAGTCGCGGCGCGTCCGCGCAATGCCTTCGATCGTCGACCCGGCGCCGTCCGCGACGACCGCCAGTCGCGCGTTCAGCGCGCTCCCGGGTCCCCCGTCGATCTCGACCTTGGCGGCGTCGGCCGACCCGGCCACGCTGCGGGCTGCCGTGCCATAGCGCATCGCGACCTGCGTACTTTGCAATGCGGCATCGAGTGCGCACTGCAGCGCCCGGTACGAGACGACGTAGCCGAGCGCGGGAAGACCTTGCTCGCCGGCATCCAGTGTCAGGGCGCCGAAACCACGCGCCTGCGACACGTCGATGGTGACGATCGGCGTGACCGCGCCCTCGGTCGCGGCGAGGCCAGCCCACACGCCCAGCCGTTCGAAGACCAGCCGCGCGCCATGCGACAGCGCGAGCGAACGATCGGTGCGCGCCGCCTCGCCGGCCGCGCGGGGATCGACGACGACGACGTCGAGATCCGAGTCGGCGAGCGCCAGCGCGAGCGTCGCGCCGACCGGCCCCGCGCCGACGATCGCGACGTCGTGCGTCATCGTCAGGCGCGAAGCGCCCGGCAGGCCGCCTCGACGTCGGCCACGGACTTCGGTGCGGCCGCCGTGAGGTTCTCGACGCCTGCGGGCGTCACGAGCACGTCGTCCTCGATGCGCACGCCGATGTTCCAGAACCGCTCGGGGACGTTGGCCGCCGGCCGGATGTAGGCTCCTGGCTCGACGGTCAGCACCATGCCGGGGGTCAGGCGCACCGACTCGCCGCGCTGCTGGTAGAGGCCCGCGTCGTGCACGTCCATGCCGAGCCAGTGCCCTGCGCGGTGCATGTAGAACTGCTTGTAGCTGCCGCTCTCCAGCACCGCGTCGAGCGATCCCTCGCAGAGGCCGAGATCGATGAATCCCTGCGCGAGCACGCGCTCGGCGGTGCGGTGGTAGTCGTGGAACGGCATCCCCGGCGAGACCGCATCGATGCACGCGAGCTGCGCGGCAAGCACGAGATCGTAGATCGCCTTCTGCGGCCCCGTGAAGGCGCCGTTGACCGGGAACGTGCGCGTGATGTCGGACGCATAACCCTGGTACTCGCAACCCGCGTCGATCAGCAGCAGGTCGCCGCTTTGCATCTGGCGGTTGTTGTCGCGGTAATGCAGCACGCAGGCGTTGGGACCCGAAGCGACGATCGACGAATAGGCGAGCGCCTGCGCCCCGCTCGTCAGGAACTCGTGCGCAAGCTCGGCCTCGACCTCGTATTCGAACGCGTCGGGTCGTGCCGCGGCCATGGCGCGGCGGTGCGCCGCGCTCGAGATCGCGCAGGCACGGCGCATCAGGCCGATCTCGTGAGCGTCCTTGACCAGTCGCATGGCATCGAGCGCCGCGCGGATGTCGACGACCTCCTCCGGGGCCGAGACCCCGGTGCGCGCGCGCCCGCGGACCTCGTTCAGCAAGTCGGCCACCTGGCGGTCCCAGTCCGCGAACAGGCCCAGCGGCGTGAACAGCGCGGGCTGGTCCGACGCGATCTCCGGGAGCTTCGCCTTCAGTGCCGAAATCGGGTGCGCCTCGTCGAACCCGAAGATCTCGCGGGCGGCGTCGGGGCCGTAGCGAAACCCATCCCAGATCTCGCGCTCGTCGTCCCTTTCGCGGCAGAACAGCAGCTGGTGGTCGCCGTCGGGTCCGGCGACCAGGACGATCACCGCCTCGGGCTCGGGAAAGCCGGACAGGTAGTAGAAATAGCTGTCGTGGCGGAACGGGTAGAGCGAGTCGCGATTGCGCGGGACCTCGGGCGCGGTCGGAAGCAGGGCGAGCCCGCCGCCGCTCTTGCCGCGCATCGTCCGCAATATCGCATCGCGACGCGCGCGATAGACCTGGTGGGCGTGGTTCATCGTGTCATCCAGCGTTCGATCGCGTCATTATAGGGTGCGCCGCGCTTCGTCCCCATTTCAGCTGGTGGCGGAGCTGGCCACCAGGAATGGTCATCGGGCTCGCGACCTGTTTCGGCGCCGCGGCGGGCGGCATCGCCGCAGCCGCGCTCCTGGCCCGGGAACCGCATACAATCGACCTCTGAGATAGCGAGGGAGTCGACCCATGGACCGCATACCCGACATCGATCCCCAGGAAACCCGCGAATGGCTGGAGGCCCTCGAAGGGGTGCTCGCCGCCGAAGGTCCCGATCGCGCGCATTTCCTGATCGAGCAGCTGATCGACAAGGCGCGCCGCTCGGGCGCGTACCTGCCGTTTTCGGCGAACACCGCGTACATCAACACGATTCCCGTCGAATCGCAGGTGCGCATCCCCGGCGACCAGAATATCGAGCACCGGATCCGCTCGATCGCGCGCTGGAATGCGATGGCGATGGTCGTACGCGCCAACAAGCACACGAACGTCGGCGGCCATATCGCGAGCTACGCGTCGGCAGCGACGCTGTACGACGTGGGCTTCAACCACTTCTGGCACGGTCTGTCGGACCGGCACGGCGGCGACCTCGTGTTCATCCAGGGCCACTCGGCGCCCGGGGTCTACGCCCGCGCCTTCCTGCTCGGACGCCTGACCGAGAGCCAGCTCGACAACTACCGCCAGGAAGTCGACGGCAAGGGCATCTCGTCGTATCCGCACCCGTGGCTGATGCCCGATTTCTGGCAGTTCCCCACGGTGTCGATGGGCCTCGGGCCGCTGATGGCGATCTACCAGGCGCGATTCATGAAATACCTGCACGACCGGGGCCTCGCCGACACCCGCGGCCGCAAGGTCTGGTGCTTCTGCGGCGACGGCGAGATGGACGAGCCCGAATCGATGGGTGCCATCGGCATGGCCTCGCGCGAGAACCTCGACAACCTGATCTTCGTCGTCAACTGCAACCTGCAGCGGCTCGACGGCCCGGTGCGCGGCAACGGCAAGATCATCCAGGAGCTCGAGAGCGATTTCCGCGGGGCGGGCTGGAACGTGATCAAGGTCATCTGGGGCACGCTTTGGGATTCGCTGCTGGCGCGCGACAAGAAAGGCATCCTGATGCAGCGGATGATGGCCTGCGTCGATGGCGAATACCAGACGTTCAAGGCCAAGGACGGCGCCTACGTCCGCGAGTATTTCTTCAACACACCCGAGCTGAAGGCGATGGTCGCCGACTGGACCGACGAGGAGATCTGGGCGCTGAACCGCGGCGGCCACGATCCGCACAAGGTGTACGCCGCCTACCACGCCGCGGTGAACCACCCCGGCCAGCCAACGGTGATCCTCGCCAAGACGATCAAGGGCTACGGCATGGGCGAGGCCGGCGAAGCCCAGAACATCACCCACCAGCAGAAGAAGATGAACGTCGAGGCGGTGCGCCGCTTCCGCGATCGCTTCGATATCCCGGTCCCCGACGACAAGCTCGAGGAAGTCCCCTATGTGAGCTTCCCCGACGGCTCGCCGGAGCGCGAGTACATGCGCGCGCGCCGGCTGGAGCTCGGCGGCTACCTCCCCGCGCGAAGGCGCAAGGCCGAGGCGCTCGCGGTGCCGCCGCTGTCCGCGTTCGAGCGCCTCCTGAAGAGCACCGACGAGCGCGAGATCTCGACGACGATGGCGTTCGTGCAGATCCTGCAGATTTTGCTGCGCGACAAGAGCCTCGGCAAGCACGTGGTGCCGATCGTTCCCGACGAGTCGCGGACCTTCGGCATGGAAGGGATGTTCCGCCAGCTCGCGATCTGGAACCAGCTCGGCCAGCTCTACACGCCCGAGGACAAGGACCAGCTGATGTTCTACAAGGAGGACAAGCACGGCCAGATCCTCCAGGAAGGCATCAACGAGGCGGGGGCGATGAGCGACTGGATGGCCGCCGCGACGTCGTACTCGACCCACGGCGTCCCGATGATCCCTTTCTACATCTTCTACTCGATGTTCGGTTTCCAGCGCGTCGGCGATTTCGCATGGGCCGCCGGGGACATGCGCTGCCGCGGCTTCCTGCTCGGCGGCACCGCCGGGCGCACGACGTTGAACGGGGAAGGCCTGCAGCACGAGGACGGGCATTCGCACCTGCTGTCGGCGAACATCCCGAACTGCATTTCCTACGACCCGACCTTCGCCTACGAAGTCGCCGTGATCATCCAGGACGGCCTGCGGCGCATGTACGCCGAGCAGGAGGACGTCTACTACTACCTGACGGTGATGAACGAGAACTACCCGCATCCGGCGATGCCGGAGGGCGCGGCCGCCGCGATCATCAAGGGCATGTACCTGTTGGCCGCGGGCGCGAAGAAAGCCAAGGCGCCGCGCGTGCAGCTCCTCGGGTCGGGCACGATCTTCCGCGAGGTGATCGCCGCGGCGGACCTGCTGCGCAACGACTGGGGCGTCGAAGCCGATCTCTGGAGCTGCCCGTCGTTCACCGAGCTCGCCCGCGACGGCCGCGCGGTGGAACGCCACAACCTGCTGAACCCGACCGCCGAGCCGCGGGTGTCGCACGTCGAGGCCTGCCTCGCGACGACCCAGGGACCGATCGTCGCGGCGACCGACTACGTGCGCGGCTTCGCCGACCAGATCCGTCCGTACCTGCGCCGGCGCTACGTCGTGCTCGGCACCGACGGCTACGGCCGCTCGGACACGCGCGAGAAGCTGCGAAGCTTCTTCGAAGTCGACCGGCGCTACGTCACCGTCGCGGCCCTGAAAGCGCTGGCCGACGAAGGCGCGCTGCCGGCAAAGAAGGTCGCCGAGGCGATCGCCCGCTACGGCATCGACGCGGCCCGGCCGGCGCCGTGGCTCGCCTGAGATCGACGACGATGCAGATGCCACGGGGAGTTCTATGAGCACGATCGAGGTCAAGGTTCCCGACATCGGCGACTTCACCGACGTGCCGGTCATCGAGGTGCTGGTGAAGCCGGGCGATGCGGTCAAGGCCGAGGACGCGTTGGTGACGCTCGAGTCCGACAAGGCGACAATGGACGTGCCCGCGCCGGCGGCGGGTGTCGTCAAGGCGGTGCAAGTCAAGGTCGGCGACAAGGTGAGTGAGGGGCGGGTCATCCTGACGCTCGAGGCTGCCGCGGCATCGGCGTCCGCGCCCCCGCCGGCCGACGCGGCGCCTGCGCCCGGGCCCGCGCCCGCCGTCCCACCCGCTCCGCCGTCGGAGCCGGCGGCCGCAGCGCGTCCCCAACCCTCCGCGGCGAGCGGGAGCTCGACGGACACGGGTGATGATTCTTCCGCGCGCAGCGCGCATGCCTCGCCGTCGGTGCGAAAGTTCGCCCGGGAGCTCGGGGTCGATCTCGCCGGCGTGACCGGCTCGGGACCGAAAGGCCGCATCCTCCACGAAGACGTGCAGGCGTTCGTCAAGCGCAGCCTCGCGGGCGCGAACGCCGCCGCTCCGGGCGGCGGCGGTGGGCTGAGCCTCCTCCCCTGGCCCGTCGTCGATTTCGCGAAGTTCGGGCCCGTCGAGACCAAGCCGCGGTCCCGGATCAACAAGATCTCCGGCGCCAACCTCGCGCGCAACTGGGCGATGATCCCGCACGTCACCCAGTTCGAGGACGCCGACATCACCGAGCTCGAGTCGCTGCGCGTCGCGCTCAACAAGGAGAACGCGAAGGCGGGCATCAAGATCACGATGCTCGCGTTCCTGATCAAGGCCGCGGTGTCGGCGCTTGCGAAGTTTCCCGACTTCAACGCGTCGCTCGACGCGAGCGGCGAGAACCTCGTCCACAAGCGTTACTTCAACATCGGCTTCGCTGCGGATACGCCGAACGGCCTCGTCGTTCCGGTGCTCAAGGGCGCCGACGCGAAGGGCGTGCTGCAAATCGCGAAGGAGATGGCCGAGCTCTCCGCCAAGGCGCGCGAAGGCAAGCTCGCGCCCGCCGAAATGCAGGGCGGCTGTTTTTCGATCAGCTCGCTAGGCGGCATCGGCGGCACTGCGTTCACGCCGATCATCAACGCCCCCGAGGTCGCGATCCTCGGCGTGTCCAGGAGCGCGATCAAGCCGGTATGGGACGGCAAGGCGTTCGCACCCCGCCTGATGCTGCCGCTGTCCCTGTCCTACGACCACCGCGTGATCGACGGCGCGTCGGCGGCACGCTTCATCGTGTATTACGCGTCGCTGCTCGGCGATTTCCGGCGCGCGCTGCTGTGAACTGCGCCCGCGGCAGTGTCTGAAGCGATGGATGGCCCCGCCACGATCGACGACCCGATCATCAATTCGCCGTTTGACGAGCCGAAACGCCACTATCGCTTCGGCGAGCAAGGCATCACCCGGCATCACGAACTACCACGCGTTCCTGCTGCGCGAGGTCATGAACACGATCGGCTCGACTCGCTACGTCAAGAACCAAAACCTCGGGTTCACGATTCCCTACACGCTCAACGGCGACGAGCGCAATTACGTCCCCGACTTCATCGCCCGGATCGACGACGGCAACGGTCCCGGCGACCTGCTGGGCGCGAACGGTCGCGCCGGTCGTCACCGGTCGTCACCGGTTGCCTAATTAAAGTTAGTGACTTATATTTAATTAACATGAGCGCCAAGTTAAGCAGGCTTAATTAGCGCACCCGTCGGGCCCCGGATCACCGAGATACGCCTATGTCAGTTCAACGCGTCACCGGGCGATTCGTGACCGTCTCCACTACGGGCGAGCGGGTTCGCGCATATGTTCCCGCCCCGCTGCCGCCCGACCCGCCACTCGCTCTGGAGAACGCTGACGTCGATCTGCTGGAACGCGCCAATCGCGCGCTCGGGCGACTGGATGGTCTCGCGTCCCTGCTCCCCGATTCGCGGCTGTTCCTCTACCAGTATGTACGCAAGGAAGCCCTGCTCTCGAGCCAGATCGAAGGCACGCAGTCGTCGCTTTCCGACCTGTTGCTGTTCGAGGACGACCAGGCGCCGGGCGTTCCGCTCGACGACGTGCGGGAGGTTTCCAATTACGTCGCGGCGATGGAGCACGGGCTGGGTCGCCTGCGCGGAGGCTTTCCCTTGAGCCTCCGGCTCGTTCGTGAGATCCATGGCGTCCTGCTCAGGAAGGGACGTGGCGCCGCAAAGGCACCCGGCGAATTCCGGACGACGCAAAACTGGATCGCAGGCTCCCGACCGGGCAACGCGCTGTTCGTTCCCCCACCCCCGGAGCGTGTGCTCGACTGCATGGGGTCGTGGGAGAAGTTCCTGCACGACGATCCTGCTCCTACGCCGACGCTTGTCAAGGCAGCGCTGGCCCACGTCCAGTTCGAAACCGTCCATCCGTTCCTGGACGGCAATGGGCGGCTCGGGCGGCTGGTCATCACCCTGCTGCTTTGCGTCGAAAGGGCGCTGGCGCAGCCGCTGCTGTACCTGAGCCTCTACTTCAAGACTCACCGCGCCGAATACTACGATTGGCTCCAACGGGTACGAATCGAAGGGGATTGGGAGGGCTGGCTCCGATTCTTCCTGACCGGCGTTCTCGAGACTGCCGACCAGGCGACCGCCGCCGCGAAACAGCTACTCGCGTTGTTCGAGGCCGACCGCAAGCGCATTGCAGCACTTCGCCGCGCGGCGGCCTCGCCACTGCGCATCCACGAACTGCTGCAGCGACGCCCGCTCGTATCGGCCCGACGCGCAAGCGAGGAGTTGGGACTGACCGTTCCGACGGTGAACGCCGCCCTCGAATCGCTCGTCCGGCTCGGCATCGTCCGTGAAACGACCGGAAAGCAGCGCGGCCGCGTGTTCGCCTACGATGGCTACCTGAAAGTGCTGCAGGAAGGCACCGAGCCGCTGCCCGACCGAACCTCGTTCACGCACCCGGAAACCGCCCGCTGACCATGCCGCCGCGAAACAACAAGAACCACGGTCCGATACCCGTCACCTCGCTGAAGCACGGCGAGAAGCGCGTCAACATTGCCACCGAGGAGTTGCGCGATTTCGTCTCCGACGACGAGAAGGCGCCGAAGACGATGCTGTATCCGCGCGATCCGTCGCTCGACCCGCAACTGGTCTGGAAAGGCAAGGACGAGTCGGACCGGCATCCGCTCGAAGTTCCGGTTCTGCCGATCTACATCCAGGAAAGAATTCATCCGCAAGGGCTTCGTCGATCGGCGCGTGCCACACGTTGCGCTGAAGTCGATCGCGAACAATCCCGATCTCGCGATGGGCGACGAGTTGCTGAAAACGTTCGCCGTGAATGACGGCAGCGAACCACGCAAGGTCAGGCGGTGATGGACCGTATCCGGCGCGAGTGCGCTCGAAGCGGGACTGTTGGGGGTATTCCAAATATTTTCGCCGGGACGCATGCAGGGTTAGTGCCAGAATCACGCGAAGGTGGCTTCATCGGACCGCCAGAACTCGCTTGTTTACATGCACTTGGATAGACTGGCCGAATGGGCGACTGGTGCAGATCAGGCATCGATTTTGAACGACCCAGGGAATTTTCCAGAGAACATGCCTCAGGCGGGAGCGGCTCGAGTCGATCCCGCGTCTCCCGGCACTCACCTGCCTGAAGGGATCTCGGCGTAGACGATGACCCAGGACGAACAGAAGCAACTGGTCGCGCGCGAGGCGCTGCGCTACGTCGTCGACGACGCCTGGATCGGCGTCGGCTCCGGCTCGACCGCCAACCTCTTCATCGACGAGCTGGCGAAAATCAGGCACCGGATCAAGGGCGCCGTCGCGAGTTCGGCCAGGACGGCCGAGCGTCTGAAGTCTCACGGCATCGACGTCGAGGAGCTGAACAACGTCTCCGACATTCCGGTCTACATCGACGGCGCCGACGAAGTGACCGTGCACGGCGCGATGATCAAGGGCGGCGGCGGCGCGCTGACGCGCGAGAAGATCGTCGCCGCGGTGGCGCGCAGGTTCGTCTGCATCGCCGATGCATCGAAGCTGGTCGACGTGCTCGGCACCTTTCCCCTGCCGGTCGAGGTGATCCCGATGGCGCGCAGCTACGTCGCACGCGAGCTGGTGAAGCTCGGCGGATACCCGGCGTGGCGGATGGGCTTCACGACCGACAACGGCAATGTGATCCTCGACGTCTCGGGCCTGTCGATCGTCGATCCTTCCGCACTCGAGGACCGGATCAACGGTATCGCGGGCGTGGTGACCGTCGGCGTGTTCGCGCGGCGCGGCGCCGACGTGATTCTGCTCGGCGGGGACGACGGCGTGCGAACGCTGGTACCGAAGCGGTAGCGTCCACTCCGCGCGCTACAATCCCGGGCATGACGAACCTCAACGTCCCGGGTCTCGGCAGCTTTGCCGATGTCGCCGCCTACATGGACGGCGTCGGCGATGCGGCGCGCAGCGCTTCGCGCGCGCTCGCGCGGGCGAGCACGCATGCCAAGAACCTCGCTCTCTCGCGCATGGCGGCGGCGATCCGTCGCGATGCGGGGCTGCTCGCGGCTGCCAACGCCGAAGACGTCGCGGCCGCGCGTGCGACTGGCAACGATGCGGCGTTCGTCGACCGGCTGGCATTGACGTCAACTTCCATCGAAGCCATGGCACGCGGCCTCGAGGAGATCGCGGTGCTGCCCGATCCGGTCGGCGAGATCTCGGATCTCAAGTACCGGCCATCGGGAATCCAGGTCGGCATGATGCGCGTGCCGCTCGGCGTCATCGCGATCATCTACGAGTCGCGGCCCAACGTCACCGCCGACGCCGCAGGCCTGTGCCTCAAGGCCGGGAATGCGACGATCCTGCGCGGCGGCTCGGAGGCGATGCGCAGCAACCAGGCGATCGCGCGCTGCGTTCACGAAGGACTGCGCGATGTGGGCCTGCCCGAGACCGCGGTCCAGGTCGTCGCGACAGCCGACCGCGCGGCGGTCGGCCACCTGATCGCCGACGAGAAGCACGTCGACGTGATCGTGCCCCGCGGCGGCAAGTCGCTGATCGAGCGCATCGCCCGCGACGCGCGCGTGCCTGTGATCAAGCACCTCGACGGCGTCTGCCACGTCTATATCGATGCGCAGGCCGAGCTGCAGTCCGCGATCCGCATTGCCGACAACGCGAAGACGCAGCGTTACGCCCCCTGCAACACCATGGAGACGCTCCTGGTGCACGCCGACATCGCCCCGCGCGTTCTGCCTCCCCTCGCCTCGATCTACGCGGCCAAGGGGGTCGAGATGCGCGGCTGCGAGCGCTCGCGCGCGCTGGTCCCCGCGATGAAGGCCGCGACCGAGAGCGACTGGTATGCCGAGTACCTGGCGCCGATCATCGCCATCAGGATCGTCGATTCTCTCGACCTGGCGATCGACCATATCGCGCGCTACGGGTCGCAGCACACCGACGCGATCGTGACCGACAGCCACCCGAACGCGATGCGCTTCCTGCGCGAGGTCGACTCGAGCTCGGTGATGGTCAACGCATCGACGCGCTTCGCCGACGGCTTCGAGTACGGCCTCGGCGCCGAGATCGGCATCTCGACCAACAAGCTGCACGCCCGCGGACCGGTCGGGCTCGAGGGGTTGACCAGCCGCAAATGGATCGTGCTCGGCACGGGCCAGATCCGCAACTGAGCGCAACGCGCAACCCGCGATGTCGAGCTCGGTGTCCCTGTCGATCGCGACCAATTCGGCGATTGCGGTCTCCAAGGGTTTCGGCTGGTTCGTCACCGGCTCGCCCACGCTTTTTGCCGAGACCGTCCATTCGCTGGCCGACGTCGGCAACCAGGTCCTGCTCAAGATCGGCGAGGTTCGCGGCCGGCGCGGCCCCGACCTCGACCACCCGTTCGGGCGCGGGCAGGAGAAGTTCTTCTGGGCGCTGGTATCGGCCGTCAGCGTGTTCTTCATCGGCTGCGGCATCAACATCTACCACGGCGTCCGGGCGTTGATGGTGGGCGGGGAAGTCGGGCATTTCACCCCGCTGGTGCTGGGCCTGCTGCTGTTCTCGCTCGCGCTCGAAGCCTGGACCTTCGCCGTTGCCTGGAAGGAGATCGGCGGCCGTCAGGGCGTGAAGGACAACCGCCACGATACGACGGTGATCGCCGTGCTGCTCGAGGACGGCGTCGCCCTGTTTGGCATCGTGCTGACGCTCATGGTCGCCGGCGTCGCCTACGTCTACGGCCCGCATCCAGAATTCGATGCAGCGGTTGCCATCGCCGTCGGCGCGATCCTCGGGGGCATGGCACTGTTCCTGGCAGCGATCAACCGGCGCATCCTGATCGACACCTCGGACCGCGACCTCGATCGCGCCGCCGGGACCTGGCTCGCCAGCCGCGGAATCGCAGCCAGCGTGCACTCGCTGGTGCTCGACAACGACCGCGCCATCGTCTTCGTTCGCCCGCAGCGCGAGATCCGCGAATCGCGTGCCGTCGGCAGCGCGCTGACCGCGCACCTCGCCGAGACTCTGGGCAAGAGCGCCGACGCCGTGTACTGGGAATTCCCGTAAGGCGCCTAGGCCGGCGCGGCGGGCGCGCGCCGCCGCAGCCACGCGAGCCACAACGCCGCCGCGGCGATCACCGCCAGGACGGGAAGGGCAGCGCGATTCATCGTATCCCAGCCGCGGGTGGTGACCAGCGCCCCGGATGCGAGCGACGACACGCCCATGGTCGCGAACACAATGAAATCGTTGATCCCCTGCGTGCGGGCCCGCTCGGCCGGCGCGTAGGTTTCGGTCAGCAGCGTCGTGCCGCCGGTGTACATGAAGTTCCAGCCCGCACCGACGAATGCCAGCGCCGCGACGAAGTGGGCGACGCTGGTCCCGTTGAGCGCGATGGCGACCGCGATCGCCATCAGCGCGACGCCGACGAGGATGATGCGCAGCGCACCGAAGCGCTTGATCAGGTTCCCGGTGACGAAACCGGGCGCGTACATCGCGACCACGTGCCATTCGATGACCAGTGCCGCCGCACTGAAAGGATGGCCGCAGAAATCCATCGCGATCGGCGTCGCGGTCATCAGCAGGTTCATCAGCCCGTAGCCCAGCGCCGCGGCGAGCGCGGCGACGATGAACGTCGGCTGGCGCATGATCGTGGCCAGGGACCGGCCGCCGCCGGCACGCTCGGCGTGCGAAGGGGGCGGGACCCGCACCTGCGACTGCACGGCCAGCGCGGCCAGCGCCACCACGGCCAGTGCGGCGAACGAGCCCTGGAACGGCGTCGCGAACAGGTCCTTGGTGAGCTTCGCGGTCTGCGGACCGATGAATCCCCCGGCGACGCCCCCTGCCAGCACCAGGGAGATCGCCCTGGCACGGTCGGCGGGCGCCGCGACTTCGGCGGCAGCGAAGCGGTACTGCAGCCCGACCGCGTTGTAGACGCCGATGATCCCGGTCGCGGCGCAGAACAGCGGGAAGCTTCCGAGGTGCAGCGCCAGCACGCCGATCACGCAGCCGACGATGTTCACGGCGGCCCCGGTCATGAAGCCCGCGCGGCGGCCGACCTTCGCCATCCACATCGACATCGGCATCGCGGCAAGCGCCGAGCCCAGGACATAGGTCGTTGCGCCGAAGGTCGACAGCGCCTTGGTCTGCGCGATGGAAAAGCCGATCAGGCCGTTCATCGAAGTGAGTCCCGACGAATTGACGAGCAGCAGCGCCTGGCAGCAGGCGAGCAGGAAGATGTCGCGGCGAGAGGTGCGCAAGGTCAGCCCGTCAGACCCGACCGCGTCCATCGCCCGCGGCGCGGTGGTCGAAAAGCCGTATGATAATTGCAGCCTCGTTGCGTGCCGGACCCCGATCCGGCTTCGATCCAGCATCGTTCCCGCTACTGCCCCGATGTCGCTGCCACCCCTTGCCGCGGAGGTTCTCGATTTCTGGTTTCCACCCGGCGTGAGCGGCGAGCGTCGCGAGTGGTTCCAGAAGGATCCCGCGTTCGATCGCGAGATCCGCGACCGCTTCGGCGTCGCGCTCGCCGCCGGGCTCGCGGGCGCGTTCGGCGACTGGTGCACGAGCCCGCGCGGCGCGCTGGCGCGAATCGTCCTCCTCGACCAGTACACGCGCAATGCATTCCGCGACACCCCGGCCGCATTCGCAGGGGATCCGGCCGCGCTCGCCACCGCCGAGGATGCGATCGCCCGCGGCTTCGACCGCGATCTCGGCCCCGGCGAGCGCAGGTTCATGTACATGCCTTTCGAGCACAGCGAATCGCTCCCGGTGCAGGAGCGCTCGGTCGCCCTGTTCGCGGCACTCGCATCGGAAACGGGCGTCGACGGGCCGCTCCCCTGGGCCGAGCGTCATCGGGACATCGTGCGGCGATTCGGTCGCTTTCCGCATCGCAACGCCATCCTGGGCCGTGCGTCGACCCCCGACGAGGTCGCGTTCCTGGAAAGGCCGGACTCCCGTTTCTGAGCGTCCGCGCGAACCCGCGCAGCCGTTGCCGCGCACGCGCCGATGACCGATCCCACGCGATGACGACCCTCGACGACCCGGTGGCGATGCTGGGCGGGACCTTCGATCCCGTGCATTACGGCCATCTGCGCTTCGCATCCGAGGTGCGCGACGCGCTCGTGCTGCCCGAGGTGCGCCTGGTGCCTGCCGGCGATCCGCCGCATCGCGGTGCACCGCAGGCGAGCGCGCCCGACCGCATCGCGATGCTCGACATCGCAGTCCGCGAGTTTCCGGGTCTTCGCGTCGACCCGCGCGAGATCACCAGGGGAGGCAAGAGCTACACGGTGCATACGCTGGAGGAGCTGCGCTCCGAACATCCGCGCTCGCCACTGCTCCTGCTGCTGGGGGTCGACGCGTTCCGCGGACTGGCGAGCTGGCACCAGTGGCGGCGGCTGTTCGAATTCGCCCACCTCGTCGTCGCGCCGCGCCCCGGCGCCGTCCTCGAGGCCGATCTGCCCGCCCCGATCGGGCACGAGTGGCGCCTGCGTCTCACCGGCGACCCGTCGACCTTGCGCTCGCGGCTCGCCGGCTCCATCTACGTGCAGCCGATATCGGCCCAGCCGATTTCGTCGACGGCAATACGGGCCGCGCTGATGCAGGCGCCCGACGCAGGTCCGGAGCTCGCGGGTTTGCTACCCGCCGCAGTTTTGGCCTATATTCAATCGAGACGACTCTACCGACCCCCATCGAATGCGCCTTTCGAAGCTGCAGAAAATCGCCGTCGAGGCACTTGAAGACATCAAGGCGCGCGACATCGAAGTCCTGGACGTGCGCAAGCAGACGAGTCTCTGCGACACCCTGGTCATCGCCTCCGCCGACTCGAACCGGCAGGTGAAGGCGCTGGCCAACCACGTGCGCGACAATCTGAAGGCCGCAGGTGCGACGATCCTCGGAGTCGAGGGCGAGCAGGCCGCCGAGTGGATCCTGGTGGATGCCGGCGACATCATCGTGCACATCATGCAGCCGGCCGTGCGCGCGTACTACAACCTCGAGGAGCTGTGGGCGCCCCAGTCGCGCGTCCGGCGCCCGAGGCAAGCCTCCGCTGCGTGAGGCTGTGTCTCGTCGCGCTGGGACACCGGATGCCCGCCTGGGTCAGCGCCGGATACGAGGACTACGCGAGGCGCCTGCCGCGCGAATTCGCGCTGGCGCTGATCGAGCTCAAGCCTGAGCCGCGCGATCGCGGCCGGACCGTCGGCCAGATGCTCGACGCCGAGGCGAAGCGCATCGCCGCGGCGACCGAGGGCTACGCGAGCGTGGCCCTCGACGAGCACGGGTCCCGGTGGTCGACGCGCGAACTCGCCGATCACCTGCGACAATGGCACGATGGCGGCCGCGACGTCGCATTCGTGATCGGCAGCGCCGACGGGCTCCACCCCGACGTGAAGGCGAATGCGCTGGCCGTCGTGTCGCTGTCGGCGATGACGTTGCCTCACGGGCTCGCGCGCGTGCTCATCGCCGAGCAGCTCTACCGCGCATCGAGCATCCTTGCCGGACATCCCTATCACCGCGAATGAGGGGACATCGATGAGCTCACCCGTACTCTACCTCGCGTCGCGGAGTCCGCGGCGCCAGGCATTGCTGAGGCAGCTGGACCTCGAGTTCGAGCCGCTGCTGCTGCGTGAGGCAGCGGGACGCGAGCGCGATGTCGTCGAGCAGACGCTCGACGCCGAGCCCGCGGCCCACTACGTCGAGCGGATGGCGCGCACCAAGGCCCAGGTCGGGTGGCAGCGAATGCAGGACCGCAAGCTCGCCGAGCGCCCGGTGCTGGGCGCCGATACCGAGGTGATCCTCGACGGCGAGGTGCTCGGCAAGCCGCGCGACATCGACGATGCGCTGTGGATGCTCAAGCGGCTGTCCGGAAGAACGCACCAGGTGCTGTCTGCCATCGCGCTGCGCTGGCGCGAGCAGACCGAGGTCGAGATCTCGGTGTCGAAGGTCACGCTGCGCCGGCTCACGGCGGCGGAGGTCGAGCGCTACGTCGCGACCGGCGAGCCGATGGACAAGGCCGGCGCCTACGCGATCCAGGGACGCGCCGCGGCGTTCGTGACGCGGCTGGAAGGCAGCTACACCGGTGTGGTCGGCCTGCCGCTTGCCGAGACCGCGACGCTGCTCGCGCGCGTCGGCGTCTGCGTGCTATGACGGTTGGGCCAGGATGACGCACGAAATCCTCATCAACGTCACCCCGCAGGAAACGCGGGTCGCGATGCTCGAGCAGGGCGTCGTCCAGGAGCTGCACATCGAGCGCGCCAGCGCGCGCGGCCTCGTTGGCAACATCTGCCTCGGCCGCGTCGCCCGCGTGCTTCCCGGCATGCAGAGCGCATTCGTCGAGATCGGGCTCGAGCGCGCCGCATTCCTGCACATCGCCGACATCTGGGAGCATCGCCAGAACGGGCACGGCGAGCACAAGGCGATCGAGCGCATCCTCACCGAAGGGCAGACCCTGCTCGTGCAGGTGATCAAGGACCCGATCGGCACCAAGGGCGCGCGGCTGTCGACCCAGCTGTCGCTCGCCGGACGGCTGCTCGTCTACCTGCCGCAGGACTCGCACATCGGCATCTCGCAGCGCATCGAGGACGAGCAGGAGCGGGAGAGCCTGCGCGGCAGGCTGCAGACGCTGCTCCCCGAGGGTCTCGCCGGTGGCTTCATCATCCGCACCATGGCGGAGGCGGCCTCGGAGCGCGAGATGCAAGCCGACATCGGCTACCTGACCAAGCTGTGGAGCGATCTGACCGAACGCGCGAACGAGGTCCCGGCGCCGACGCTGCTCTACCAGGACCTGAACCTGGCGCAGCGCGTGCTTCGCGACATGACGACCGACGAGACCGCGCGCGTGCTCGTCGACTCACGCGAGACCTTCGTCCGGATGCAGGAGTTCGCGCGCGAGTACACGCCCGCGCTGGTCGAGCGGATCGAGCATTACGCGGGTGAGCGGCCGCTGTTCGACCTCCACGGCGTCGAGGACGAGATCGAGCGCGCGCTGGCGCGCCGCGTCAACCTCAAGTCGGGAGGCTACCTGATCTTCGACCAGACCGAGGCGATGACGACGATCGACGTCAACACCGGCGGCTTCGTCGGCGGGCGCAGCTTTGACGAGACGATCTTCAAGACCAACCTCGAGGCGGCGCAGGTGATCGCGCGCCAGCTTCGGATGCGCAACCTCGGCGGGATCATCATCATCGACTTCATCGACATGGAGAATCCCGACCACCGCAGCGCCGTGCTGGCCGAGCTCGGCAAGGCGCTGGAAAAGGACCGCACGCGCCTCACCGTCAACGGATTCACGCAGCTCGGCCTGGTCGAGATGACGCGCAAGCGCACGCGCGAATCGCTGGCGCACGTGCTGTGCGAGCCCTGCCCCACCTGCAGCGGCCGGGGGGAGTTCAAGACCGCGCAGACGGTGTGTTACGAGATCCTGCGCGAGATCCTGCGCGAGGCGAAGCAGTTCAATGCCCGCGAGTTCCGCATCCTCGCCTCGCAGTCGGTGATCGACATGTTCCTCGAGGAGGAATCGCAGAGCCTCGCCCAGCTCGGCGACTTCATCGGCAAGCCGATCTCCCTGCAGGTCGAGTCGCTCTACACGCAGGAGCAGTACGACGTCGTGCTGATCTGAGGAGACCGCGATGCCCGCAACCGCGATGAATCATTTCACGATCCTCACCGACGACGTCGCGGCAACCGTCGACTTCTACCGCGACCTGCTGGGACTCGTCGACGGCCCGCGTCCGCCGTTCAGCTTCCCCGGTGCCTGGTTGTATTCGGGCAGCGCGCCGATCCTGCACGTCGTCGGCGGACGCAAGCCGAGCGAGCTGCGCGCGGGGGTGATCGACCACGTCGCGTTCTCGGCCGTCGGGCTCGCAGACACCGTCGCCCGGCTCTCCGCCCGCGGCATCGAGTACGAGTGCCGCCGCCTGCCGGCCGGCGACCTGTGGCAACTGTTCTTCCACGATCGCAACGGCGCACGCGTCGAGCTCGACTTCGCCGGCGCGGAGCCGGGGCCGGCCGAAGGCGCCGGCGGTGCCTAGCGTCCATCGCTCTCGCCCCGATCTCGCGATCGACCATCTGGTCGTCGCGGCGCGCTCGCTCGCCGAAGGCACCGCGTGGCTGCGCGAGCGGATCGGCGTCGACGCGCAGGTGGGCGGCGCGCATGTCGCGATGGGAACCCACAACGCGATCGTCGGGCTGGGGCCGCGACTCTACATCGAAGTGATGGCGATCGACCCTGCGGGCATCGCTCCGGCGCGCCCTCGCTGGTTCGCCCTCGACGATCCGGGCATGCGCGCAAGGCTCGCCGACGGCCCGGCGCTCGTGCACTGGGTCGTGCGCACGCGCGACATCGACACCGACGCGACGCGGACCGACCTCGGGCCGATCCTGACCATGACCCGCGGCGATTTCACCTGGCGAATCACCGTTCCCGACGACGGGCATCTGCCGCAGCGCGGACTGGTGCCGACGCTGATCCAGTGGGCCGATGCGCGCCATCCCGCCGAACGTCTCGCCAACCCGGGGCTGTCGCTGATGGCGCTGGCCGGCGAGCATCCCGAGCCGGCGCCGGTGCGCAGCGCCGTGGCGGCGCTCGGGCTTTCCGACATCCTCAAGGTGTCCTACGGCCGCTCGCCGCGGCTGGCCGCGATGCTGCGCACGCCGCGCGGCGTCGCGACCCTCTGATCAACCCAGCGCGCCGGCCCGCGCTGTGCCCTCAGTAGATGAAGATCCAGTACGCGAGCGCGGCGATCAGCGTGTATTTCACGGCGCGGAACGCCGTGCGGTTGCGCCGCTTGAGCCGGGTGAGCAGGTCGCTGCCGTGACCGAACACCGCGTAGATGCGGTTCAGGGCGCCGACCGGCTCGGTCTCGGTGTTCTGCGTGGATGCGGCGCGGATGACCGTGCGGGCTACTAATCGGTTGAATGCCTGCATCGCCCGCGTGCGCAACGGGCGCTCGACGTCGCAGAACAGGATGATCCGCGTCGTGTCGGTCGCATTCTCGGCCGAGTGGATGAACGTCTCGTCGAACAGCAGGTCCTCCCCGTCGCGCCACGCGTAGGGCTCCCCGTCGACCCAGATCCTGCAGGCATCGGAGTTGGGGGTGACGAGCCCCAGGTGATAGCGCAGCGACCCGGCGAAGGGATCGCGATGGCGGTTGAGCTTTCCGCCCGGCGGCAGCAGCGCGAACATCGCCGCATTGACCGTAGGCAGCGACTCGACCAGTGCGACGGTCTTCGGGCATGCCGCCTGTGCCGACGGCAGCGGCTCACCGTACCACTTGACGTAGAAGCGCTTCCAGCCGTTCTTGAAGAACGAGTTGAAGCCGAGGTCGTTGTGGCCCGTCGCGGCGCGGATCCGGCCATCGTCGAACAGCGAAAGCGCCTCGTCGCGGATCACCTTCCAGTTGTGGCGAAGGATGTCGAGCTCGGGAAGCGCACGCGGATCGAGGATCGGCCTCGCCGGGACCGCCGAGAACAGGTACATCAGCGAGTTGTACGGCGCCATGAGCGTCGAATGGTCGGCGAGCTGCTTGGTCAGCTTGTGCCGCACCCGGCCGCGAAAATGGACGAACAGCGCCGACGCCACGAAGACGTAGAGGACGATGAACTTGGGCGCAAGGAGGTTCGTGATCACGGCCGTCGGTCGCCCGGCGCAGTCGCCGGCGGCGGCGCCGCCGGGCCGAAGCGACGGATTCTACTCCGACGACGCAAGCTGCCGGTCGGCACAGGCGTGGATGTCGGCGTCGGTGATGACCTTGCTCATCGTTCAATGCGTCGTCGTCAACGCACCATCTTGAGCGGCGCGCCCGGGGCGCCCGGGGTTCCCGGCGCGTCCGAAACCAGGCGACGCAGCCTCTCGCGCGCCCGGGACAGCCGTGACATCACCGTGCCGACCGGAATCGCCAGCACCGTCGCGATCTCCGCGTAGGACATTTCCTCGATGGCGGCCAGCACCAGCACCTCGCGCTGCTCGATCGGCAGCCGCGAAAGCTCGCGCAGCACCTCGTGCAGCTCGACGTGGAGCTGCTGCGTCGCACGCACCGGCAGCTGCCAGGCTTCCTTGCCGTCGCCATCGGCGTCGATCGACACGTTCTGCGCATCCCGCGCCGCAAGCGCGAGCTGGTTCACGAACACGTTGTGCATGATCGTGAACATCCAGGCCCGCAGGTCGCTGCCGACGGCCCACAGCCGCCGCTTCTCCCACGCGCGAGCGAGCGTCTCCTGCACGAGGTCGTCGGCGCGGGTCGCGTCGCCGGTCAGCACGCGCGCGTAGCGGCGCAGCCGCGGAATCGCGGCCAGCAGGTCCGGCTCCGGAAGCGGGCAATCGGCGATCATGCGAGCATCATCCCCTGCGCGCCGCGACGCACTCGCGCGGCGCGAGTGCTCCATCCTCGATATTATCTCGCCGCCGCGCGCCGCGTCGTTCATCTGGCGGCGTGCCAGGCCCACGGCTTCGGGGCGACGGAGCGGTAAACACGGGATCGTCGCGGATTATTCCGACCGACCCGCGCTTGCGGCGATCGGCATCGCCGTGATCGCACGCGGATGCTACGGCAACTCCGCCGACGGCATCCGGGCGAGGATGATCCCGATCTTGCGGTTCAACCCCGGGGCGCCCTGGTGGTACTCGTAGAAGCGCGGATTGGGCGCCATCGCGGCCAGCCGAGCCGCCTGCGCAGGATCGAGGCGCGAGGCCGGGATGCCGAAATAATGATGCGCCGCGGCCTCGGCACCGAAGATGCCGTTGCCCCATTCGATGACGTTCAGATAGAGCTCGAAGATGCGGCGCTTGTCGAGAATGGTCTCGAGCATCACCGTGATCACAGCCTCCTCGCCCTTGCGCAACCAGGTCCTCGACCCGGAGAGGAACAGGTTCTTCGCAAGCTGCTGCGAGATCGTCGATCCGCCGGCGACGATGTGCCCGCGCTTCTCGTTCTTCTCCAGCGCCAGTGCGATGCCGTCCCAGTCGAAACCCTCGTGCTCGATGAACCTGGCGTCCTCGGCGGCGATCATCGCCCGCTTGAGCGGCGTGGCGATGCGCGCGTAGGGAACGAAGCGATACTGCAGGGTCGCGCGCGGGTTCTTCGCGCGCAGCACCACCAGCCTCTCCGCCATGAACGCCGTCTCGCGCGGCGGGTGGTCGCGCCACCACCAGATCATCGCGGCGAAATACGCATGCAGGACGACGAGCGCCGCGAGCGCAACCCACAGCGCGCAGACCGCGACCCGCCGCAGGCGCTTCACGGCCTACTCGCCGTGCAGCTCATCGCCCCGGGCGAAGGTCCACGTGCGCGTGATGTACAGGATGTCGGTGTCCCGGCGGATGTTCTCGGGAAACGGCGCGTAGGGCGCCGCCATCTCGACGATCTTGACGGCCGCCGCGTCGAGGATGCGCTGCCCGGACGAGTGGTTCACCTCGACGCTGTCGAGGCTGCCATCCGAGCGTATCGCGACCGTCAGCACCAGGCTTCCGTAGAGCTTGTTTTCTCGCGCCGCTTCCGGGTAGTTGAGGTTGCCGATGCGCTCGACCTTCATTCGCCAGTCCTCGACGTAGCGGGCAAAGCGGTATTCGGTCGCGCGCGCACCGACGTAGCGGCGCTTCGGGCGTTTCTGGTAGGCGTCCATGTCTCGCGCGATCTGCGCCTCGAGGCGCATCGCCTGGAGGGTCTTTTGCATCAGCTCGTTCGCCGTCGGCGACTCGGTGGGCGCGACAGCGTCGACCGGCTTGGGCAGGGGCGCCGGCACCGACACCGACGAGCTGCGCTGGGTCAGCATTTCCCGGGTCGTGTTCTCGGGCGCCGGGGCCGGGGAGGCTGCAACCTCGACGTTGTGCTGCGGCTGCTCGCGCGGCAGTACCGGCAGCGGCGACTTGGCACGGCGCTTCTGGTCGGTGTTGCCGCCGCCGTCGAGGTTCGCCTGCGCGAGGATGTCGGCCTTGGTCGGCGGGGTCTGCGACTTGGCGTTGACCAACGCGACCTCCAGCGCAGGCCCCTGGTCCTTGAAGCGGCTGAAATCGAAGGGGCTGAAATGGACGGCGAGCACGACCGCGTGGACGGCCATCGAGGCGACGAGCGCGATCACCGCAACCTTGCCGTAACGCGCCGGCACGAGCGACTCCGGCGGAATGCGCGCCGGAGGCAACGCGCCGGCGTAGGCGAGCTGGCCTTTCCTGCCGGCGGGCGTTCCTGCCGCCT
>JAGXBK010000043.1 GCA_018971195.1 Betaproteobacteria bacterium
GTCCGCGTCCACGGCCTGCCGGGCGGGCCGCATCACGGCGTGGCGAGCGTGGGCGTGCGACCAACGGTCAAGTCCGACAACAAGCCTCTGCTCGAGGTGTTCCTGCTCGATTTCGACCAGGCGATCTACGGACGCCGCATCACCGTCGAGTTCCTGAGCAAGCTGCGCGACGAGGAGCGCTACGCCGATCTCGACACGCTCGCGCGCAAGATCGGCGACGATGTCAACAATGCGCGCGAATACTTCGCTGCCCACGCCTGACGATGCGAGGCCGCCGGCACCGCCACGCCGTCCCGACGAGAAGCCCGATTGCCCATGCCTGACGACAACCGACCCGACTACAAGTCGACGCTCAATCTCCCCGATACGCCGTTCCCGATGCGGGGCGATCTCGCGCGCCGCGAGCCGGCGTGGACCGAGGACTGGCAGCGGAGCCGTGTCTACGAGGCGGTGCGCGAGGCGTCGCGGGGGCGTCCGCGCTTCATCCTGCACGACGGGCCGCCCTATGCCAACGGCGACATCCACATCGGCCACGCGGTGAACAAGGTCCTGAAGGACGTCATCGTCAAGTCGCGCAGCCTCGCCGGCTTTGACGCGCCCTACGTGCCCGGATGGGACTGCCACGGCATGCCGATCGAGGTGCAGATCGAGCGCACGCACGGCAGGCACCTGTCGACGGCCGACACGCAGCGGCTGTGCCGCGCCTATGCAAAGGAGCAGATCGAGCGGCAGAAGAAGGATTTCCGGCGCCTGGGCGTGCTCGGCGACTGGGACCGTCCCTACACGACGATGGACTATCGCAACGAAGCCGACGAGATCCGCGCGCTGGGGCGCATGCTGGAGAAGGGGTACCTCTATCGTGGCCTGAAGCCCGTCAACTGGTGCTTCGACTGCGAGAGCGCGCTGGCCGAGGCCGAGGTCGAGTACGAGGACCGCGTCGACATCGCGATCGACGTCGCGTTCCCGTTGCAGGATCCGGCGGAGCGCGCAAAGCTCGCACGCGCCTTCGGCCTCGCGAGCGCCCCCGAAGGTGCCATCTGCGCGGTGATCTGGACGACGACGCCATGGACGATCCCGTCGAACCAGGCGCTGAATGCCCACCCTGAGTTCGTCTACGCGCTCGTAACCACCCAACGCGGCCACCTGATCCTGGCGCAGGACCTGGTCGCGGCATGCCTCGCGCGCTACAAGCTCGAAGGCAGCGTCGTCGCGACGGCCAAAGGCACCGCGCTCGAGAACATCGCATTCCGGCATCCGTACGCAGACCGGCCGTCCCCGGTCTACCTCGGCGATTTCGTCACGCTGGAGCAGGGCACGGGAATGGTCCACAGCTCCCCGGCGTACGGGGTCGAGGACTTCATCGCCTGCCGCCGCTACGGCATGCAAGACGACGCCATGCTCAACCCGGTGCAGGGCGACGGCAGGTTCGCAGCCGACCTCCCGCTCTTCGGTGGCATGGGGATCTGGGACGCCAATCCGCGCATCGTCGAGACGCTGAGGGAGACCGGCGCGCTGCTGCATTCGGAGAAGCTCGCGCACAGCTACATGCACTGCTGGCGCCACAAGACGCCGATCATCTATCGCGCGACGACGCAGTGGTTCGCCGGCATGGACGAGGTTCCCGGCTATCGCGGCGCGAAACCGGCCGAGACGCTGCGCACCACCGCGCTGCGCGGCATCGAGGCGACGAGCTTCTTCCCGGCCTGGGGCAAGGCGCGGCTGTACGCGATGATCGCCAACCGTCCCGACTGGACGCTGTCGCGGCAGCGCCAGTGGGGCACCCCGCTGCCGTTCTTCGTCGATCGGGCAACCGATGAACTGCATCCGGACACGCCTGCGCTGCTCGAACTCGCCGCGAGCAAGGTCGAGGCGGGTGGCATCGAGACGTGGTTCGAGGCGAGCGCCGAGGATTTCGGCGTCGACGGAAAGCGCTATCGTAAGCTGACCGACACCCTCGACGTGTGGTTCGACTCAGGGACGACGCACCAGACGGTCATGGGCGGCCCGCAGGGGCGGGACAAGCACCTGGGTTCGCGACCGGAGGACACCGGTTTTCCGGCCGATCTCTACCTCGAGGGCTCCGACCAGCACCGTGGCTGGTTCCACTCGTCGCTGCTGACTTCCTGCATGCTGAATGGCGCGCCGCCCTACAAGGCGCTGCTGACCCACGGCTTCGCCGTCGACGGCGAAGGCCGGAAGATGTCCAAGTCCAAGGGCAACGTCGTCGCGCCGCAGAAGGTGGCGGGAACGCTGGGCGCCGAGATCCTGCGGCTGTGGGTGGGTGCGACCGACTACTCGGGCGAGCTGTCGATCTCGGAGGAGATCCTGAAGCGCGTCGTCGAAGGCTACCGGCGCATCCGCAACACGCTGCGCTTCCTGATGGCGAACACCGCGGATTTCGACGCGTCGCGCGACACCGTTTCCATCGACGCGATGTTCGAGGTCGACCGCTACGCATTGGCGCGGGCGCGCGAAGTCACGACGGCGATCGCGGGCGACTACGAGCGCTACGATTTCCACCTCGTCGTGCAGCGCCTGCAGACCTACTGCTCCGAAGACCTGGGCGGGTTCTATCTCGACGTGCTCAAAGACCGCCTCTACACGACCGCAGCGACCGGCTCGGCGCGCCGCTCGGCGCAGACTGCCCTGGCGCAGATCCGCGACGCGCTGTTGCTGCTGATGGCCCCGATCCTGTCCTTCACCGCGGAAGAGGCGTGGAAGATCGTGCACGCGGACGATCCCACGATCTTCGTGCGCACCTGGAACGATGCGCTGCCCGCCGTGCCGGGCGCCGACGCGCTGGTCGCCAAGTGGACGCGCATCCTTGCGGTGCGCGCGACCGTGCAGAGGGAGCTGGAAGCGGTTCGCCAGGCGGGCGCGATCGGCTCGTCGCTGCAGGCGGAAGTCGACATCGTCGCCGACTTCGACGATTACGCCGCGCTCGCGTCGCTGGCCGACGACCTGCGCTTCGTGCTGATCACCTCCGCCGCCGGCGTGCGTCGCGGCGATGCGCTGTCGATCACGGTGGCGTCCAGCGGGCACCCGAAATGCGATCGCTGCTGGCACTGGCGTGCCGATGTGGGGCGCGATGCCGGGCATCCGGGCCTGTGCGGTCGCTGCGTGTCGAACCTCTACGGCGCGGGTGAAGCGCGCCGCTACGCGTGAGCGGCGGGCTCGCGTCGGCCTGCGCTTCGCGCCCGCAACCGGGGCGGCGGCGGTGACCCGCGCCGGCGTCGCCGCGGGATCCCGCGGACTCGCATGGCTGTGGCTGTCGGCGGCGGTGATCGCGCTCGACCAGGCGAGCAAGCACCTGATCCTCGCCGCGTTCCATCCGGGGCAGGAGCTGGCGCTCGCGCCGTTCATGAGCCTGGTGCTGGCATTCAACTCCGGCGCCGCGTTCAGCTTTCTCGCCGGCGCGGCCGGCTGGCAGCGCTGGCTGTTCGTGGCGATCGCGATCGGCGCCTGCGTGCTCATGGTCTGGCTGCTGCGGCGCGGCGGCAGCGCGCTGTTCTGCGCGAGCCTCGCGCTGATCGTCGGCGGGGCGCTCGGCAACCTCTGGGATCGCCTCACCCTCGGGCTCGTCGTCGACTTCCTGCTGTTCCACTACCGGCACTGGTATTACCCGGCGTTCAACGTTGCCGACAGCGCCATCAGCCTCGGGGCGGTGGCCCTGATCGTGGACAGCCTGCGCGGCGGTCGCTCGGCCGCGGCGCGCAATCCCGCAGGAGATCGCTGACATGGACGTGCTGCTCGCCAATCCGCGCGGCTTCTGTGCGGGCGTCGACCGTGCGATCGCCATCGTCCTGCAGGCGCTCGCGCAGTACGGCCCGCCGATCTACGTGCGCCACGAAGTCGTTCACAACCGCTATGTCGTCGATGACCTTCGACGCAAGGGCGCCATTTTCGTCGAACTGCTCGACGACATCCCCGACGGCGCGACCGTCGTGTTCAGCGCCCACGGCGTTCCCCGCGCGGTGCGCGACCAGGCCGCGGCGCGCGGCCTGAGGGTCTTCGACGCCACCTGCCCGCTGGTGACCAAGGTCCACGTCGAGATCGCCAAGATGCACGAGCAGGGCCGCGAGATCGTCATGATCGGTCACGCCGGCCATCCCGAGGTCGAAGGGACGATGGGGCAATGCGACGGCGGCGTCTACCTGGTCGAGACGCCCGAGGACGTCGCGCGGCTGTCGGTTCGCGATCCTGCGCGCCTTGCCTATGTCACGCAGACGACGCTGTCGGTCGACGATGCCGCGTCGGTGGTCGCCGCGCTGAAGCAGCGCTTTCCCGACATCGTGGGGCCGAAGCGCGACGACATCTGCTACGCGACGCAGAACCGTCAGGACGCAGTGAGGACGCTGGGTCCCCGTGTCGACGTCGTGATCGTCGTCGGCAGTCCCAACAGCTCGAACTCGAACCGGTTGCGCGAAGTCGCCACGCATCGCGGCATCCCCGCGTACATGGTCGACAGCGCCGATGAATTGCAGCAGGCGTGGGTCGCCGGCAAGCACCGTGTCGGCGTCACCGCGGGTGCGTCGGCGCCGGAACTGCTGGTGCAGCAGGTCGTCCAGCGCCTCGCGGCAATGGGCGCGACGTCGGTGTCGGAGCTTCCCGGAACGGTCGAACACGTCGTGTTCCCGATGCCGCGGGGACTTCACGCCGGCGCGTCCGGCAGGATGCCGGAAACGGGTCCCGCCGGCTAAAGGCGCGTCGTCGACCGTGGATGCGAAGGGCAGGCGTGGCGGTTACGCGCCGGCGCCGCCTGCGCGCGCACGGCGTTCGGCACCGAACCAGCGGAGCAAGGCCACGAACGCGGTTACCGCGATCGCACACGCGGTCGCCGCGACGGTCGCATGCCTGCCGCGTTCGGCGATTGCGCGTACCAGTGCTTCGGCCGCATAGAAAGGCAGCAGCAACGAGAGCCACTGGCGCGGCCTGCGCGCGCCGCGTGCCAGGCCGGGGAGCAGCACCGCCAGCGGGAGCGCCTTCAGCGCGAGCCACGATCCATGCGGCGCCAGCGGGGCGAGCGCGAGCTCCCACAGCAATTCCAGGAGCGCCAGCGCAAACGTCGCGGCGACAGCCACGCGCGCACTGGCGGCGATCGACGGCTCAGGCAGCATGCGCGGTCAGCTGACCGGCACGAACTCGTAGAGATCGAAACCGGGGCCCTGTTCGACCAGCTTGGTCAGAACTGCGAATCCGGTCGCATTGCCCCGTCGCAGGCTCACGGCCTGCTCGAGCGCGAACGCGCCTGCGGGCGCGGCCAGCTGCGGCGGCGCGCCGTGGGCGTCGGGATCGTCGTCCTCGGGCAGGACGAGGACCGGAAGGAGCTCGCCATCGGCCGCATCCTCGGGCGCCGCCGCGGCCGCCTCGGGCGAGTCCGACAGCAGCTCGCAGCCGAACTCGAGCATGCCGTTGTTCAGCGTGTTGCGGAACCATCGAACCATCGCCACCTGCACGCCGCCACGCCCTTCGATGCGCAGCGCGATCAAGTCGCCGACCCGTAACGCGGCAGGCATCGCATCGACCTGGCGCAGCGCGTAGCCGCCTGCCGTGTGGTTCACGACCCGGCATTGGGTCATCGGCGGGGCGTTGGCACCCGCACCCGCGCCCGAGGCGGTCCGGCGGCTGTGCTGCCATACGCCGGACAAGCCCGCGCACATGACCACGCGGGCCCGCGAGGGCAGGCGATTGAACTGACGCGCCGGCGGAACCGCCCATTGACGCAGCAGGCGTTTCAGCAGTCCCAGATATTGCTCGCGCGCTTGGGGATCGTTGGCGAACTCGCGCAGCCCTGCGCCGCCCTCGAGCTCGCGGATCTGCTCCTGGAGCTCGAAGGCGAGGTCGAAAGCCAGCAGGAACAGCTTCGAGCCGTCGGTCGCGCCCCCCTTGTTGGCGGAGAACGGCGGAAAATCGTGGCCGACGGGAACGATCGCGACGGCCCTCGCCATCCGGTGCACCGGGGGCACCGGGGTCAGCTTGGCGAGGTGGGCGTGCTCCTGCAGGTACTGCAGCACCGTCGCGAGTTGGCTCGGCAGGAAGCCGTAGGGGTTGGCAAGTGCCAGCAGGAGCGCCTGCAGGTAGAGCCGCTCGAGCGTGACCTCGGGCTGGTCGAGGGTCACCGGATGGCGGTGGACCCGGCGCTCGCGCGTGAACATGTAGATGTCGTGGGCGTCGGACCACGTGTGCGAAGGCACCGGGGCGTAGGTCAGGTAGCTGTTGGTCAGCACGCGCAGCGTGGCCTGGAACGTGCGCCGGATCAGCGCGACCATGCGGCGCGGCCCACCCCACGCGAAGCGCCTGCCGGCTTCGTGCGCGAGCAGGCGCTTGTACGCGATGGAGAGCTCGCTGGCGAGCGTCAGCGCGGCCTTTGCCGCGTCCAGGCTCTCCCCGGAAAGGGGATGCGAGGCGACGATGAACTTCTGCTCGAGGCGGGGCCACAGCAATGCCGCGGCTTTCCAGTACTGCTCGGAGACGTCGAGTCGCCGGGAATGGCCGAGGGGGATGCGGTTGGTGACCGCCAGCGCTTCGCCGATGATGCGCGCCGCCAGCGCCGGCTCGCGGTCGACGACGTCGGCCAGCCACGATGCGACCCGCGACGGCCGGGTCTCGAGCGCCGGTGGCAAGTGCTCGGTGAGCGGCGGCAGGCGCAATGCGAGGGGCATCGTCAGTGCGCGGTGGGCGGGGGCGGGCGGTCGAGCATGGGCGCGCCGATTATACGTCGCGAATGAAGCTGACGACGACGCCGACCTGATCCGGATCGAGCAGCATCGGCGCATGCCCGACGCCCGCGACTTCGATCACCTGCGGGCACGGGCCGCGCCGGGACATCTCGCCGGCAGTCGCCGCCGACAGCAGGTCCGATTCGGCGCCGCGCAGCACCAGCGTCGGGCAGCGGATCGCATCCCACAGCGGCCACAGGTCAGGTGGCGCGGGTTGCGCCCGGAAAGTCACGGCGATGCGAGGATCGTAGGCAAGGCCCCAGCGGCCGTCCGGGCGCTGTCGCGCGTTGCTGCGCACGACGTGCTCCCACTGCGCATCCGTCAACGGACCGAACGGGGCCGAGATGCTGCGCACGTAGGTCTCGAGCTCGCCGAACGTCCCGAAGCTGGGGTCGGACCCGAAATACTGGCCGATCCTTGCAAGCGCCCCGGGCTCGACGACCGGCCCGACGTCGTTGACGACGAGTCGCGCGACGGGCGAATCGGGCTGTGCGGCGGCGACGATGCCGAGCAGGCCCCCCATCGACGTGCCCACCCACGCGATGTGCTCGGCGCCGCTGGCGGCGATCAGCGCGGTCAGGGTCCCCAGGTAGGTCGGAAACACGTAGTCCATCGGCTCGGCGAGCCAGTCGCTCGCGCCGCGACCGGGCATGTCGACCGCGAGCACCCGGTGCGTTGGCGCCAGCGCCTCGCCGAGGACGTCGAAATCCCGGCCGTTGCGTCCCACACCGTGCACGCAGACAACGACCGCCGGATTGTCGTGCGCCCCCCATTCGTAATAGACGACGCGGTGGAAGCCATGCGCGGAAAGACCGCGGAAGTGTCGCGTGTCCGGGGACGATTTGGTGAGCATCGCGAATCGCCTCAATCGTCGGCGGTCAGGGTCCGCTCGAGGATCAGCAGCATCGAGGCGGTCGCACCCCAGATGTAGCGCTGCAGCCAGGGAATCGCCCAGTAGTCGCGGCGGATCTCGCCGATGGTGCGGTGATGCCGCTGGTGGTGGGCGCGGTCGAGGAGGAACTCGAGGGGCACCTCGAATGCGTCGGCGACCTCGACCGGATCGGGCGCGAGATCGAACGGTGGCTCGACCCAGCCCACGACCGGCCGCACGCTGTAGCCGCTCACGGTCACGTAGGTCGAGAGCTCGCCCAGGATGTCGACCTTCGACGCCGGCAATCCGATCTCCTCGGCCGTCTCGCGCAAGGCCGTTGCGGCAAAGCCCGCGTCGCCCGGCTCGACGCGACCGCCGGGGAAGCTGATCTGCCCGGGATGGTCCGGAAGATTGGCGCTGCGCTGGGTCAGCAGGACCTGCAGACCCTGCGGGCGGTTGACCAGGGGCACCAGCACCGCGGCGGGCACCGGCTCGCCGTCGCGGCCCGGGAGCCTGAAGCCGTCGCTCATTCCCTGCGCTGAAAGGGGCGCCGGGCGCGCGAGCCGTCGCGCCAGCCAGTCCCGCTGCAATGGGGGTGAAAGATCGAACAGGGAGAGCCGGGGAGTCGCTGCCATCGAGATCCGGTCACCGTGACGACGGCAACCCTGGACGATGATACCGCCCCGCGGCGACACTCACGCGATCAGCGCGACCTCCCGCGCAGGCGATCGCCCCCGATGTTGCAATCCTGCGCGGTTGCCGGCGTTGCGCGCCGGTCGCGGGTGTGCCCGGAACTGCGGCCCGACGAGGAGCAGGACCGGGCCCGCGACCCGACGTGCGGCAAGCGCGGGAAGCTCGCCGAGGGTGGTATACCGGACGTTGCTCTCGGCAAGCGAAGCGCTCGCCACGATGGCGACCGGGGTGGCCGCGGGCGTCCCGGCGGCAATGAGCTCGCGCGCAACGCGCGTCGCCTCGCACATACCCATGTAGACGGCGGCGCCATCCGCGTGGCGCGCGGCTTCGGCCCAACCGCTCGGCGGCTGCGAAACCCCCGTTTGCGGGGTCACGAAGGCGAAGGACCGCACCTGCCCGCGCAAGGTCAGCGGCGTTCCGATCTCGGCCGCCGCCGCAAGCGCCGCGGTAACGCCTGGAACAACCTGGTAGTCGATTCCCGCCGCCTCGAGCGCCGCGATCTCGTCCTGCGCGCGCCCGAAGAGCATGGGATCGCCGCCTTTCAACCTGACGACGACCGCGTGCTTCGCCGCCGCGTCCACAAGATACCTCTCGATCCGGCGCTGCGACGTCGCGTGGCGACCGCAACGCTTGCCGACCGCCACCTTGATCGCGTCCGTCGCCAGCGCCACGGTGTCCGGATGGACCAGCGCATCGTGGAATACGATGTCTGCGCGCGCGAGCAGCCGCGCGGCACGCAGCGTCAGCAGGTCTGGCGCCCCCGGCCCTGCGCCCACGAGATAGACCGTGCCGGTCATCGCGGCGGCACGACGGCCGCCGCAGGTACGTCGCGTCGCCTGAACCAGGGCAGGCGGCGCTCGGTAGCCTGGTAGCCGTCGCTGAAGTCGCCGAAGGCCTTCAGCGCAGCCTCTGCGTCCATCGCGTCGGGGATCGAGAACGCATCGAATCCGCACTGCGCCAGATAGTAGAGCTGGTCGCGCTGGATGTCGCCGATCGCGCGCAGCTCGCCCAGGTATCCAAGGCGTCCGCGCAGAAGCCGAGCATGCGAGTAGCCGCGCCCATCGGTGAATTGCGGAAAATCGATTGCGATCAGCGGCACCAGCGCAAGGTCCTCGACCAGCGCGGCCGGGTCGTCTGCGGGCGCGAGCCACACGCCGACATCGCCGCGCGCGACCAGCGCCGCGCGCCATGCGGTCCACAGTGCAACCGGCACGATCACCGGCTGGGCTGCCGGCAAATCTGCGAGCGATGCGACCACCCGCAGCAGCGCGTACCGGTCGGCGGCTCGCGCGCCCAGGCTAATGAGCTGCGGCATAGACGCGCTCCTTGAACGGCTCCAGGCCGATGCGGCGCACGGTGTCGACGAATCGCTCATCGGCATGGCGATGCGCGACGTAGGTCTCGACGAGGCACTCGACGACGTCGGGCAGGTCCCGGGCGGCGAACGACGGACCGATGACCCGACCGAGCGCAGCATCGTTGCCCTGCGATCCACCAATCGAAACCTGGTAGTACTCGTCGCCGCCCTTGTCGACGCCGAGGATTCCGATGCCTCCGATGTGATGGTGCCCGCAGGCATTCATGCACCCGGACATGTTGATGTCCAGGTCACCCACGTCGTGCACATAGTCGATGTCCTCGAAGCGACGGGTGATGGCCTCGGCGATGGGGATCGAACGGGCGTTGGCCAGCGAGCAGAAATCGCCGCCCGGGCAGCACACGATGTCGGTGAGCAGTCCGATGTTCGGCGTCGCGAGCCGAAGTGCCTTCAGGCGCGTCCACAACTCGAACAGATCGGCCTCGCGCACATCGCGCAGGATGAGGTTCTGCTCGTGGGAGACCGAGACCTCGCCGAACGAGTAGCGGTCCGCAAGCTCCGCGATCGCATCCATCTCGTCGGCCGTCACGTCGCCAGGCGGCACGCCGGCACGCTTGAGCGAGAGGGTGACGATCGCGTAGCCGGGGACCCGGTGCCCGTGGACGTTGCGCCGCACCCAGCTTCCGAACGCGCGATTGTCGGCGATCGCCGCATTGAGCGCGGCCTTGTCGGCCGCGCCGCCGACGTACGGCGGAGGCGCGAAGAACGCGGCGAGCCGATCGAACTCCTCGTCAGGAACGGTCGCAGCGCCACCCTCCAGCGTCGACCATTCCGCCTCGATGTCGCGCGCGAACTGCTCGGGTCCGCGCTCCTTGACCAGAATCTTGATGCGCGCCTTCCACTTGTTGTCGCGCCGCCCGAAGCGGTTGTAGGTGCGCAGGATGGCCTCGAGGTAGTTCAGGATCTCGGCGCGTGGCAGGAACTCGCGGACCACGCGCCCGATGATCGGCGTGCGGCCGAGTCCCCCGCCGACGATCACGCGACAGCCGATCTGACCCGACGCCGAGCGGACGAGAACGAGGCCGATATCGTGGATCCAGACCGCCGTGCGATCGCTGCTTGCGCCGGTGACGGCGATCTTGAACTTGCGCGGCAGATAGGCGAATTCGGGATGGAACGTCGCCCACTGCCGAATCAGCTCGCACCAGGGTCGCGGATCGGCAACCTCGTCGGCAGCGACCCCGGCGAAATGGTCGCTGGTGATGTTGCGCACGTCGTTGCCCGAGGTCTGGATCGCGTGCATCTCGACCGTCGCGAGATCGGCGAGAATGTCCGGAACATCCTCGAGGCGCGGCCAGTTGAGCTGCAGGTTCTGGCGGGTGGTGAAATGTCCGTACCCTCGGTCGTACCTGCGGGCAATCTCGGCAAGCTTGCGCAGCTGGCGACTTGCGAGCATTCCGTAGGGAATCGCGATGCGCAGCATCGGCGCGTGCTTCTGGATGTACAGGCCGTTCTGCAGGCGCAGCGGGCGAAAGGCATCTTCGGTCAATTCGCCGGCGAGGAAGCGCCGCGTCTGATCCCGGAATTGCGCAACCCGCTCGTTGACGAGCTGCTGATCGAAGTGGTCGTATCGGTACATGGCGGCCTCGACAAGTCTGGACGATAATGGCCGGGCCCGATAAATAGAAGGACCTTGTGGCTATCGTGTTATCGCCTTGCGGAATAAGCGGTCGCGCAGTCGGTGAGCCGTGCCTTCGATCGGCGTGATCCTCTTCGTCCACGGGTCGCCCGATGCGCGCTGGGCGGAGCCGTTTCGCCGGTTGCGCGATCGCGTCGCCATGCGCGCGCCCGACTTGGCGGTCACCGTCGCCTATCTGGAGCATCTGCAACCCGATCTCGCGACGGCCGCCGAAGGCTTGGCGAGGCGCGGTGCCGGCCGGATCCGCATCGTGCCGATGTTCTTCGGCCGCGGCGCGCATCTTCGGGAAGACCTCCCGGCACAGGTCGCGGCGGCGCGGGCCCGGGCGCCCGGAGTTGCGTTCGAGGTGACCGAGTCGGCAGGTGAGAACGACGCGGTCCTGGACGCGCTCGCAGCCTTCGCCCTGGCTGGAACCTAGAACAGAAGCAGGTAGCCGACGAGCATGGCGACCAGCAGGAACGGCAGCGCGTAGGCGTGGAAGCTGAGCCACGCGCGGCGGTCGCCCGACAACCGCAGCGCGATCAGGTTGGCGAGCGACCCGACCATCACGCCAAAGCCGCCGACGGCCACCGCGTGGGCGATGACGCGCCAGTCCCGCGAATACTCGGCGAGCGCAATTGCCGCAGGCACGTTGCTGACGGCCTGCGACGCGGCGATTCCGGCGAAATAGAGATGCTCCGGCACGCCGAGGCCGAGAGTCGCGACCCATGCGCGCACTTGCCCGGCATCGGCCAGCGTTCGCAGATCCACGAACATCAGCACGAACACCAGCAACAACCCCCAGTCGATGTCACGCAGCAATCGCGGGCGCAGGGGGGCGAAGATCGCGACCACGCCGGCCAGCGCCCAGCCCACGCGGTGCAGGTCGGTCAGCACCAGAAACGGCGCGTACAGCAACAGTGAAGCGACCAGCAGCGTCCGGTCGAGTGCGCCGGCCTTCGCATCGTCGCGCACGCGGATCCGGTGCGCGGGAAAGGCCCCGATCGTCATCGCGACGAGCAGCAGCAGCAGGATCGCCACCAGCGGCAGCATCTGAACGACGAATGCGCCGAACGAGATCCCCCATTGCTGCCACAGGAAGATGTTCTGCGGATTGCCGATCGGCGTCAGCGTCGACCCGACGTTGACCGCCAGTGCCTCGAACACCACCAGTCGCGTCGACGGAAGATGGGCAATGCGCGCGAGGCCCAGCGTCAGCGGAACGACGACGAAGAGCGCGACATCGTTGGTCAGCACCATCGACAGCAGCGCCGCGGCGATGACGAGGCCCAGCGCTGCGACCCGCTCGGAGGTCACGCGCTCGATCAGCCAGTGGCCGGACCGTTGCAGCGCGCCGCTCGCCTCCACGCCCTTGGTCAGCAGCAGCAGGCCGGCCAGCGCCGCGATGGTCGGCCAGTCGACCCGCGACGGGTAGGTCGCGGCTCCGCCGGGGGCGACCAGCGTGAAGATGACGAGCACTGCGGCAAGACCGAGGAAGAACGGGTCACGGCGCAGGGCGCGCAGCGACGGGGGGGTCCAGGACTCGGATTCGCGCAGCGCTGGCTCGCGTTCCTTCTTCATGCGCGGGGGCGCCGGCGGCGAGGTTGGATCGGAATGCGACGATCATCGCACAGCCGCCGGAGCCCGCGTCCGGCGCGCGGATTGATCCCCGTCAAGGCGGATTGCGCGCGAAACGGTACCGTCGTTGCATGCTTCCCCGCAATCGCTGGTTCATTGCAGCCGCGCTGGCCTACGCATTGCTCGGCGGCTTGCTCGGGCTGGCATGGCTGGCGTTTCCGGGCAAGCTCCCGGCGCTTGCGCCGCGCGCACACGCTCACCTGATGCTGGTCGGGTTCGTCGGGATGATGATCTTCGGCGTTGGTCTGCACGTGTTGCCGCGGTTCACCGGAAGAACGCTGTTCTCGGAGCGACTCGCCGACGCGCAATTCGCCCTCGCCAATCTCGGCCTGCTCGCGATGGTCGCGGGCTGGCTCGCCGGCGTGCCGGTTGCGGCCGTGACCGGGGGCGCGCTGCTGTGGGCGGGCTTCGCCCTGTTTGCGATCAACGTCGTCG
Source organism: Betaproteobacteria bacterium (assembly GCA_018971195.1). GTDB lineage: Bacteria > Pseudomonadota > Gammaproteobacteria > Burkholderiales > Casimicrobiaceae > VBCG01. The sequence goes on from JAGXBK010000043.1 coordinate 13,353, forward strand.
CGACCGTGCGCCCATGGGCACGGCGGGGCTAGGACGCGTGCAACCGCCCCTCGGACGTCAGGAAAGGGCTTGAGCGATGGCCGAGTACAGCGGCTGCGAGCTGCCAGAGGACCTCTGGTACGACCTCGACTACCTCTGGGCCCGTCCCGGTGACGACGGGACGTTCACGCTCGGCATGACCGATCCGGCGCAGACGATGGCCGGGCGCGTCGTGGCCGCCACCTTCCGCAAGGTCGGGACTTACCGCAAGGCCGGACGCAGCGTCGCCACGCTGGAGTCGGGTAAATGGGTCGGCGGCGTACCCGCACCCTTCGACGCAACGATCGAGCGCATCAATCCCGCCGTCGAAGCCGATCCCGGCCTGGTCAACGTCGCGCCCTATACCGACGCCTGGCTGGTGGTGCTGCGTCCCGAGAATCTGCAGGACGCCTATGCGCGCCTGACGCGTGGCCCGGAAGCGATCGAGGCGCTGAAGGCGTGGATCGACAAGTACCGGCTGCAGTGCATGCGCTGCACGTCATGACGATGCGGGTGCAATTGCTGGTGTCCGAATGGTGCGTTCCCTGCCGCGGCGCGGAACAGGTGTGGCGTGCGGTCGCGCAGAGGAAGGACGTCGCGTTCGAGGTGCTGGACGTTGGCCAGCCGGAGGGCAGGGCGATCGTCGCGAGGCTCGGTGTGAAGACGGTGCCCTCGACCGTCATCGACGGCGAGCTGAAGCACCTCGGCGTCCCGTCGATCCACGAGGCGGTCGACCTCGTCGCCGCAGCGCCCGACCGCAATCCGGCCGTCGCGGATTCGCACTACGTCGGCCTGAGCCTCGAGGCGACGAGCGCGTGGGGAATCGCATCGTCGGCCATCTACCTCGCGCTCGCCGGAACGTCCCTGGTGTTCGGCGGCGGCATCGCGGGCGAGGCACCGTGGCGCGCCGCCGCGCTGCATGCGTACGGAATGGGGTTCGTCGCTTTCGTCGTGCTCGGTCTGGGCGAGCACCTGGTGCCGCGGTTCACCGGGGCGCCGATACGCGGTGCAGGCTTGGCCTGGATCCAGTTCGGGCTGGTGCATGCCGCCACGCTCATGATGGTCGCAGGGTTCCTCGCCGACGTGCGTGGACTCTCGCTCGTCGGAGGCGTCGCCGCGATGGGCGCTTTCGGGGTCTTCGCGTGGCGCCTCGTTCCGGTGCTGCGCCATCGCGGCGGGGTCGAAGCGTCCGGTTGATGCTCGATCGACGCCCGGTGGAGTGCAACTCCCGGCGTTCGGCGTCCGGCGCTGGCGTTGACCGGCGAATGCGAACCCGTGATACTTTCGAGCGCCATCGGCCGGGAGCGCCACCCGCGACGCCCGGTCCATCATCTGGACGAGGGAGAAAAAGATGAAGCTGAACGCCACACTGGGCCTGCTGTCGGCCGCTGTGCTGCTCGCCGGCTGCGCGACCGATCAGACGTCGATGAAGATGGGGTCGGAGGACGCCAAGACCACCGCCACCGGCTCGGCCGGCGGCGCCGCCAGCGCCAATGCCAACACGCAGCTCGAGAGATGCGACCGGCCCTATGGCACGATCGCGATGGTCGAGGACCAGTCCGCGGAGTGGTACATCCGCCTGACCCGCGATTACCAACTGACGTCGACGATCCCGGTGCTGCGCCTGCTGGTGCAGCAGTCCAACTGTTTCGTCGTGGTCGAGCGCGGCCGCGCGATGGCCAACATGCAGCAGGAGCGCGCACTGCAGCAGTCGGGCGAGTTGCGGGCAGGCAGCAGCTTCGGCAAGGGACAGATGGTGTCGGCCGACTATTCGCTGACTCCGTCGATCACCTTCAGCGCCAGGAACACGCAGGGCGCGGGCGCGGCGCTCGGCGGGCTCGGCCGCGGCCTCGGCGTCCTGGGCGTGGTCGCGGGGGGCTTCCATCAGAACGAGGCGTCGACGATGCTGCTGCTGACCGACAACCGGTCGGGTGTGCAGGTCGGGGCGGCCGAGGGCAGCGCGTCCAAGGTCGATTTCGACGTCGGTGCCGCCCTATTCGGCGGCTACGGCGGCGGTGGCCTCGGCGGGTACACCAACACCCCGCAGGGCAAGGTCATCGTCGCGGCCTTCACCGACTCGTACAATCAACTCGTGCGGGCTGTCCGCAACTACGCGCCGCAGACCCTGGGCAACGGTCAGGGGCTCGGAACCGGCGGCAAGCTCGGAGTCGAAGGCGCGGCGGCGCCCGGCGCGGTGGCAACGCACATGTCGGTCGTCGATGCCCAGCGCAAGCTTGCGGCCCTCGGCTACCAGCCCGGTCCTGCGGATGGGGCGATGGGCGGGCATACGGCCATGGCACTGCGCGCATTCCAGAAGGACCACAACCTGGCGATCACGGGGAGACTCGACCCGGCAACGATCGCCGAGCTGGCGAAATGAGTTGACGCTGATCCGCCCGCCCGCCGCGGCGGGCGGGCGGTGTCGATGCGGCGCCGCGGTCGGGCGCCGCGCGTGTTTCTGCGATGCGTCGCCGGGCCACTGTGGAGGCGCAGCGCACCAAAGGAGATCGATTGCCTCGACCCATTCTCGACCACATCCGCATTCATCAGGCGATCCGCGACAAGGTCGCAAGCCACCATGCCGACATCGTCGGCGAGGTCGAAGCCGCCATCGCGGCCTGCGACGTCGTCGTCGTGGGAATGGCCCAGAATCCGCATTGCCGGCGCGCGCGCAGCGTGCTCGACAGGGCAGGGGTCCCGTATCGCTACCTCGAATACGGCAGCTACCTCGGCCAGTGGCGCCGGCGCAATGCCCTCAAGATGTGGACCGGTTGGCCGACGTTTCCGATGGTGTTCGTCAAGGGCGTCCTCGTCGGTGGCGCAAGCGATGTCGCGCGGCTGATCGCAAATGGCGAATTGCAGCGGATGCTGTCGACGCCTGCGTGATCCGGCGATCACCGCGGCGCGTTGCCGCCACGTCGTTTGCAGGGCGGGTCAAAGAAGCATGTGGACCAGGTACACTCGCCCCCTCGCGCAACACATGACAGGGTGAATGGTGGAAAGGCGAACGCTGGGGCAGGGTCTCGAAGTATCGGCGATGGGGCTGGGCTGCATGGGCATGTCGGACTTCTACGGAGGACGCGACGATGCCGAGGCAACCGCGACGATCCATCGCGCACTCGACCTCGGCGTCACATTCTTCGACACGGCCGACATGTACGGTGGCGGGCGCAACGAGGAGCTGCTCGGCAAGGCGATCCGTGGCCGACGCTCGCAGCTGACCATCGCCACCAAGTTCGGCAACGAGCGCAATCCGGACGGAACCTTCAAGGGCGCCAACGGAAAGCCCGAATACCTGCGGCGCTGCTGCGAGGCGAGCCTCACGCGCCTTGGCGTCGACGTCATCGACCTCTATTACCAGCACCGCGTCGACCCTGAGACCCCGATCGAGGACACGGTCGGCGCGATGTCCGACCTGGTGCGCGAAGGCAAGCTGCGCTGGCTCGGTCTGTCCGAAGCCGCGCCGCAAACCATTCGTCGCGCCCACGCGGTGCACCCCATTGCCGCGTTGCAGTCCGAGTATTCGCTGTGGAGCCGCGAGCCTGAAGACGTGATCCTGCCGACCCTGCGCGAGCTCGGCATCGGCTTCGTGCCCTACAGTCCGCTGGGGCGCGGATTCCTGACCGGGCAGATCAAGCGGATCGAGGATCTCGAGGCGGACGACTACCGGCGCCACTCGCCGCGCTTCCAGGGCGACAACTTCCGGAAGAACCTGCACCTGGTCGACGAGATCAACTCGATCGCGTCCGACAAGGGCTGCACGCCGGCGCAACTGGCATTGGCGTGGGTTCTGGCGCAGGGAAACGACATCGTCCCGATCCCCGGTACGAAGAAGCGGAAGTATCTCGAGGAGAACGTTCGCGCGCTCGAGGTCGAGCTCACCGCCAACGATCTCGCGCGCATCGATCGCGCGATCCCGCCCGGCGCCGCATCCGGCGAGCGCTACGCGCCCGCCGCACTGCGGGCGGTCAATCGCTGAGCGAACGCGCAGCGCACCGAGGTCGTCGCCCGCACAGGCCGGCAGCCAGCCGCGCCGCGCCCGGCGTGCTGCGACCGGGCGCGCTGCTTGCGCTACTTCAACTGCTCGAGGGTCACCTCATAGACCTTGCGGGCTGCGTCGTATTTGACGCTGTAGGCCGAAGGATAGGCACCCGGCTTGGTATAGGCGCCCGGCTGCGCCACCGGGGCCGAAAACGACGGCTTCGACTTGAGGTACGCCAGCGTGACCATCGGCTCGATGAAGGTCTGTTGCTTGTCGTAGTAGCCGTAGATGAAGGTCGCGGTGAACGGCTTGCCGTGGAATTCGGGCGACGCCGGATCGATCGCGTGCACGCCCATCTGGGAAACCGCCGTGCCGGGCGGCAGGATGTAGCCGGCGGGCATCAGTTCGGACGGCGGCTGCTGGCTCGGATCGCCCGAAGCGTTCTCGTCCTTGAAGGCCACCTTCATCTGCGCGGCCCGGCTCACCAGGTAGAAATGGAAATCGAAATGCGGCACGTCGTAGACATGCGGCGGCGGATGACCGGCCGACTCCCAGTTGATGACGACGTGGTCGACCACGGTCCTGGGCCCTTTCGCAGGCATCGGCAGGACATAGGGGAAATCAGGGTCGCGACCCTTGGCCGCCTTGGGCAGGCCGTCGAGCATGCCAGGCGTGAACACGACGCCGATCGCCGCCGCCTTGCCGGCCGCGTCGCTGCGGACGACGGTATGCGCCGTGCCATGGCCGATGCGCACTGCCTTGCCGACGTAGGTCGCAGGCTTGCCCTGGGCGAGGGCCGGCCCCGCGATCGGCGCGAAAGCGAGCATCGCAAGAACGAGGAATGGGCTCCAGCGAGCCCGTGTGCAAGTACGAATCATTTTTTGCTCCCCCTTTGGTACCCGGTCGATCCCGGGTGTCGCGCCGGAATACTGCGCCGGGCAGAGCCCGGCATTTTCCGCGCCCGCGATAATCGCACAACTTCGCCGCGTTTGCATCACTCGCGCACGCGCCGAATCAGTCTCGCCCATCGAAAGACCGACGGCGCATGCGACCCGGATCGACTTGGAGCGTGCGCCCACGATGGCACGGAGTTCTCCTGCGCCGGATCCCGGCTGGCGTGACACCGTCGCCTGTAGAATGCACGAAACCAGCGACTGCCGAAGATCGATCGCAATGAAGACCGAAAGGGCGCAGTCTTCGATGCCCGCGAGGCCCCTCGGGGGCCCGATCGTGAACTGGCCCGGGCCCGAGATCGTCGTCAGGGATACCCGCTGCACAAGGTCGCCGGAGGCCGAGTAGGCATGGCCCGGATCACCCTCAAAGTCACCAAGCCCGTCGATCCGGCCACGCTGCCGAAAACCCCGACCTCGCGCGCCCGGCGCGCGCAGCGGGGCAGGCCGCTGCCGAAGGCGCCTGCTTCGACGGCCGCAGCGACGCGTCCCCCGCGTCACGAGAATCCCGACGATCCCCGCCTATCGAAACGGATGAGCGAGCTGGGCCTGTGTTCGCGGCGCGAAGCCGACGAGTGGATCGAGAACGGATGGGTGAAGGTCGACGGCAAGGTCGTCACCACGCTCGGCGTGCGCGTATCGCCGCTCGCGCGCATCGACATCGATCCGGCGGCGGCACGGCATCAGAGCGAGCAGGTCACGATCCTGCTCAACAAGCCGATCGGCTACGTCTCCGGCCAGGCGGAGGACGGCTATCAGCCCGCGATGGTGCTGATCAAGCCGGAGAACCGCTGGCCCGAGGATCCATCCCCGACGCGGTTCAAGCCGGGACACCTGCGCGGCCTCGCCCCAGCAGGACGGCTGGACATCGACTCCACCGGGCTCATGGTGTTCACGCAGGATGGCCGCATCGCCAGGCAGCTCGTCGGCCGGGACTCGGCGGTGGAGAAGGAATACCTGGTGCGTGTCGAAGGGTCGCTCTCCGACAAGGGGATGAAGCTGCTGCAGCACGGCCTGGAGCTCGATGGCGTCGAGCTCAAGCCTGCCCGCGTGTCGTGGCAGAACGAGCACCAGCTGCGCTTCGTGCTGCGCGAAGGCCGCAAGCGACAGATCCGCCGCATGTGCGAACTGGTCGGCCTGACGGTGATCGGCCTGAAGCGCGTGCGCAGCGGGAGTGTCCCGCTGGGCCCATTGCCGGTGGGGCAGTGGCGCTACCTGCGGCGCGACGAGAAGTTCTGAAGGCGGCGCGCGCAGTCGTCGTTCCCTGTGTCGCCGCATCGGAGTTCATTGGAGCACCAACGTGACCGAACTTGAACGCCTGCGCAAGCAGTTGCGGGAATTCGCCGCCGCGCGCGATTGGAACCAGTTTCATTCGCCCAAAAACCTCGCGATGGCACTGTCGGCGGAGGCGGGCGAGCTGCTCGAGATCTTTCAATGGCTCACCGAAGAGCAGAGCCGAGGCCTCGGGCCCGAGGCCCACGCGTCGGCGAGCGACGAGATTGCGGACGTGCTGCTGTACCTGGTCCGGCTGAGCGACCAGCTGAACATCGATCCTGTCGCCGCGGCCGAGCGCAAGATCCTCGCGAATGCCGAGAAATATCCGGTGCACAAGGCGCGCGGAACCAGCAGGAAATACACCGAGCTCTAGCGTGCAGACGCACCCGGTCGTTCACTGGAGCGAGGGCGGCGAGACATGCTCGGCGCGCTGGCACTCGGAGCGCGGGGTACCGCCCCCGAAGCGCGTGGTCATCGCCGATGACCGGATGACGGCCGACGACGCGTACGGTCTCGCGTGCCAGGGCACTGCGCTGCTGTGGCGCGGTGACTTCCAGAATGCGCGACAGATGCTGATTGCGCTGGCGAGCCGCGTCGACCGCCAGTCCCGCAAGTCGAAGAAATCGGCTGCATCCGCGGCACCCGCATCGGGCGCATCTCCGATCCCCGTACTGCCCATCGACGCCTTCAATCTCCATCGCCAGGCCCGGTCGCAGCGTGCGCGCACAATGGGCATGCTCGTGCTGGAGCTCGACGAGAACTACGACCTTGGCCTGCGACGCGCACCCGATGTCCGGCAGGCGTGTGCGGACGTCTACGGCCCGGGAGCAGGGCGCTCGGTCATCGCGCTGCGCGAGCTGCTGGGCCTCATCGGCGCGCACGAGTGGCGCCTCAGGGGAATGGAAATTCCGCAGATCGCTGGCCGGATCCATCCGCACTACGGGGTGTTCACGCCGATTCGCCGCGAATACATCGATCTGGTGGCCAAGGCACCACTGCCGGCCGCGTGGTCATCGTCGAGTGTGGCCTTCGACATCGGCACCGGAACGGGCGTGCTGGCCGCGGTGCTCGCGCGACGAGGGCTGAGGCGGGTGGTCGCCACCGACCGGGATCCCCGCGCACTCGCCTGTGCCCGCGAGAACCTCGAGCACCTCGGCCTGGCGACGCAGGTGGAAGTCGTGGAGGCGGATCTCTTTCCCGCAGGACGGGCCGCGCTCGTCGTATGCAACCCGCCGTGGGTCCCCGCGCGGCCGAGCTCTCCCCTCGAGCACGGGATCTACGACCCCGAGAGCCGCATGCTGCGCGCATTCCTGGCTGCGCTTCCCGCGCACCTCGAGCCGGCGGGCGAGGGCTGGCTGATCCTGTCGGACCTCGCGGAGCACCTGGGCCTGCGGTCGCGGCCGGAACTCGTCGCGATGTTCGACGCCGCGGGGTTGAAGGTCGTCGATCGAATCGACGCGCGGCCCACCCATCCCAAGGCGTCCGACGTAACCGACGCGCTCCATGCGGCACGCGCCGCCGAGGTGACGTCGCTCTGGCGCCTGGCCCCACGCTGAATCGACGGCAGCACCGCTCGCGTGACGCTTACCGGAGTGCACGGCGTGCAGGGGCGCGCGCTCAGCCGCCGGACGATCCGGCCTTCAGGACCCGGAGCTCCGCCGAGACCGACGTTGTGCCATCGGCGATCAACAAATGCCCCATCTGGATCGTGACCTGCAGTTCCATCGACCGGCTCGCCAATCGAGCCAGCGCGCGGCTTGCTTCCCCGGGCGCTTCGGTCACGGTGAGCCGCGCCTGGCGATCCAGCGTGTCGCGCGCGCCTTGCCACCAGAGTTCCGCCGCACGACCGCCGTACGCGAGTACGTAAACCTCGCGCGCACGCCCACAGGCCTTGCGCACTTCGCGCTCGTCCGGCAAACCGACCTCGATCCACTGCTCGATCGCGCCGGTCAGGTTCCTGCGCCAGAGATCCGGCTCGTCCTCGGCGCTCAAGCCGCGCCCGAACTCGAGCGCGGCGTCGGCATGCAGCGCGAAGGCGAGCAACCGGACCATCATGCGCTCGTCGGTCTCGGACGGATGCCGCGCGATCGTCAGCGCATGGTCGCCATAGTAGCCGCGGTCGATGTCGGCGACCGAAAGGGCGGCCTTGCAGATCGTCGCTTTGAGGGCCATGCGCGGAGTGTAGCGGCAGCATGCAGCCGGTCCGGCACCTGCGTTCGAAATCAATAGCACACCGACCCCCCGAGGGTTGATTTATCGGGGGGGGGGGTACAGGGTGGTTTGCAGTATCAGGTTGCGAAACTGTGAATCCTGTCGGATGCACGTTATTTTACATAATATCAATTATACGCATCACGAATTAGTACCGCCCCAAATGCCGATCGATGTAACAACACGCTAGCCCTACTAACCACATGCCTTAGCCCCACCAACTGTTCAACCAAAATTCGCCAACGCCCAAGGGCGGGCCGCCGCGGCCCGCGGACCCCTGTACTTCGAACGTCG
>JAGXBK010000190.1 GCA_018971195.1 Betaproteobacteria bacterium
CGAGGAGCACGCTGCCGCAACCGACGTCGAGCACGCGGGCCCTTGCCGCCACACCGGCATCCCGCAGCAGGTCCACGATGCGTGGCCGCGTCGGTTGCAGCCCCTTGCGCCGCGACGGGGTCGCGGCTTCGCTCCACACGCTCTGCCAGCACGGCGCCGGCGGCGATTCCCTTCGCCCGCTGCATGCCGAGCGCCGCTATGCCGGCGCCGTCCTTGCCGACGCCGCCGTCGTTGAAGAACACCGCGGCCAGCGGCACCGCGAGCGCGAATGTCCCCGCGCGCGTCCCGCCGTGCGAGCCGCAGACGACGATCGTGCCGGCGTCGCCCGGTGCGAGCTGGGTGATCGAATCGACGATGCTCACGCGGCCGCCGCTGCCGCGCACAACCTCGTGCTTCACCACATCCGCCTCCGGTGATTGGATGCGCTCCGGATCGGGATCGACCGCTGCCGCTACGGTAGCGTTTCGAACATCCACGACACGCCGAAGCGCTCGAGCTCAGCGAGTTGAAGCGGTAAGGGGCGCGCCGCTGGTCATGATGTCCACCTCAGCAATTTGTCGACGATGCGTGGACATTGCCATATTTGTGGACACAGTCCAGAATAACAAGTACTGTCACTGCATCGCTATCGCTGTTTGTCCACTATATTGACATTGTCCACGAGACGTGGACAATATGACTCCCATGGACAAGGCAACTACAACCGCAACCACCGATCTCCTGACCGCAGCTCTGACGCGGCTGCACGGCTATGGCATGACCACAGCGGTGGATGGCCAGAAGGTTCGGCTACGCAAGACCATGGCCGACGCGATCGTTCGCATCGGATACGGCGGGCGCGAGGTCACCTACGCGGTCGAGCTGAAACGCGGATTGCGGCCGAATGGGCTGGGCGCGGTCATCCATCAGGTCGAGCGGCTCGGGGAGCAGGGCCTGGTGGTCGCCGATTACGTCACGCCGCCGATGGCCGAAGCATTGCGCGCGCGCGGCATACCTTTCGTCGACGCTGCCGGCAACGCGTACCTCGACCAGCCGCCCTTGCTGGTGTGGGTCAAGGGCGAGAAACCCGCGGCCACCACGCATGGATACCAGCCCCGGGGACGAGCCTTCCAGGCGAGTGGCCTGCAGGTCCTGTTTGCATTGATCTGCAACCCCGAGTGGGTCGATCTGCCGTACCGCGAGATCGCGCAGCGGGCCAATGTCGCGCATGGGACCGTTGGATGGGTCATGGCGGAACTGCCGAAGCTCGGCTACGTGGCCGAGATGCGCGGCAAGCGCAGGCTGCTGCAACGAGCGCGCCTGCTCCAGCAGTGGGCCGAGTTCTATCCGCAAACCCTGCGGCCGCGGCTGTTCCTGGGACGCTATCACGCCGACACCCTGGAATGGTGGGACAAGATCGACCCAACAAAGTATGGCGCGGTACTCGGCGGAGAACCGGCCGGCGGGCGCATCACGGGCTTTCTGCGACCCGGCACTGCCACCTTCTATGCCGAGAAGATCGACCCTCGGCTCCTCGTCGACCTGCGGTTGCGCACCGATGCGGCCGGCAATGTCGAGATCTACCGGCGCTTCTGGACCTTCGAAGCTGCCGAGGCTGCCTTGGCACCGGCGCCGCTGGTATACGCAGATTTGATGGCCACCGGCGATGGGCGCTGCATCGAGACCGCCAAGCTGATCCATGAGCAGATTGCACGCGCCGATGCTTGACCTGTCGCACCGACAAGAGCTCGACTGGCTCGCGCAACTGCTGGCCGATCTTCGATCGGCCGCGCCGTGCCGGAACACCGCGCACCGGCTGCAACACATCAGGCACGGGTGGGTCGACCTGATCCCGTTCGGGGCGGTGGAGCGGGCCGACGGCACGGTCGCCTGGCCGCCTGCCGGCGACGAGTTCATGGCGGTGACCGGTTATGCGGAGGCCGCTGCATCGTCGATTGCGGTGACGTTGCCGAAAGGGCAGTCGGCGCGAGTGGTTTCGCTGCCGATGCTGGCCGTGCTCAAGGTACTGGCCTGGAAAGATCGCCATCGCTTCACGCAAGGCAAGGACGCCGGCGATCTGGGGTTCGTCCTGCGCAACTATCTCGAAGCTGGCAATATCGATCGGCTCTACTCGGAGTTCCCCAACGTAATCACGGACCGGTTCGACTTCGAGCCCACCGGCGGGTGGCTTCTGGGGCGCGACGCAAGAGCAGCGCTGCAGCAGCACAGCACGCGATTCGACGACGTGATTCAACGACTCGATGACATCCTTGCAGGAGAACTTTCTCCGGAAAGCGAATCTCCGCTCGTTCTGCAGCTGAATCGGGCTCGACCGGATCAGGCGCTCAAGCTTTTGAGCGCATTTCACGCCGGGCTGATGGGCGCAAGCACGCCATGATCAGATCGGGCGCCGGGCCCCCGGGCGTCGCACACCTGCCGGCAGCCCCGGCGCGGCGCCGCTCGTCTCGCAACCGGAGCGCTGGGCGCGCTACGTCCTCGACTCGTTGGTCGAGACCTCGATTTCCCGGGACGTGCTCCTGCTCTCGCTGCGCGAAGCCCGCGGCGACCTCGAGTACTGCGGCCGTCTTACCGAGTCCGCGGTGGGCGCCCAGCTTGCGAATGCAGCGGCGGGAGGCGAGTGCTTGGTCTACTACTGGAGCGAGCGGGCCAGGAAGTCGATTTCGTCGTGAAGGCCGGTCGAAGACTGAGCCGCCTCCGGAATCGTAAAGATGGCAATATAGGCCGATGAAGACGACCGTCGGAATCCCGGACATCCTGTTCAGCAGGGTCAAGTCAAAGGCCGCTGAACGTGGCCAGACGCTCAAGAAGTTCATGGCCAAGGCTTTGCGGGACAAGCCGACAGCGAATGCGGCCGCGGCGCGTAACGGAGAGCCGCCCTGGATGCAGGGTTTCGGAAAGTTGCGGCGGTACCGGAGCGAAACCGCGCGAATCCAGGCACGCATCGACGAGGCCTTCGAAGTGGTCGAACCCGAGGACCGGGCGTGATACTCGATACGAATGCGCTTTCCGCGTTTATCGACGGTCATATGGGCGTCGGCAGGGTCCTGCGTCAGGCGGCGCGTGCCGCCATACCAGTCGTGGTGCTGGGCGAGTTCCGCTCCGGCATCGCGCAGTCCCGACATCGCACCGCCTACGAAGCCGTGCCCGGCATCGACCGCGTGCAATGGTAGCGAACATGGCCAAGGTGCGCGGTCAGCCGTCCCGTTCCCGCGCCAGCGGCAACCTGCGCATCGGCGACCACTGGAACGCGATCACCATCATCGCGCTGTCGCAGAGCAATCCGCTGAAGGCGGTCGCCGAGCTTGTGGAGAACAGCATCGATGCGCGCGCGAAGACGGTCGTCATCACGCGCGGCAAGGACCGGGGCCAGCATTACCTGCGCGTGAAGGACGACGGGGAGGGCATTCGCAGGAATGCCGACGGCGAGCCCGATTTCCAGTACGTCGCGACGCATGTCTGCGACTCGATCAAGCGCAGGCTGAAGACGCAAGGCGCAGGCGGTGGCCTGCAGGGCGAGTTCGGCATCGGCCTGCTGAGCTTCTGGACACTGGGCGAGGAGTTGCTGCTCACGTCCGCCGGCGACGACGGGCGCACCTGGCAGATGCATCTCGCCAAGGGCGATCCGGCGTACCGGATCACGCAGCGACCCACGCTGCTGCCCGAGCCGGGCACCGACGTGCTGATCCGCGGCATCCTGCCCGGCATCAAGAACTTCAGCGGCGAGAAGATCCAGTGGTATCTCGCCGCCGAGCTTCGCGATCGCATCCGCCATTCGGGCGTGTCGATCCGCGTCGTCGATCGCACCGCGCGCGCGGAATTCAAGGTCGAGCCGCGTCAGTTCGAGGGCCGTCTGCTGCACGAGCTGGAGGGAGCGCTGCTGCCGCAGGGTGAGGTGTATGCCGAGCTCTACCTGCACTCGCACGCTCCGGCCAACGCCGTTTCGCTCTACCGCTCCGGCACGCGCGTGCTGGGCAACGTGGCCGAGATCGACGCGTTCAACCGGATGCCCTGGACCAGCGGCTACATCCAGGGCATCGTCGATGCCCCTTACCTGACGCTGACACCGGGGACGCGGCTGGGCGTGATCCACGACGCATCGCTCTCGCGGCTGTTGGATGAGTTGCGCCCACTCGAGGCACGACTGACGAAGATCGTCGAGGACCAGCAGCGCGCGGAGGAAGAGCGCACGAGTCGCGACGTCCTGCGCTCGGTGCAGTCGGCACTCAAGGAAGCGCTGCTCGCATTGCCGGCCGAGGAATACGACTGGTTCGACCTGCATCGCGGCGAGGGGCGGCGGCGGCCGAAGTCCCCGGGCGAGGCGCCGTCGGCGAAAGCCGGTATGGCGGAGGCCGAGGGCGAAGCATCCACCGCCGCGGCAACGGGCGGCGAACCGGACACCGGCGGCGACAGCCAGCGCCAATTCTTCGAATTCGCGGGCCCCCTGTTCTCGGTGGTGATCTCGCCGACGTCGAGCGTCGTCGAAGTCGGCGGCTCCCGGGCGTTGCGGGCGCTCGCTCGCGACCGTG
>JAGXBK010000191.1 GCA_018971195.1 Betaproteobacteria bacterium
CCCTGCCGCGCTTTCGCGGCGGCCGCAAGGTGCCGGCACCGCTGGCGCGGATGGCGGCGGAGGACCTGCTCGCTTCCGTCTTCCCCGACCAGGTGGCATGCGCCGAGAACCTCTCGGGTGAGCTGGAAATCCCGGGCCTCGACGGGCTCGATCTCAGCGCGCAGACGCTTCACCGTATAGCGATGGATGCGTGCGAGCAGCCCACGCTCGCACCATTCCCCATCCTCCGGCGGCTCGGCGGTGAAGCGGCCGTGCATTACCGATCCTTCCGCCTGCAACGCAGCGAGCGCGGACGTCATTCGGCCGGCGGTCACTCCGATCGGTCCCGCGAGACTCGCGGCGGACACCGGCCCCAGGCCCTGCAGACGGCCGCGTGCAAGCTCGACGAGCGCCTCGTCCGTGCTCCAGGGCTGCGCGTACTCGGCGGGGGTGGCGATCGGCGGCTCGGGCCGCGCGCCGGGCAGGAGAGCCTGCAGCAGCGGCAGGCGCTCGGCGGCGACCCAGAGCGCCGCTCCTCCCAAGGACAGGCGGGCCGCCCTGTGGGCCGCGGCCAGGGATGCGGCCCATGCGGCCCAGTCGGCCCTTGCGCCGACCTCGGCCTCCGTCATGAAGGTGAGCCAACAAAGCGCATCGTGCAGCTCGTCGGGATCGCTCGCGTCCGGCCACGCCTCCTCACGCACTCGGGCGATGGCTGCCGGATCGAGAGCGCCGAGGTCGCCTGCCGCCTCGGGGTCGAGCCAACGGCGACTCAACACCGCCTGCGTGCGCCGCTCCTCGAGCGGCGCATCGTCGAGGAACGCATAAGGCCGTGCGTTGAGGATTTCCATTGCCAGCGGTGATGGTGAGCTCAGGTCGCGCGCGACGACGCGGATGGCGCCCGTCTCCATCGCGCGCAGCACGCGCTCCAGGCCCTCGATGTCCATCGCCTGGTGCAGGCAGTCGTCGATCGTCTGGCGCACCAGCGGGTGATCGGGAATCTCGCGCTCGCCGACGATGTTCTCGGCGCATGCGATCTGGTCTGGAAACACTGCCGCGATCAGGTCTTCGGCGCGCATGCGCTGCAGCGGAGCCGCCACCTTGTGGCCGCCACGGAATCGCGGCAGCGCAAGCGATATGCCGGCGACCCAGCGCCAGCGCGCCGCGAACATCGGTGCCGCAAGCATCGCCTGGACGACGACCTTGCGCACCGTGCTCGAATGCAGGTAGCGCGCGACATCGGCCAGCGGAAAGCTGTGGCTGGTCGACAGCGAGATCACGATCGCGTCCTCGGTCGCGGCAGCCTGGAGCTCGAAATTGAACTTGACGCAGAAGCGCTTGCGCAAGGCGAGCCCCCAGGCGCGGTTGACGCGGCTGCCGAAAGGCGAATGGACCACGAGCTGCATGCCGCCCGACTCGTCGAAGAAGCGCTCCAGCACGATCGTGTCCTGGGTCGGCAGCGTGGCGAGCGCCGCGCGCGCGGTCGCCAGGTAATCGACGAGCTGGCCCGCAGCGGCAGGTACCACGCCGATCCGCGCGAGCTTTGCAATCTCGGCATCGCGGCCACCGGGCGACTCGCAGCGCGCCGCGACCTCGGCGCGCAGCCGCGACACGGCCATCGACAGCTCGTCGCTGCGCCCGGGCGCCTCGCCGAGCCAGAACGGAATGCCGGGAGCCTGCCCCTGCGCATCCTCGACACGCAACCTGCCCGCCTCGATGCGACGAATCCGGTAGGAGGTGTTGCCGAGCTGGAAGATGTCGCCTGCCAGGCTCTCGACGGCGAAATCCTCGTTGACGGTGCCGACCTTGTGCCCGGAAGGCTCGAGCACGACGTCGTAGTCGGCGGTGTCGGGGATCGCGCCGCCGGAGGTCAGCGCGGTGAGCCTCGCGCCGCGGCGCCCGCGCAGCACGCCATTGACCGCGTCGCGATGCACGTAGGCGCCGCGATGGCCGTGACGCGTCGTGAAGCCCTCGGCAACCAGGCGCAGGACCTCGCGGTACTCGTCCCGGGTCAGGCTTGCGTAGGGCGACGCGCGGGTGAAGCAGGCGTAGAGGTCGTCCTCGCGCCACTCGCGCGCAGCGACCTCGGCGACGATCTGCTGCGCCAGGACGTCGAGAGGTTTGGCGGGAATGGTCAGCCGATCGAGCTCGCCCCGCTGCACCGCATCGAGCAGCGCCGCGCATTCGACGAGCTCGTCGCGCGAGGTCGGGAAGATGCGCGCCTTGGGTACGCCACCGACGGCGTGGCTCGCGCGGCCCGCCCGCTGCAGAAGGGTTGCGATCGAGCGCGGTGACGCGATCTGGCAGACCAGCTCGACGTCGCCGATGTCGATGCCGAGCTCGAGCGACGCGGTGGCCACCAGCACGCTCAAGTCACCGTCCTTCAGTCGCTGTTCCGCCGCGAGCCGGACCTCGCGCGCCATGCTTCCGTGATGCGCCATGACCCGGTCGCGGCCGAGGATCTCGGACAGGTGGCGCGAGATGCGTTCGGCGAGCCGCCGCGTGTTCACGAAGACGAGCGTGGTCCGGTGCAGGGCCGCAAGCTCGGCCAGGCGCGCGTACACCTGCGTCCAGACCTCGTTGGACATCACCGCCTCGAGCGGCGCTGCCGGCACCTCGATCGCGAGGTCGCGCTCGCGCACGTGCCCCAGATCGACGATGGCGCAGTCGCCACGCGTGCCGACGAAAAACCGCG
This sequence comes from Betaproteobacteria bacterium, assembly GCA_018971195.1. Lineage (GTDB taxonomy): Bacteria > Pseudomonadota > Gammaproteobacteria > Burkholderiales > Casimicrobiaceae > VBCG01. Next base: position 2,672 of record JAGXBK010000191.1, read on the forward strand.
CCACGTCCTCGATCGGCTTCTGCGTCGCCGACAGCCCGATGCGCTGCAGCGGCCGGTCCGCGAGCGCGTCGAGGCGCTCGAGCGAGAGCGCGAGGTGGCTGCCGCGCTTCCCCGACGCGAGCGCATGGATCTCGTCGACGATCACCGTGCGCCTCGTCGCGAGCATCCGGCGCCCCGACTCGGAGCCGAGCATCACGTACAGCGACTCGGGGGTCGTGACGACGATATGCGGGGGCCGCCTGCGCATGCCCTCGCGCTGGTGCTGCGGCGTGTCCCCCGTGCGCACCAGAGTGCGGATGTCGACGTCGGGCTCCCCTCGCGCCGCGAGCGCCTCGCGGATGCCCGACAGCGGCAGCGCCAGGTTCCTGTGGACGTCGTTGGACAGCGCCTTCAGCGGAGAGACGTAGACGACGAACGTCTCGTCGCGCAGCGCGCACTCATGGCCCTGCTTCAGCAGCGAGTCGATTGCGGCGAGAAACGCGGCGAGGGTCTTCCCCGACCCGGTGGGCGCGGCGATCAGCGTGTGGCGCCCGGCCTGGATCAGCGGCCACGCGCGCGCCTGGGCCGGGGTCGGCGCCGGGAACTGGCGGGCGAACCAGTCCCGTACCGCGGGATGGAAGGAAGCGCTGGGCGGCAACGAGGAACCGATCGGACGAATCACGCCCCGCGGATGGGGTCGCGCGGGAGCCGGCTCCGGATCACTCGATCCTGAATCCGATCTTCAGCGTCACCTGGTAGTGGGCGACCTTGCCGTCGACGACGTGGCCGCGCGACTCGATCACCTGGTACCAGTCGATATGCTTGATTGTAGCGGAGGCCCTGGTGATCGCATTGCGGATCGCGTCATCGCTGCTGCTGGGTGACGATCCGACGAGCTCCACCAGCTTGTAGGTATGCGATGCCATCCGTGTCTCCTGAGTGTGCGATTGTCGCAGCGGGCGGCCCGCGGCGGGAAGTCGGCAAGTTCAATCGCGCATCGTCTCGCGCTGCTCGAGATCGACCCGCAGCTCGTAGAGGTCCTCGTCGAGCGCGTCGCGCACCGACACCATGCCCAGCGGCCGGTCGAACTCGACGACCGGGAGGTGCCGGAACTTGCCCTCGTACATCATGCGCAGCGCCTTGCCGAAAGGTTCGTCGGGATGCACCGTCTGCGGCTGGGCGGTCATGACGTCCGCGACCCGGGTCAGCGCCGGATTGCGGCCCTCGGCCACCAATCGGAACAGTGCGTCACGCTCCGTGAAGATCCCGATCAGGCGCGTCCCGTCGACGACCAGCAGCGCGCCGACGTTGTGCCGCATCATCAGGCGCGCAGCGTCGACGACCGTCGTCGTCTTCGACGCGGTGATCGGCGTCTGCCCCGCGACTATCGAACGCAGCGATCGTATCGGCATGCCCGCCCCTCCTTGCCGGTTGCCGGCGCCTCAAGCATACGCAGCCGGCGCGTTGGCGCAAGAGGGCCTTCAGCGCAGCGCATTGGAGACGATCCGGTCCCAGGTCAGCGTCAGCGTGTTGACGTCGTGCCGCGCCCCCTCGGCCGCGAGCTGGGCCGCCGGAACGACGATCTTGAAGCCGCCGCCGGCGACACGCTCGACGTCGAGGACGAATTGCAGCTTGAGCGCGGCCAGGCGGATGCACGGGGCGTCGGCGCTCGAGCGCACGAAGCCGTCGATGGCGGCGTTCACGGCCAGGGCGAGCGGGCTTCGCGCGCGTGACGCCCCGTCGATGTCGTGGACGGGCGCATCGCCGGCGACGTCGAGCTTGATGGTCATGTCCTGCGACGAGCGCCGCGCCACCGATCCCGACAGGCTCGGAGCCGCCACGGTGCCCGCGAGCGG
>JAGXBK010000192.1 GCA_018971195.1 Betaproteobacteria bacterium
CGCAGCGTTCGCCGTTCATCGTCCGCTCGGGATTCACGATCCCGCAGGTAACGGCACCGATCGCAGAATGGGGCGCGAAGAACAAGATCTCGAAGGTGGTGACGCTGGTCAGCGATTACGCACCCGGCATCGATGCGGAGAAGACCTTCGTCAAGAATTTCACGGGTTCAGGAGGCGCGATCATCGAGTCGCTGCGCGCGCCGCTCGCCAATCCCGAATTCGCGCCGTTCATTCAGCGCGTCAAGGATGCGAAGCCCGATGCGCTGTTCGTGTTCGTTCCCTCGGGCGCGGGCACGGCCGTGATGAAGTCGTTCGGGGAGCGCGGATTGAAGGACGCGGGCATCCGCCTGATTTGCACGGGTGACGTCGTGGACGACGACATCCTCGATTCGATGGGTGATCCGGCGCTGGGCGTGGTCAGCTCGCACCACTATTCGGCGGCGCACCCGTCGCCGGAGAACAAGGCCTACGTCAGCGGCTTCATGCAGGCGAACGCCGGCATGCGGCCGAATTTCCACTCGGTCGGCGGCTACGACGGCATGCACCTGATCTACGAGGCGCTGAATAAGACCGGTGGGGACACCAACGGAGAGAAGATGGTCGAGGCGATGAAAGGGCTGTCCTGGACCAGCCCCAGGGGTCCGATGACGATCGATCCGGCAACGCGCGACGTCATCCAGACGGTCTACATCCGCAAGGTCGAGCGCGTCGACGGGCACCTCTGGAACATCGAGTTCGATCAGATCGACAACGTGAAGGACCCGATGGGATAGACGCCTGCGCCGCAGTCTGCGGGCGCGCAACTCTCCGCGGCCGTCACCGGGAGGGCCGCGCCGATTCCTCGGGTGGCCGCAGCCTGCCGAAGGTCGCGAGCAGCGAGAGGTCGTAGACGATCTTGAGCGCTCCGGCGACGATCAGCGGCCACCCGAAGGCGGAGATGCCGAGGAGCCAGCCCGCGATGAACGGGCCTGCGGACGAGGCGAGGCTGCGCGACAGCGACGTGATGCTCGCCGCCGCGGCGCGCTCGGCCGGCGTGACCACAGCCATCACGTAGGAGTTGCGGGTCGGCACATCCATCTGCGACAGCGCGCTGCGCGCGAGCAGCAGGACCACGGCCAGTGCGAGGGTCGGCATGAAGGGCACGAGCAGCAGCAGCACGCTCGACGGCAGGTGCGTGAAGACCATCGTATTCACGAGTCCCAGCTTGCGGGCGATCCGCACGGCGACGACGTAGGAAAAGGCGGACAGGATCCCCGTCCAGAAGAAGATCGCGCCGGTCGCCACGACGCCGAGGCCGAATTTCTCGAGCAGCCACAGCGCGAGCATCGACTGCACGACGAAGCCCCCGGCAAATGCATCCAGGCCGAACAGCGCGGCGAGAATGACGACGATGCGTCTCGAAGGCCCGAGCGCCGCGGCAGGTGCAGGTGCCCGGCCGCCCGCAACCTGACGATCCCGCGGCAGCCCGCGGTAGATCGCCGCTGAAACACATCCGAGGACGGCGTAGGCGATGAACATCGCTTGCGTAGTGTTCGCGAGCGGGAGACCGGCCGCGCTCGCCGCGAGTTGGGGCAGGCCCGCGGCCAGTGCGCCGCCGGCCCCGGCCAGGGCGCCCACCAGACTGTAGCGGGCAAACATGGCCGTGCGCTGGCGGTCGCTCGCGAGGCCGGCGAGCGTCGCCTGCTCGAGCGGAAGGAACAAGCTCGCGTCGCCGCTGGAAGGATTGAGGGTGCCGACGATCGCGACGACCAGCAGCGGCCAGAACCCGTCTGTCGCGGCGAGGCCCAAGCCGGTTGCCGCCATCAGCAGCGCTGCGCCGATCAACAGTGCGCGGCACCCCACCCGGTGCGCATGCAGTCCGACGACCAGCGTCGCCACGCCGGATCCCAGCAGCGTCGCCGTGGCGACGATGCCGACCTGCAGCGGCGAGAGTCCCCGCTGCAGCAGATAGGCAGGCAGGAGCAGGCTCACGTAGCCATCGCCGAAGGCGCGCAGGCCGCGCACCCACAGGATGCGCCGCGCATCGGCGCCGATCGTCGCTGCAGTCCGGGACTTGTCCAAAGAAACTCCCATTCGGGCGCCGGGGCCCAATCCAGGAGCAGAGCTTGGACGTCGCAGGACGTCTTGGCGGGGAGCCTGCCGACCATCCCCGAAGCACGGGAAACTCGCGGCAGAATAGCGAACCGCCCGGCAGGCGGTCAACGCCGCCGGGCGCAGCACCTCGATGTAGTATGCTCGCGCCGCGAGTGAGTCCCCGCGATGCGGGTGCGCACCTGTGCACGCCGGGTCGGCCTCGTATCGCGTCTGCAGGCGTCGGCCGGTCATCGAGTCGGCTTCGGAACATGGCTCTCGAATCGCCCGGGACATTGCCGGGGAACTTCCAGGTGAGATCGCGATGATCGGCAGCGTGATCGGCGTTCTGTTCGACGGCCTCGCCTACGGAAGTCTGCTGTTCATCATCGCCGTCGGGCTGTCGGTCACCCTCGGGCTGATGAACTTCGTGAATCTCGCCCACGGCGCGCTTGCGATGGTCGGTGGGTACGTGGGCGTCGTCGCGATGACGCACTTCGGCGTTCCGTTCCTGGCGACGCTGCCGATCGCCTTTGTCGCTTCCGCCCTCGTCGGCATCGTGCTCGAGCGCACGCTGTATCAACGCCTGTACCGTTCGAGCCCGCTCGACCAGGTGCTGTTCTCGATCGGCCTCGTGTTCATCTCGATCGCGGTGGCGACCTGGATCTTCGGTTCCTCGCAACAGCCGGTGAACCTGCCCCCCTACCTGCAGGGCCAGGTCCACATCCTGATCCACGATTTCGGGGTGTACCGGATCTTCCTGATCGCGGTCGTCGCGCTCGTGACGCTCGGGCTGCACTACATTCTCGAGCACACGCGCTTCGGAAGCCGGGTGCGCGCCAGCGTCGACAACCCGGTCGCCGCTGCCGGGCTTGGAATCAACGTCAATCGCGTGTTCGCCCTGACCTTCGCGCTCGGGTCGGGGCTCGCGGGCCTCGGAGGCGCGCTGGGCATCGAGGTGCTGGGGCTCGATCCGAATTTCCCGCTCAAGTACATGGTGTACTTCCTGCTCGTCGTCAGCGTCGGCGGCACCGGGACGATCAAGGGGCCGCTGGTTGCCGCGCTGATCCTCGGGGTGTTCGACGTCGCCGGCAAGTACTACGTGCCCGAGGTCGGCGGCTTCGTCATCTACGCGCTGATGGTCGTGCTGCTGATCCTGTTCCCGGCCGGGCTCTACGGACGCAGGACATGAGCGACGCTGCGGCTCCCGGCATCGCCAGGGCTGCGGTCGCCGGCGATGCGAGGCTTCCCGACGGGCGGTGGCGCCCGCTCGAAGCGGCTTTCTGGCTGCTGCCGGTGATCGGCTACTTCGCGTTTCCCGATTACCGGGTCCTGGGCAGCCAGATCCTGATCACCGGGCTGTTTGCGGTCTCGCTCGACCTGATCCTCGGTTACGCCGGCATCGTGTCGCTCGGCCACGCGGCGTTCTACGGCATCGGTGCGTATACCGCGGGGCTGCTCGCCGTGCACGGCTGGCACGAGCCGATCTCGGGTCTGGCCGCCGCCGCAGCGGTCGCGGCAGTCGCGGGCTACCTGGTGAGCTTCCTCGTCGTGCGTGGCAGCGACCTGACGCGACTGATGGTGACGCTGGGGATCGGACTGATGCTGTTCGAGGCGGCGAACAAGGCATCGTCGATCACCGGGGGCGTCGACGGGCTGTCCGGCGTGACCATCAGCAGGATCCTGGGCGTATGGGATTTCGACCTCGGGGGGCGCACGGCTTTCGTCTATGCGCTGGTCGTCGTGTTCCTCGTGTTCCTGCTGGTTCGCAGGCTCGTCGCCTCACCGCTGGGGCTCAGCTTGCGCGGCATACGCGAGGGCGGCAAGCGGATGCCCGCGATCGGCGCGCCGGTGGCGAAGCGCCTGCGGACCATCTTCACCATCGCAGCTGCGCTCGCCGGTGTCGCGGGCGGATTGATCGCCCAGACGACGCAGTTCGTCGGTATCGATGGTCTGAGCTTCCAGCGCTCGGCCGAGCTGCTGATCATGCTCGTCCTCGGTGGGGCGGGGCGGCTCTATGGCGGCCTGGTCGGTGCCGCGGTCTTCATGGTCGCGCAAGACTACCTGTCGGGGATCAATCCGGTCTACTGGCAGTTCTGGCTCGGCTTCTTCCTGGTCCTCGTGGTGCTGTTCGCGCGCGGCGGCATCCTCGGCGGCCTCGACACCCTGCGCGCCCGGCTGCGCGGAGCGAAGCGATGAGCGGCGCAGGGCCGTCCCCCGCCGCGGACTGCGTCCCCTCGGGGGACAGCGCAGCGGCGTCAGCCGCAACCGTGGGGACACTCGCCAGCGGTGCGGCACTGCGCACCGAGGGGCTTTCCAAGCGCTGGGGTGCGTTCAACGCGAACTCCGACGTCTCGCTCGCTTTCCTACCCGGGGCGCGCCACGCTCTGATCGGCCCCAATGGCGCGGGCAAGACGACGT
>JAGXBK010000193.1 GCA_018971195.1 Betaproteobacteria bacterium
CGCCAGGTCGCGCTGCAACGCCGGCTGCAGATTCCGTGGCGGCGAGTACACGAGCATCTGCATCAGCCGGAAAGACGTGTCGTCGCAGGGCAGCACCAGCACCGGCGAAGTCGCCTTCACGGTCGCGGCGAAGGCATGGATCCACTGCGCTGCGGTCGCGCTCTCCGGAAGATGGCCGATCTTGCTCACGAAGCGGGTCTTCTCGGCGAGCGAGCCCTTCGGTGCGAGCACCGAGACCTCGAAACCGGCCATGGCGAGGCAACGCGGCATCCGCCCCGGCGCGGGCGAGTGCGTTGCCGTCGAGACCAGCAGGACGGAGGCGCTCACTGGACTACCTTCGTGCTGCGCACTCCGGTATTCGCGCTCGGGGCGGCCCGTCGCGCTCATGATGCCTCGGGCTTCCCCTCGATCAAGGCAGGGCCGGGTGCGCTCGGCTCGACACGTGTCACGTCGAATCCCGCCGATGCGAGCAGGACGCGGAATCCTTCGATCGTGCGCTCGCGTCCGCCGGTCATGACCATCATCGTCAGGTCCGCCATCGCGGCCGACCGTGCGGCCGGCGATGCATCGAAATGTTCGGGCAGCAGGCGCTCGATCACCAACAGCTTGCCGCCGGGAGCGATGGCGCGCCGACAGTTCCGGAGAATGACGCCGGCGCGCTCGTCGCTCCAGTCGTGCACGACCTGACAGAGGACATAGGCATCCGCGCCCCCGGGCACCGAATCGAAGGCGTCACCGGCAACGACCGTGCAGCGCGCCGCCAGTCCGGCAGCATCGATCCGCGCGCGCGCATCGCCGACGACCTGGGGCAGATCGAAGACCACCCCGCGCATCGCCGGATGTTGCCGGAGCAGGGCGACCAGCAGGCTTCCGTCGCCTCCGCCGACGTCGACGATGCTGCGCACGCCGGCAAATGCAGGACTTGCGACCAGCGCGGGATCGAACCCGTGGGCAAGCGCTGCCATGGCCTGGTTGAAAAGCTCGCCGCGCTGCGCGTGCCGCCGCCGGTAGTCCCACACATCGGTGCCGAAGAGGTGATCGAACGCGACTTCGCCATATCGCACGCTGTGCTCGAGCTCACCCCAGGCGGCGTAATGCTCGCCGCCGAGCGCGAACTCGGCCCATGCACGCAGCGATCCTGGAGCATCGTCATCCAGCGTGCTGCCGAGGGCAGTCAGCGCGAATCGCCCTTGCGGATCCCGGGTGACCACGCCGAGGCTCGCGAGTGCATGCAACAGTCGCTCGAGCGATGGCGCGTGCGTCGACGTGGCCTCCGCGAGCGCGCGGGCACCCTTCGGTCCGTCGCGCAGGGCATCGGCCAGGCGCAGCCGCGCGGCGACCTGGATCACGCGCGAAGCGCGAAAGCCGGCGATCAGCCGCAGCATTGCGTCGCGAGGAGGTTCGGGCGGTGCAGGCATCGGGAGCGACGTTTTGGGAATCCGCGACCGGGCCCGCCGAACCCACGCGCAGCCACGACGAAATCAATGAGTTCAAATCTAGCATGTGCGGGCGCCGATGGCCAATTGTCGTCGGTTGTTGCCCGCAGCTGTCCCATGAGTGTGCTCTCGAGACGTCAGGTAGCGGACGCCGCTGCGCTGCCCCGGACCCGCTCCCGACGGCGAACCGGCTTACCATGTGGCGCATGAGTCGGGATCCTGCCGCCGCTTTGCGAATCGCATCCGTCAAAAGGATCTCGCGTGTGGAGATGGGAAAGTTGCCCATCCTGCGCTACGAGGGTTCGGTGTACGTCGTCGCCGCGCAGCCCGACCTCCAGCACGCGATGCAAGACCTCCTCCAGGAAAGCGTAGTCGGATTCGACACCGAGACACGACCCGCCTTCAGGTCCGGCGAGAGCTACCTCCCCTCGCTGGTGCAGTTCGCTACGGCGAGCGCGGTCTATCTCTTGCAGGCCCAGCAGCAGGAGCTTTTCGGCGCGATGCGGGGGATTCTCTCGTCGGAGAAGATCATCAAGGTGGGCGTGTCGGTGACCGACGATATGCGCAACCTGAAAAAGCTATTCGAGTTCGATGAAAGATCCGTGGTAGATCTCGGCAACATTGCGAAGCGTCACGGTCTGAAGCAGACGGGCGTGCGCAATCTCGCCGGGATATTTCTCGGTACGCGCATCCCCAAAGGCGCAAAGACTTCGAACTGGGCTGCACGCCGCCTGACGCCGCAGCAGATCACTTACGCGGCGACCGACGCCTGGGCGTGCCGCGCGCTATATCTCCGTTTCAAGCAACTGAAAATGGTCTGATGACCCTCTGCACCGGCACCCCGCAGGCTTCAATACTCTTGCCTTGGTTTGTGCGGGATTCGCGCTCGACCCGGAGGCTGGACCCGCACATCGCATCCCGAGCTACTTCGTCTGCTGCGCCGACCATTTGCGGAGCGCGTCAAGTGTCTTTTCGACGTGCCTTTCAGGGTTGAGCGACGTGTACTCGTAGACGATACGTCCGCCGGGCGCTATGACGTACGAGACCCGGTTCGCGTACTTGGGGTCGATCGCCAGGACCGCGTCGTAGGACTTCATGATGCTTTGGTTCTCGTCCGCGGCAACGGCGAACTTGCTGCGGCATTCACTGACGGAGAATTTGTTCAACGTGCCGATATCGTCATGCGAGACGCCTATGACAGTTGCTCCGAGCGCGTGATATGCGTCCACCGCGTCCGCAAACTCGTGCGCCTCGATCGTGCACGCCGTCGTGAATGCCGCCGGATAGAAGTAAAGGACGACCGGGCCGTTCTTCAACGCTTTGGCGAGCGAAAACGTGAAAACCTTTCCACCGAGGGACGCCTGTGCCTTGAAGTCGGGCGCGAGCGCACCAGGCTTCAGCACCGCGAGTGCGGGCCCGGCAACGAGAAGGGAAACGAGCGCGAGAATGGCGGAACGCTGCGTCATCTTTCGGTCCTCATGAAATGCCGGGTGGACCGCACGGTTGCTCGTCGAACATGCGGTAACGTTCGGGCGATTCCAGAATAGCAGGGAAGCTCCCGTCGCGGAACCGCCAACTACCGCCTGGCTCGGACACGCCGGGACGCGCGCGCATCAGGGGCAGTCGGCGGCGCCGCTAGCCGAATTTCGACTTCAGCCGCTCGGCAAACTTGACGAGATCGATGATCATCCGCTCATGGGTCCCGGTGCCGATCACCTCGGATCCGTCTTTCGCCTGGATTGTGAACTCGATGCGCCGGCCGTCGACCTTGGTGACCTCGGCCTCGCCCGTGACGCGCCGTCCGGCCGGAGTGGCTGCCAGGTGGCGAACGTCGACACGTGTGCCGAGTGCGCTCTCGCTCGCGCCGAGGTACGGCTTGATGGCGTTGAGCGCTGCATTCTCCATGACCATGATCATCACCGGTGTCGCCAGGACCGGAGGCAGCATCGCGTCCTTGAAGCGGTTGGCGAGATGCTCGGGGGTGACGACGAGACTGAACGAGCCCTTGGCCCCGACCGGAATCGTTTGCATGAGTCTTTCTCCTCGTTGCGGTACGTCAGGCTCTCATATCGGGACGCGACATGCGGCGGTTCCCGGCGAACGATAGGTTATAGTTCTGCCACATTCGGCCGAGGGCTACGGGCAGACTGATGAGCTATATCGACGGCAACCTGCTTGGAGGCGAACGGGTGGTGTTCCGAACCCGTCTTCACTGGAAGCTCCTGGTCGGACCGCTGCTGTTCGCCGCCGTGACCGTTCTGGCGATCCCTCTCCTGGTGTCGCAGGGGATCTGGCACAACCTGGTCCTCATCGCACCTGGGGCGGGCCTCCTCGCGGTGCTTGTTGCGATCATCCGACGCCAGAGCTCCGACTTCGCCGTTACCAACAAGCGCGTCATGATGAAGGTCGGGGTGTTCAGCACCCGCTCCGTCGAGATCCTGCTCAGCAAGATCGAAGCGATTGCCGTGCACCAGAGCCTGCTCGGGCGCATGCTCGACTACGGCGACATCGTCGTCACCGGCACGGGCGGGACCGAAGAGGCTTTCTCGAGCATCCAGGCGCCGATGCAACTGCGTCGTGCGGTGCAGTCGGTCACGGATGGACAGTCGGAGGCCGTCAAGGCCTGACCAAAAGCTCCTCAAGCGCAGGGCTCGGTCGTAGCCAGCCACCCCGGCAGGCTCGAGCAGCCATTCAACCGGTCGGCGTGCGGCGCCAGCATGCGTTGTCGATGGCCGACAGAAACCCGACGGCGTCGGGTTGAATTGTTGCCGTCGTGGCCCAATGTTCTGAGCTGACGTTTGCTGCGTTGCAGCAACGAATCCCCGCGAGTCCCGGAAGCTCACCGGCCAACCATCTGACGATTCCCGGGCCCCCTCCTACGGCCGATCCTGGCCCGCAGCGACATGACTCGCTGCTATTCATAATTGGAAGTGAGTGTAACCATGAAACTCCGTCCCCTGCATGACCGGATCATCGTCAAGCGCCTCGAAGAGGAGCGCAA
>JAGXBK010000044.1 GCA_018971195.1 Betaproteobacteria bacterium
CAGATCGTGCCCGTGCCTCCCCGCCCCTTTCCTCCGGAGCTGCGCGACGACGATCTGCTCCCTTCCCCGCGCAAACCCTCGGACATCCCGCTCGCGACCTGGATCGCGGCCGTTGCCGTCGTCGCCGTCGCCGGCGCGTGGATGCTGATCCGCGCGCTACTCGCCTAGCGCGCCACCGCCTCCGCGTATCGCGGCGCGATAGGCGACGTACGCCGCGACGCCGGCGGCCGCCAGCGCGTAGAGCGCGATGCGGCGCGTGTGGTCCAGCGAGAAGAGGAGCGTGACCATCACGGGTGCGACCGCCTTCAGCATGAACTGCGGTCGCGCCAGCCGGCCAAGCAGCGCACCGTAGTCGCGCTGTCCGAAGAGCTCCGCCGGAACCGTCCCGCGCACGATCGTCATGACGCCGTTGCTCCATCCGTACAGCAGCGCGAACGCGAGCGCCATGATCCACCTGCCATGCACCAACGGCAGCACGACCACGGCCAGCGCCATCAGCACGAAGGCCAGCGTCCCGACCGCGAGCTGCCGCATCCGATGCGAGAACGTGAATTCCATGATGCGCCCGGCAACCTGCATCGGACCGATCATGGCCCCGACCAGCACCGCGTCGCGTGCGCTGATCCCGCCTGCCCCCAGCAGGGTCACCAGGTGCGCCGAAACCGCCGAGGACAGGAACGCGGTGAGCGAAAGCGCCGATGCGAGCCACACGAATGTCGTGCGACCCGCGGTGGAAGCGCCCGTCGGTACCCGAGGCGCCGGCCGCGGCGCGCGCTCCCCTCCCGACGGGACGAACGCGACGTGCAGGGGCAGGCAAACGCAGAGGTTCAACGCCGCATGCACGGCGAACGCGACGCGCCAGCCGCGCAGCTCGAGCAGGTATTGCGAAAGAGGCCAGAACACGGTGCTTGCGAAACCCCCGAACAGCGTCAGCGCCGTCACCGCCGTGCGGTAGCGGGATCCTGCGCTGCGATGCAGCGTCGCGAACGCCGCATCGTAGAGGCACATCGCCATGGCCGCGCCCGCGACGAGCCAGCCGGCGAGCATCATCGCGCCGTTGGCCGCGGCCGCGAGCATCGCGCATGCGGCAGCACCGAGCACCGAGCCCAGGCCGAGCACGCCTCGGCCGCCGTGGCGGTCGATCCGGCGCCCCGCCCAGGGCGCGAGCAGGCCCGAGACCAGCAGCCCCGCGGTGAAGCTGCCGTAGAGCCCGACCTCAGGAACGCCCAGCGCCCTCGCCATCGGCGGCCCGAGAACCGCGATCGTGTAGAACAGCGTGCCCCAGGAGACGATCTGCGTGATGCCGAGCGCGCAGACCAGTCGCGTCAGCGCGCCCACGCGCAGGTTCAACGGTGCTTGAAGTCCGGCTTGCGTTTCTCGACGAACGCGCGCATGCCTTCCTTCTGGTCGTCGAGGGCGAACGTCGAATGAAACTCGCGACGCTCGAACGCGAGTCCCTCGGTCAGCGACGACTCGTAGGCGCGGTTGATGGCCTCCTTCACCTTCATGACGACGGGCAGCGAGAACGATGCGATCCTGGCGGCAAGCGCGAGCACCTCGCGATCGAGGTCGGCTGCCGGCACCACGCGCGCAACCAGTCCCGCGCGCTCGGCCTCCTCGGCACCCACCATCCTGCCGGTCAGGCACCATTCCATGGCCTTGGACTTCCCGACGGCGCGCGGCAGCCGCTGCGTTCCGCCGAAACCCGGCATCGTGCCGATCGTGATCTCGGGCTGCCCGAACCTGGCGCTGTCGGCCGCGACGATGAGGTCGCAGGCCATCGCGAGCTCGCAGCCTCCGCCGAGCGCATAGCCTGCCACCGCGGCGATCACGGGCTTGCGCACGCGGCGGATCGATTCCCAGTCGCGCGTGATGTAGTCGTCGCCGTAGACCTTGGCGTAGGTCCAGTCGGCCATCGCGCCGATGTCGGCGCCGGCGGCGAACGCCTTGTCATTGCCGGTGACGATCATGCAGCCGATCGCAGGATCGTCGTCGAAAGCCAGCAGCGCCTCGCAGATCTCGCGCGCAACGGCATCGTTCAGCGCATTCATCCTTTGGGGGCGGTTGATCCGCACGAGCGCGACGCGCTCGCGTACCTCGAGAAGAACGTGTTCGGGCATGTCGATTCGCTTTCGCGCCGGGTGCCGAGGGCTTCGAGAGCTGCAAGCGTACCGGTAATCGTCGCTCCGGGCTAGGATCGACGGCACGCCCGTGATGCTGGACCGCGCCCACACGGCGGCGATCCCGACGCGGCGGATGCGACGCGGTCAGCCGAGCTGGCGCTTGTCGACGACGCGGCGCGCCTTGCCGACCGAGCGCTCGATGCCCCCGCTCTGCAGCACGCGCACCGCGGCGCTGACTCCGATCAGGCTCTTCACCCGATGCGCGAGGCGCTCGCCTGCTGCGGCGCCGTCGGCGCTGCCCACGGCGGGCGCGCGCTCGACGAGGATCGTCATCTCGTCGAGACTCCCCGGGCGGGTGATCTCGACCTGGTAGTGCGGTGCGAGCATCGGGTCGCGCAGGATCAGCTCCTCGATCTGCGTCGGAAAGACATTGACGCCGCGGATGATCATCATGTCGTCGGAGCGGCCGGTGATCTTCTCGATCCTGCGCATCGTGCGCGCCGTTCCGGGCAGAAGCCGCGTCAGGTCGCGGGTCCGGTAGCGAATGATCGGCATCGCCTCCTTGGACAGCGACGTGAACACGAGCTCGCCCTTCTCGCCCTGTGGCAGGACCTTCCCGGTCTCGGGGTCGATGACCTCCGGATAGAAATGATCCTCCCAGACGGTGAGCCCGTCCTTGGTCTCGACGCACTCCTGCGCGACGCCGGGGCCGATCACCTCGGACAGCCCGTAGATGTCGATCGCATCGATGCCCACCAGCGCCTCGATCTTTGCACGCATCGTCGGCGTCCACGGCTCGGCGCCGAAAATGCCGACCGACAGCGAGCAGGCGCGCGGGTCGAGTCCCTGGCGCTGCATCTCCTCGACGATCGCCAGCATGTACGACGGCGTCACCATGATGATGTCGGGACGGAAGTCGTTGATCAGCTGCACCTGCTTCTCGGTCTGGCCACCCGACATCGGGATCACCGTGCAGCCGAGCTTCTCGGCTCCGTAGTGCGCCCCGAGCCCCCCGGTGAACAGTCCGTAGCCGTAGGCGACGTGCACGATGTCACCGGGGCGGCCGCCGGCGGCCCGGATCGAGCGGGCCATCGCACCGGCCCAGGTGTCGATATCGGACTTCGTGTACCCGACGACCGTGGGCTTGCCGGTCGTGCCCGACGACGCGTGGATGCGCGCAACGCGCTCGCGCGGCACCGCGAACATGCCGAACGGATAGTGATCGCGCAGGTCCGATTTGACGGTGAAGGGGAATTTCGCCAGGTCGGCGAGCTCGCGACAGTCCGTCGGGTGCGCGCCCGCCCGGTCGAACGCCTGCCGGTAATGCGCAACGTTGTCGTAGGCATGACGCAGCGACCATTGCAGGCGCGAAAGCTGCAGCGCCTCGAGCTCGTCACGGCTCGCGGTCTCGATCGGTTCGAGGTCGCCCGGACGCGGTGACTTGACCGGCATGGCTGTTCTCCTCGCTATGGCCGGCGTCACCGTGCCGGCGTCACTGCGCCGACGGCTCGTCGACGACGTGCCCGTCGATCCGATAGCTCTTGCCGCGAAACATGGCAATCATCCTGCCGTGCTGATCGCGCACTTCGATGTCGTAGACCCCGGTCCGACCGCTGCGACTGCGCTCGGTCCCCGTCGCCCGCAGCACATCGCCCGCGTGGGCCGGCGCGATGTAGTCGATCGAACAGCCCTGCGCGACGGTGTTGCGGTTGTGGCTGTTGCACGCGAAAGCGAAGCTGCTGTCGGCGAGCAGGAAGATGTAGCCTCCATGGCAGATTGCGTGGCCGTTGAGCATGTCGGGGCGCACGGTCATCGTGAGCTCGGAGCGGCCGGGCGCGATGCTTTCGAGGCGCATGCCCAGCGCCTGCGACGCCGCGTCCTTCGCGAGCATCGCGCGGCCGACCCGCTCGGCGAGCACCTGCGCCGCCTGCGGAGGCGGCGCAGCCTCGCGGCCGTGGCCGCGGGCGGGATCCTCCCTGTCGCCCTGCGCGGTCACGTCGCGACCTTTCCCGATGCCGCGCCGCCGAAGGCGCCTGCAAGGCTTCCCGCGCCCGCCTGACGGCGCTCGATCAGCGGCGCGAGCCGGTACCGGTCCTCCCCGTAATGCGCAGCGAGGTTCGCGATGGCTTCGCGGACGCGCCCGACGCCGATGGCGTCGGCCCATTCGAGCGGACCACGCGGATAGTTGACGCCCTTGCGCATCGCGACGTCGACGTCGCCGGCCGAGGCGATCCCCATGGTCACCGCATCCGCCGCCTCGTTCGCGAGCATCGCCACCGTCCGCAGCACCGCCAGCGCTGCAGCATCGTCCAGTCTCGACACGGCGATGCCGGCTGCCTGCAGCGCGCCGACCGATGCGGCGAAAGCCGCGCTGTCGCAGCCGTCGGCGCACGCAACCGCGAGGCGCGCGCAGCTGCCGTAGTCGAGCGCGAGGTCGAACAGCACCAGGTTGCGGGTGCCGGTCGCCGCGGCCCTGACGGTGGCCGGGCGGCCGTCGCTCAGCGCGAGCCAGGCGTCGCCGATCGCCATCACGCCATCGGGGAATGCGGTCTGCGGCGCCTGCCGGTCGACGGCAATGCCCGCGCGCGCGATTCTCGCGACCAGCGGCGCGGCGATCCCCGGTTCGCCGTGGAGCACGACGCGCGCGGGCGCGGGCCGCGCCGTCTCGGTGCGGGCGACCGGCCGCGCGGCATCCGTCCCGTAATCGAAAAAACCGCGGCCGCTCTTCCTGCCGAGGTATCCCGCCGCCACGCGCTCCTGCTGCAGCAGCGACGGCGCATAGCGCGGATCGTGGAAGTGCGCTTCCCAAATGCTGCGCGTGACGGCGAAGTTCACGTCGTTCCCGATCAGGTCCATCAGCTCGAACGCGCCCATCCTGAACCCGCCGGCTTCCCGCATCAGCGCATCGAGCGTGCCGGCGTCGGCGGCGCGCTCGGCGAGCAGGCGCAGCGCCTCGCCGTAGAATGGCCGCGCGCAACGATTGACGATGAACCCCGGTGTCGATTTCGCGTGCACCGGCTGCTTGCCCCAGGCGATCGCGGTCGCGTGCACCGTATCGGCGACCTCGGGGTCGGTCGCGAGGCCGCTGATGACCTCGACCAGCTCCATCAGCGGGACCGGGTTGAAGAAGTGCATGCCGACGATGCGCCCGGGTGACTTCATGCCTGCGGCGAGAGCGGTGATCGAAAGCGACGACGTGTTGGACGCGAGGATCGCGGTCCGCGGCACGATCACCTCGAGCTCGCGCAGCAGCCCGCGCTTGGTTTCGAGGTCCTCGACGATCGCCTCGACGACGAGGCCCGCGCTGACGCAGTCGCCGAGCGCATGGATCGGCGCAATCCGCGCGGTCGCCTCCGACGCGGCGACGGCGTCGATCCGGCCCTTGGCGGCAAGGCCGGCGAGCGTCTGGCCGATCGCATCCCGCGCCCGTTCCGCCGCCCCGATCCGCGTATCGAACAGGCGCACCGAGTGCCCTGCCTGGGCAACCACCTGTGCGATCCCGCTCCCCATCGCGCCGGCGCCGATGACGGCGACCGTCGCCTCGCGCGAAAGCGCCGCGGCCACGTCAGCGCCCGGAGAACCGGGGCGGCCGCTTTTCCAGGAATGCGGCGACGCCTTCGCGATAGTCGGGACCGAATCCGAGTGCGCGCTGGAGGTCGCGCTCCAGATCGAGCTGCTGCTCCAGCGCATTGTCCGCCGACGCATGCATGGCGCGCTTGAGCGCCGCGAGACCGCGGGTCGACGACTGCGCAAGCTGCGCGACCAGCGCGTCGACGGCCGGAACGAACTGGTCGTCATCGACGCACTTCCATATCAGGCCCCAGTCCGCAGCCTGCTCCGCGGGAATCCGATCGCCCAGCATCGCGAGTCCCATCGCTCGCGCGCTTCCGACCAGGCGCGGCAGGAAGTAGGTCCCCCCGGAGTCGGGAACGAGCCCGATCCTGCAGAAGGCCTGGATGAAGCTGGCCGACCTGCAGGCGACGACCAGGTCGCAGGCGAGCGCGAGGTTGACGCCGGCACCGGCCGCCACGCCGTTGACCGCGCAGACGACCGGCAACGGCAGGTTGCGCAGCGCGAGCACCAGCGGCCGGTAATTGTTTTCGATCGACTCGCCGAGGTCGACCGGTGCGCCGCCGGGCGCGACGCTACGGTCGCCGAGATCCTGGCCGGCGCAGAAGCCGCGTCCTGCACCGGTCAGGAGCAGCGTACGCACGTCAGCGTCGGCGGCGACGCGCGCCAGGGCGTCGCGCAACTCGGCGTGCATCTGCGCGGTGAAGCTGTTGAGCCGGTCGGGCCGGTTCAAGGTGACGCGGGCGATTCCGTCGCCGGTCTCGAAGCGGATCTGCTCGTAATTCATGCATGCGCCCGATGCTGGACGACACGGAACCGATTCGCGACGTAGGCAGCGTCGGTCAACGCGGCATTCGCGGCGGGATTCGCCCCGGTGCCGTGGAAATCGGAAAATGCCGCCGACTGGTTCACGAAAACGCCCCCGGTCAGGTTGATCGACAGCGCGACGCCGACGTCCTCGGCAACCTCGATCGCGCGCTCGATCACATCGTCCTTCGCCGAATAGACGGCCATGGTCAACGCCCCATGGCCGATCACCGCGTCGCGGGCGATCTCGAGACTTGCAGCCGTGCTGTCGGTGGCGACGACGAAAGCGATCGGGCCGAACCACTCGTTCAGGTAGGTCGCGCGATCGGCTTTCGACAGCTTGACGATCAGTGGAGTTCGCACCGTGGCCCCGGGGAACTGTCCGTGCACGATCGCGCGCGTATCGAGCACGATCGTGCCCAGCGAGCGGGCCGCCTCGAGCCTGCGCAGGACGCCGTCGCTCTGCACGGCGCCCAGCACCTCGACCGCCCGCGCAGGGTCCTCGAGCAATCGGTCGACGCCTTCCGCCAGCCGCCTGGCGACATCGTCGAAGCCGAGGTGGCCCTCGTCGGTGTCGATGCCGCCCATCGGAACGTAGATGTTCTGCGGCGCAGTGCACATCTGGCCTGCATAGAGCGCGAGCGAGAACGCGAGGTTGCGCACCATCCCCTTGACATCCGCTGTCGAATCGACGATCACCTGATTGACGCCGGCCTTCTCGGTGTACACCAGCGCCTGCCGGGCGTGCTCTTCCAGCCAGCGACCGTTCGCGGTGCTGCCGGTGAAATCGACGATCTTGATCTCGGGGCGCAGCGCGAGGGTCTGAGCGGTGGCGTCGCCCGCGTCGTGCGCGACCAGCGTGACGACGTTCGGATCGAATCCAGCTTCGGCCAGGACCTCGCGGGCGATGCGCACGGTGATCGCCAGCGGCAGGATCGCGTTCGGGTGCGGCTTGACGACGACCGCATTTCCGGTCGCGAGGCTCGCGAAAAGGCCGGGATAGCCGTTCCACGTAGGGAACGTGCTGCAGCCGATCACCAGCGCCACGCCGCGCGGGACGATGCGGAAATGCTTCTCCATCCGCAAGGGCTCGTTCCTGCCCTGCGGCTTCTCCCACGTCGCCCGCTCCGGGATCCGGCGCATCTGGTCCCAGGCGTACGCAACCGCCTCGAGCCCGCGGTCCTGCGCGTGGGGGCCGCCCGCCTGGAACGCCATGACGAACGCCTGTCCGGTCGTATGCATGATCGCGTGGGCGAGCAGGAAGCTCGCCTTGTTGATCCGCGACAGAATTTCCAGGCTGACGCCGACCCAGGCCTGCGGGCCGGCCTTGCGCCACGTCGCCTGCGCTGCCTCGACCGCGGCGAGCAGGCGGTCGAGGTCCCCCTTCGGGTAGGTGATGCCCAGGGGCATGCCGTAGGGGGAGCGCTCATTGCCGACCTCGCCGCTCGTGGCCGGCTGGGCCAGGGCAAAGCGCTTGCCGAGCAGCGCGTCGAACGCCGCCTTGCCCTGTTCCGCTGCGCCTTCGCCGTACACCTTCGGGCTTGGCGACTCCGGAAACGGCGACCAGTAGCCGCGCCGTTCGATCGCCTCGACGGCTCGCTCGAGGGTCTCGCGGTGACGGTCGAAAAATGGATGTGGCACGCGAATTCACCTTCATTGCAATCGATCGGCCAACTCTAGCATGCGGGGCCATCCTCCAGCTGCTAGCCGGTGCCGGTCTGGTCGAAGTCGACGATCACCCGGTCGGTCACCGGATAGCTCTGGCAGGCGAGGATGAAACCCCGCGCGACCTCGTAGTCCTCGAGCGCGAAGTTGACATCCATGTCGACCTCGCCTTCGACGAGCCTGCAGCGGCAGGTCGAGCACACGCCCCCCTTGCACGAGAACGGCAGCTCGATGCCGTTGCGCAGGCCGGCATCGATGATGTTCTCATGTCCCTTGTCGAGCAGGAACGTTCGCTGCGAGCCGTCGATGACGATGCTCACTTCGCACTCGGTCCGGCTCGCCTTGGGCATCGGCCGCGGAATGTGGGTGTGCTTCGGGATGCTCGCGGCGAAACGCTCGATCCTGATCCTGGACCCCGGGAATTCCCTCGCGACCAGCGCCTCCTTCACCGCATCCATCATGCCCTCGGGACCGCAGATGTACACGCAATCGACGTCGTCGAGCGGCGCGAAGGTCGAGAAGAGTGCGTCTGCCTTCGCGCAGTCGATGCGGCCGTTCAGCAGCCCGATGTCCTGCGGCTCGCGCGAGAGCACGTGGATCAGCTGGAACCGGTCCATGTGGACGTCCTTCAGCGCCGCGAGCTCGTCGCGAAACATCACCGTCGACGACGCGCGATTGCCGTAGATCAGCGTGAAGCGCATCCGCGGCTCCGTCGCGAGCGCGCTTCCGATGATCGATACCAGCGGCGTGATGCCGCTGCCGGCGGCGACTGCGAGATGATGCCGCGCGGTGCCCGGCTCGGCGGCGACGCCGAAGTGCCCGAGCGGGGGGACGACGTCGAGGGTCATGCCCTCGCGCAGCGTGTCGTTGGCCCAGCTCGAGAAGACGCCGCCGGGCGCGCGCTTGATCGCGATCCGCAACGGTGCGCCGATTGGTGCGCAGATCGAATACGAGCGCCGCAGATCCTCGCCGTCGACGACGGCGCGGAGCGTGACGTGCTGACCCGGCTCGAAACGGAACATCGCCTGCAGTGGCTCGGGAACCGCGAAGGTGATCGCGATCGCGTCTCGCGTCTCCCGGTCGACCCTCGCAATCGTCAGCGCGTGAAATCGGCTCATCGCGATGGGCAGGCGCAATG
Source organism: Betaproteobacteria bacterium (assembly GCA_018971195.1). Taxonomy (GTDB): domain Bacteria; phylum Pseudomonadota; class Gammaproteobacteria; order Burkholderiales; family Casimicrobiaceae; genus VBCG01. The sequence goes on from JAGXBK010000044.1 coordinate 9,304, forward strand.
CAGGGCGATCATCGTCGCGCGTGCTCCGGCAGTCTCAATAGGGCTTGAAGTAGTCGAAAGGCTCGAGGCATTCCGTGCAGCGGTATTGCGCCTTGCACGCGGTCGACCCGAAGCGGGCGACCATTACCGTGTGCTGCGAGCCGCAGCGCGGGCAGGCGGCGGGACCGTCGTCCGGACGGCGCATGCGTACGACGTCGATCGTCGCCGCGGGTCCGGGGCCGCGGGGCTGCGGCGGCGCGATGCCGGTCTCGCGCAGCTTGCGCCGGGCCTCCGGCGCGATCCAGTCGGTCGTCCACGGCGGCGCCAGCTGGGTGACGACGCGGATGTCGGGGCCGCCAATCTGAGCGAGGGCGTCGCGGATGTCGGATTCGATCACGCGCGTCGCCGGGCAGCCGGAATACGTCGGCGTGATCGACACCAGCCACTGGTCGCCGCTGCGCTCGACGCTGCGCACGATGCCCAGCTCGACGATCGAAACGGACGGGATCTCGGGATCGACGACCGCCGAGAGCGCCTTCCAGATCGCGGCGGCGCTCACCACCGGGCGCCCGGATGCGAGCGGGCGACGATCTGCATCTCGGCAAGCATGTGCCCGAGGTGCTCGGTATGGATGCCCTGCTTGCCGCCACGCCCGCTCGCGCCCTGCATCCACCCGTCGCCGGGCATCGCGAGGGACGCCTCGTCGAACACCGCCGCGACCGCGGAGCGCCACGGATCCCGCAGCGACGCGGCATCGGCAGCCACGCCCGCGGCGACCAGCCCGCGCTCGATCGCATCGACGCTGAACATCTCGCCCGTATACACCCACAGCGCATCGACGGCATCCTGCGCCCGCCGATGAGACAGCTCGGTGCCGTCCCCCAGGCGGATCATCCAGTCGGCGGAGCGCTCGAGGTGGTAGCGGACCTCCTTGGCCGCCTTGGCCGCGATCGCCGCGATGCGCGCGTCCTTCGACCCGGCGAGCGCGCCCAGCAGCATCAGGTGCCACTGGTCGAACAGGAACTGGCGCGCCATGGTATCCGCGTAGTTCCCGTTGGGCTGTTCGACCAGCAGCAGGTTGCGGAACTCGCCGCCATCGCGCAGGAACGCGAGCGCGTCCTCGCCGCGGCCCGGCGGCGCGTAGCGCGCCTCGATTTCCCGTGCATACGCGAGCCACATGCGGCCCTGCCCCAGCAGGTCCAGCCCGACGTTGGTGAGCGCGATGTCCTCCTCCAGCGCGGGGCCCTTTCCAACCCACTCGCCCAGGCGCTGCGCGAGAACGATACCGTTATCGGCCAGCCGCAGCATGTAGTCGAAAAGCTGGGGATCGTCGTCCATCGAGACCGGCACAAGCGAGGGCCGCGGCGTCAGATGTGCTTCACTTCGTCGGGCATCGGAAAGAACGTGGGATGCCGGTAGACCTTGTCGTTGGACGGCTCGAACAGCGCGTCCTTGTCGCCGGGAGACGAGGCATGGATGTCCGCCGACCGGGCGACCCAGATCGAAATGCCTTCGTTGCGTCGCGTGTACACGTCACGTGCGTTCCGGATCGCCATCTGCGCGTCCACCGCATGCAGACTGCCGACGTGCTTGTGCGCCAATCCATGTTGCGAACGTATGAAGATCTCCCACAACGGCCATTCGCTGCTCATTTCGCCTCCTCGCTACTGCTCACCCGCCCCGCATTCGCCGGGCTCCTTTCCGCTTCCCGGAGAGGGTCGGGCTGCGAGCATGGCGATCATGCCGCGTGGCGTTCGCGCGCCGCGTGCTTCTCGGCATGTGCCAGCGCAGCCTCGCGCACCCAGGCCCCGTCTTCCCACGCCTTGATCCTCGTCTGCATCCGCTCCCGGTTGCACGGGCCGTTGCCCTTGATGACCTCGTGGAACTCCTGCCAGTCGATCTCCCCGAAGTCGTAATGGCCGCGCTCGGCGTTCCACGCGAGTCGGTCGTCGGGAACCGCCAGCCCCAGGTAATCGGCCTGCGGCACCGTCTGGTCGACGAAGCGCTGGCGCAGCTCGTCGTTCGACAGGAGCTTGATCTTCCATCGTGCCGACTGGGCGCTGTGCACGCTCGCCGCGTCCGGCGGGCCGAACATCATCAGCGAAGGCCACCACCAGCGATTCAGCGCATCCTGGGCCATCGCTTTCTGCTCGGGCGTGCCGCGACAGAGCGCCAGCATGATGTCGTAGCCCTGGCGCTGGTGGAACGACTCCTCCTTGCAGACGCGGATCATCGCCCTTGCGTAGGGACCGTAGCTGCATCGGCACAGCGGAATCTGGTTCATGATCGCCGCGCCGTCGACCAGCCAGCCGATGGTCCCGATGTCGGCCCAGGTCAGCGTCGGGTAGTTGAAGATCGACGAGTACTTCACCCTGCCCGCGTGAAGGTCGGCGATCATCGCGTCACGCGACACGCCCAGGGTCTCGGCCGCGCAGTACAGGTAGAGCCCATGGCCGCCTTCGTCCTGAACCTTCGCCATCAGCGTCGCCTTGCGCTGCAGCGACGGCGCCCGCGTGATCCAGTTTCCTTCGGGCAGCATGCCGACGATTTCCGAATGCGCGTGTTGCTGGATCTGGCGGATCAGCGTCCTGCGGTACGCCTCGGGCATCCAGTCCTTGGGCTCGACCTTGACGTCGGCGTCGATGCGGTCCTGGAAGGCGCGCTCCTCCGGCGTCATCTGCGCGACGTCCTGGACCTTGCTGACGCCGGTATCGACCATCTGTGCGTACATCGCTACTCCGTTCGCAGCCCTCGGTGGGTCCCGTCGCGACGGACGCAGGGACGGGACACCTGGATCGGGTCCTCGTCCTCGTCCTCGTCATCGTCGTCATCGTCGTCGTCCTCGTCCCAATCGTCCTCGTCGAAGTCGTCGTCCGGCGGATCGCCGATCGGCGATTCCTGGTCGTCGTCGTCATCCTCGTCGCCCGGCCCCGGGGTCGGGACCGCGCGCAGAGGGAAGTACGCCGCAAGCGGCGCTGCCGGCCCATCGGACAGAATGGCGGGCATCATTGCCCCCGGCGCCGTCCGAACCGCTTCTCGCCGGCGTCTTTCACAACATGGACGACACCCATGAGCGCTCCCGAGATGATGGAGAGTTGGACCTGCGGCCCGCCGGCGCGGACGGCGACCGCGGACCCGCCCGGCCAGCATACACCGCGACGCCGCGATTGGCAGCCGGCACGTCTTCCCCCCAACCCGCCGCCGCGCCGACCCGCGGCCCGGAGCCGAGCGGGTTCCCGGGTGCTTCAGTGGAGCTTGACGTGCGGCTCGGTGCGCCGCGTGATCATCCGCGCGGCCGTGTCCAGCGCCATCTTCCAGAAACCATGCAGCGCCAGCTCGTGCATCTTGTAGAGCGACAGGTACATGATCCGCGCAAACGTCCCCTCCAGCCACAGGTTGCCCCCCGCAAGGCTTCCCATCAGGTTGCCGACCGTCGAATATTCGCCCAGCGACACCAGCGATCCGAAATCCCGGTATCGCCACGGCCGCAGCTCGCGCCCGCGCAGGCGATTGCGGATCTGCCCCACCATGTGCGAAGCCTGCTGGTGCGCGGCCTGCGCGCGCGGGGGCACGACCACGCCGTCCCTGCCCAGCCACGGCGCCGCGGCGCAATCGCCGATCGCGAAAATGTCGTCGTCGCGCGTCGTCTGCAGCGTCGCCCTCACCACGAGCTGGTTGATGCGGTTCGTCTCCAGACCCTCGAGGTCCTGAAGAAAATCAGGCGCCTTGACGCCAGCGGCCCAGACGACCAGTTCCGCGGGGATCGATTCGCCGCTCGCGAGCCTGACGCCATCGGGAAGCACCTCGGCGACCCGCGCGCCGGTGCGCACGGCGACGCGCATTCCGTCGAGCAGGTGGTTCGCCGCGGTCGAGAGGCGCTCGGGCAGCGCCGGCAGGATGCGATCGGCGGCCTCGATCAGGATGAGGCGGATGTCCCGGTCGGGATCGATCCGGTCGAGCCCGTAGGACACCAGCGTGCGCGTCGTGTTGTGCAGCTCGGCGGCGAGCTCGACTCCGGTGGCACCGGCGCCGATGATCGCGACCTGCAGCTGCTCGGGGCGCAGCGCCCCCGCCTGCGCGTGGGCGCGCAGGTACGCATTGACCAGCCGACGGTGGAAGCGCTGGGCCGCGGGCGGGTCGTCGAGCGCGATCGCATGCCGGCTGGCGCCCGGCGTTCCGAAGTCGTTGGTGCGGCTCCCGACGGCGACGACCAGTGTGTCGTAGCCGATGGTTCGCGCGTCGGTCACCTGGTCGCCGTCCTCGTCGACGAAAGGCGCCACGTGTACCTTGCGCGCGCGCCGGTCGAGCCCGGTCATCTCCCCGATCAGGTACCGGAACGAGTGCCAATGCGACTGGGCGATGTAGTCGGTTTCATACACGTCGATATCCATGCTGCCCGCCGCGATCTCGTGCAGGTGCGGCTTCCAGAAGTGCGTGCGTGCCCTCTCGATCAGCGTCACCTCCGCCTTGCCGCGCCGGCCCAGCGTGTCGCCCAGTCTCGTCGCCAGCTCGAGTCCCCCGGCTCCGCCGCCCACGATGACGATCCGGTGCAGCCCGCCCGTCGACGCCGTTCCCGTCGCCTCGGGCCCGCGGGTGGATGGCGTGCCGGTCATGCGCGTCCGGGCGTTGCGGTCGCTAGCGCTGCGCCCCAGCCTCGGCGACGGCGACGGCGGTCATGTTGACGATGCGCCGCACCGTCGAGGTCGGCGCCAGGATATGCGCCGGCTTCGCAGCCCCGAGCAGGAAGCCGCCGACCGCGATTCCCTCCCCGGCGATGACGCGCAATGCGTTGTAGGTGATGTTCGCGGCGTCGATGTTCGGCATGATCAGCAGGTTCGCGTCGGCGACCAGACGCGAATCGGGGAACTCCCGATCGCGGATTTCGGTCGACAGCGCGGCGTCGGCGTGCATCTCGCCTTCGACGGCGAGGTCGGGCATCCGCTGCAGGATCAGCTCGAGCGCATCGCGCATCTTCTGCGCCGACGGCGCATCCGAGCTGCCGAAGCTCGAGTGCGACAGCAGCGCGACGCTGGGCTTCTGGCCGAAACGAAGGACCTCCTCGACAGCCATCAGGGTCATCTCGGCGATCTCCGCTGCCGACGGATCGCGATTGACGTGGGTGTCGCAGATGAAGAGCTGCCGGCCGGGCAGGATCACCATCTGCATCGTCGCCAGCACGTGCACCCCCTGGCGCATGCCGATGACGTTGCGTATGTAGCGCAGGTGATCGGGGAAGTTGCCCAGCGTTCCGCACAGCATCGCGTCGACGTCGCCGCGCCGCAGCAGCATCGTTGCGATCAGCGTCGGCCGGCTGCGCATCTCCTCCATCGCCGGCCCGCGCGTGACGCCCTTGCGGCGCATCAGGCGGTAGTAGTCGAGCGCGTATTCGCGGTGCCGCGGGTCGTCGAGGATGTTGACGACCTCGCAGTCGCGCCCGGGAGCGAGGCGCAGCCCGAGCTTCCCGATGCGCGAGGCGATGATGTCGGGGCGTCCGATCAGCACCGGATGCACGAGGCCTTCATCGATGCAGGCCTGCGCTGCGCGCAGCACCCGCTCGTCCTCGCCCTCGGCATAGGCGACGCGCTTGGGTGCACGCTTCGCGGAGGCGAACACTGGCGCCATCGGCGTGCCCGAGTGGTAGACGAACTGCATCAGGCGCTGATGATAGGCATCGAAGTCCGCAATGGGTCGACTGGCCACACCGCTGTCCATCGCGGCCCTGGCCACGGCCGGGGCGATGTTGACGATGAGGCGCGGGTCGAACGCCCGCGGGATCAGGTAATCCGGCCCGAACGCCGGCGTCGGCTCGCCGTAGGCGATGGCGACGATCTCCGAGGGCTCGGCCCGCGCGAGCTCGGCGAGCGCCCGCGTCGCGGCAAGCTTCATCGGCTCGTTGATGGTGCTCGCGCCGCAGTCGAGCGCACCACGGAAGATGAACGGAAAGCACAGCGAGTTGTTGACCTGGTTCGGGTAGTCCGAGCGCCCGGTGCCGATCAGGCAGTCGGGGCGCGCCGCCTTCGCGATCTCGGGCCGGATCTCGGGCTCGGGGTTCGCCATCGCGAGGATGATCGGCCTTGCGGCCATCCGCTCGACCATGTCGGCCGTCAGCACGCCGCCCGTCGACAGTCCGAGGAAGATGTCGGCGCCGCCGATCGCGTCGGCGAGCGTACGCGCCGCGATGTCCCGTGCATAGCGCGCCTTGTCGGGATCGATCCCTCCGCCGCGCCCGGTGTGGACCACGCCCTTGCTGTCGATGATCGTGATGTGCTCGCGCTTCATCCCGAGGCTCACCTGCAGGTCGAGGCAGGCGATCGCGGCAGCGCCGGCGCCGGAGCACACGAGCCTGACGCTGCCGATGTCCTTGCCGACGATCTCGAGTCCATTCAGCACCGCCGCGGCGGCGACGATCGCCGTGCCGTGCTGATCGTCGTGGAACACCGGGATCTTCATCCGCTCGCGCAGCTTGCGCTCGATGTAGAAGCACTCGGGCGCCTTGATGTCCTCGAGATTGATGCCGCCGAACGTGGGCTCGAGCGCGGCGACGACGTCGACGATCCGGTCGGGATCGCTCTCGCCGACCTCGATGTCGAAGACGTCGATGCCGGCGAACTTCTTGAACAGGCAGGCCTTGCCCTCCATCACCGGCTTGCCGGCAAGGGCGCCGATGTTGCCGAGGCCGAGCACGGCGCTGCCGTTGGTGACGACCGCGACGAGGTTCGCGCGCGCCGTGTAGCGTGCGGCCAGCGCCGGATCGTGCTGGATCGCCGTGCAGGCGTAGGCGACCCCGGGCGAATACGCCAGCGACAGGTCGCGCTGGTTGGCGAGCGCCTTGGTCGGCGTGATCGAGATCTTTCCCGGCGCCGGCGACTCGTGATACTCGAGGGCCGCCGCCTGCAGTTGCTCTTCAGCCATGAAGCCTCCTGCCGTTCATGCGTCTCGCCGCAACGCGGCGTCGTGGACTTGCGCTCTGCGCTATTTCTTCTTCTGCGGCGGCAGATCGGTGCAAACACCCTCGAACATCTCGGCGGCCATGCCGATCGACTCTCCCAGCGTCGGATGCGGATGGATGGTCCTGCCGATGTCGGTCGCATCGCAACCCATTTCGATCGCCAGGGCGATCTCGCCGATCAGGTCGCCCGCATGGGTGCCGACGATGCCCCCGCCGATGACCCGATGCGTGGCTGCGTCGAACAGCAGCTTGGTGAAGCATTCGTCGCGCCCGTTGGCGATCGCACGGCCCGATGCCGTCCACGGAAACACCGCCTTGCCATATTCGACACCTTTCGCCTTGCATTCGTCCTCGGTCGCCCCGGCCCACGCGACCTCGGGGTCGGTGTAGGCCACCGAAGGGATCTGCCTCGCGTCGAAGTACGACTTGTGCCCGGCGGCAGCCTCGGCCGCGACGTGGCCCTCGTGCACCGCCTTGTGGGCGAGCATCGGCGGGCCGGCGATGTCGCCGATGGCAAAGACGTGGGCGACGTTGGTGCGCATCTGGCGGTCGACGGGTATGTAGCCACGGTCGGTCACCGCCACACCCGCCTTCGCGGCATCGATCGCGCGGCCGTTGGGACTGCGGCCGACGGCGACCAGCACGAGGTCGTAGACCTGCGGCTCGGCGGGCGCCTTGGCGCCCTCGAACGCGACGCGGATTCCGGACGGGGTCGCCTGCGCCGAGACCGTCTTCGTGCCGAGCATCATGTTGTCGAAGCGTCCCGCGTTCTTCTTCTCCCACACCCGCACCAGGTCGCGGTCCGCCCCCAGCATCACGCCGTCGAGCATCTCCACGACGTCGATGCGCGCGCCCAGCGTCGAGTAGACGTTGGCCATCTCGAGGCCGATGATGCCGCCGCCCACGACCAGCATGTGCCGGGGAACCGACTTCAGCCCGAGCGCACCGGTCGAATCGACGACGCGCGGATCCTCCGGCATGAACGGGAGCGTCATCGCCTGGCTGCCCGCGGCGATGATCGCCTGGTCGAAGCGAATGACCCGGGTCGCCCCCGATGGCTTCTTCCCCGTCCCGGACGTGAGGGCGACCTCGAGATGATGCGCGTCGAGGAAGCGGCCGATTCCCTGCACGACCTCGACCTTGCGCAGCTTCGCCATCACGCCCAGGCCGCCGGTGAGCTTCCTGACCACGCCGTCCTTGAATGCGCGCAGCTTGTCGAGGTCGATCGTCGGCGCGCCGAAGCTCACGCCGTGCGCGGCCATCGTTTTCGCCTCGTCGATGACCGCCGCCGTGTGCAGCAGCGCCTTCGACGGAATGCAACCGACGTTGAGGCACACCCCGCCCAGCGTCGCGTAGCGCTCGACGATGACGGTCTTCATCCCCAGGTCGGCCGCGCGGAACGCCGCCGAGTAGCCGCCGGGACCGGAACCGAGGACGAGCATCTCGCATTCGAGGTCGGCACGCCCGGCCTGCGCCGTCGCCGCGGGCGAATCCACCGCGCCGGGCGGATTCGCTGTAGCGTTCCGGGCTGCGGCGGCGGCCGACTCCAGCGCGAGCAGCGCGCTGCCTTCCGACACCCTGCCCCCGACCTTGACCGCGATCGATTTCACGACCCCGTCGGCGGGCGAAGGAACGTCCATCGTCGCCTTGTCGGACTCGAGCGTGACCAGCGGATCCTCGGCCCTGACCGAATCCCCCGGCTTGACCAGCACTTCGATGACGGGAACGTCCTTGAAGTCGCCGATGTCGGGAACCTTGACTTCGATGAGTGCCATGCGCAATACCCTCGTGGCGTCGGGCCACATCGAAGTATATTCGAGCATGTTGCCGCGGCCCTGCGTCCGCGACCGCCTTCGAGGAGACCGCGATGATCTTCAATCCCCTGATCCAAGTTCTGGCCGGCCGCGCCCGCCTCCCGCTCGCCGACGCCGCCCCGATGCGGTTCAGACTGACGAGCCCGGACATCGTGCCCGGCGGCACGATCGCCGACGAGCAGGCCTATGACGGTTTCGGTTGCACAGGGGGGAACGTCTCGCCGGCGCTCGAGTGGTCGGGAGCGCCGGCGGGCACGCAGAGCTTCGCCCTGCTGGTGCACGACCCGGACGCGCCCACGGGAGGCGCGGGCTGGTGGCATTGGCTGGTGGTCGACATTCCGGCGGGAACCTCCGGTCTGCCCAAGGGTGCCGGCAAGATCGACGGCAGCCGCCTGCCGGCCGGCGCGTCGAGCCTCGCGACAGACTACGGCGTGCCCGGCTACGGCGGCCCCTGTCCGCCCGTGGGTGACGCAGCTCACCGCTACAACTTCACGCTCTACGCGCTCAAGGTCGCCAGGCTCGAGCTTCCCAAAGGCGCGACCGCATCGCTCGCCGGATACCTGGTCAATGCCAACGCGATCGGCAAGGCGACGCTGACCGGGACCTACGGCCGGGCCCGATAGCGCCGCGCGGCCGTCGCGCACGCGCCCGTGAGCCCGGCACGGTATATTTGAAGCATGTCCACGCTCGACTCACGCCAGGCCGGGCGCGCAGGCGTCGAGCCTCGCCGCCTGTCGGCGCTGCGCAGCGCCCTCGCCGCGATGGGCGGGCGCAGCGACATTCCGTTCCGGGTCGTGTTCGCCGACGGCACCGAGTACCGGAACCGCGAAGCGGCGCCCGCATTCACGCTGCGCTTGAGGCATTCCCGCGTCGAGCGCCGCGTCGCCATCTACGGCCACGTCGGCCTGCTCGAGGCGTATTTCGACGGCGATCTCGACGTCGAAGGCGATTTCGCGCTTTCTTTCCGGGCCGCGTTCGACGGGGGTTTCGACCAGCATACGAGTCCGCTCGTCGCGCTGCGCAACCGCTGGCATGAAGCCCGCTATTCGAACCGCTCGATCGCCCAGGCCAAGGCCAACGCGCGTTTCCACTACGGGCTGGGGCAGGCGTTCTATCGCCCCTGGCTCGATCGCGTCGGCATGCTCTATACCTGCGCCTACTGGAGCGAGGGGACGACCACGCTCGAGCAGGCGCAGACCAACAAGATGGACCACGTTTGCCGCAAGGTGCAGCTCGCCGCAGGCGAAACCTTCGTCGACGTCGGCTGCGGCTGGGGCGGGCTGCTGCTCCATGCCTGGGAGTGCTACGGGGCACTGGGGACCGGCATCAATACGACGACCGAGCAGGTTCGGGAGCTTCGCGCCGAGCTCGCGCAGCGCGGGCTCGAGGACCGGATCAAGGTCGTCGAGTGCGATTTTCGCGAGATGCCGGGCCGGTACGACAAGCTGCTGTCGATCGGCACGCTCGAGCACGCGGGACGCGACCAGGTGCACGAGGTGATACGCGCGCATGCCGAGGCGCTGAAGCCCGGGGGGCTGGGCGTCATCCATTTCATCGGGCATGTGGGCATGCGCGATACCGAGTTCTACATCCGCAAGCACATCTTCCCCGGCGGATGGATACCGAGCCTCGCCGAGGCGATCACCGCAATGGAAGCCTGCGGTCTCGAGGTGCTCGATGTCGAGAACCTGCGGCGCCATTACGCGCTGACGCTGGACTGCTGGGCCCAGCGCTTCGACGAGAGCTGGGACGTGATCTCGGCGCTGGATCCGGTCCGTTTCAACGAGCGCTTCCGGCGCACCTGGCGCACCTACCTGTGGTCCTGCGCCGAGATGTTCCGCTCCCCGAACGGGCGCACGTACCTGTTCCAGGTCACGGTCAGCAAGGGCAACCTCTCGACGAACCAACCGATGAGCCGCGCGTACCTCTACCGGCACGCCGGATGACGACCTACGCCCGGAAGAAGGCGCAGCTCGAATCACGACTTGCCGCTGCCGGCGGCGCCCGCGGCCTCAGCGTCAGGAAGTCCACGTCGAACCTGTTCCGCGACCGCGGCGCGCATCGCGGAGCGCGCATCGACCTGTCCCATTTCAACGGTGTCGTGAGCGTCGACGCCGCGGCCGGGGTGGTCGAGGCCGAAGGCATGGTCACCTACGAGGCACTCGCCGACGCGACTCTCGCGCAGTGCGCAGTCCCGGCGGTCGTTCCCCAACTCAAGTCGATCACGCTGGGCGGGGCGGTCGCGGGAATAGGCATCGAGGCGTCGTCGTTCCGGCACGGCCTGGTGCACGACACGATCACCTCGATGGACGTGCTGACCGGCGCCGGGCAGATTCTCACCTGCACGCCGGACAACGAGCACCGCGACCTCTTCTTCGGCCTTCCAAACTCCTACGGCACGCTGGGCTACGCGCTGAAGCTCACCGCGCGCACCGTTCCGGCGCGGCGCTGCGTCGAGCTTCGCCACCTGCGGCACAGCGATCCCGCCGCATACTTCGCGGACCTCGAGCGCCGCTGCACCGACGACGGCATCGATTTCCTCGATGGCGTCGTGTTCTCGCGCAACGAGCTCTTCCTGACGCTCGGCCGCTTCGTCGAACATGCGCCCGAGGTCAGCGATTACGGGCTCGAGCGGATCTATTACCAGTCGATCCGCGAGCGCTCGAGCGATGCGCTGACCGCGCGCGATTTCCTCTGGCGCTGGGACACCGACTGGTTCTGGTGCTCGAAGAACGTCGGCGCGCAGCACCCGCTGGTCCGGCGCCTGCTCGGTCGCAGACGCCTCAATTCGATCACCTACCAGAAAGTCATGCGCTGGAACGCGCGCCACGGCGTGACGCGCGCCTGGAACCGGATTCGCGGCATCCACGCCGAATCGGTGATCCAGGATGTCGACATCCCGATCGCCCGCGCTGCCGAGTTCCTCGCGTTCCTGCATGCCGAGGTCGGCATCCTGCCGATCTGGATCTGTCCGATCCGCGCGCCGGACCCGGTCCGGCGCGCGACGCTCTATCCGCTGGCGCAAGGGACGCCGTCGGTCAACTTCGGCTTCTGGGATGTCGTCGCCTCGCGCGAGCAGCGCCCGACCGGCTTCGTCAACCGCGCGATCGAACGCAAGGTCAGCGAGCTCGGCGGCGTCAAATCGCTCTACTCGGACTCGTATTTCACGGAGGCCGAGTTCTGGGCGATCTACGACCGCGAAGCCTACGGCGCGCTGAAGCGCCGGTACGATCCTGACGGCGCGCTCGGCGACCTCTACGCCAAGTGCGTTCGCCGCGCCTGAGGTGCGGCGCGTCAGTGCGACATCAGCACTGGCACCGTCATCGACGCCAGAATGGTCCGCGTGACTCCGCCGAGGATCAATTCGCGCGCACGCGAGTGGGCATAGCCGCCCATGACGATCAGGTCGGATCCGAGATCGGCAGCCTGTGACAGCAGCCGCTCCCCGCCTTCGATCTGGTCGCCGTCGAAGCGCTTGAACTGAGCGTCGATGCCGTGCGCATGCAGGTAGGCGGCGAGCCTCGGCTGCGCCAACGCAATCGCGTCTGCGTCGGCACGCCCGCGTGCGAGCGAGACGACGACGACCTGCCCGGCGGTTTCGAGGAACGGCAGCGCATCGTGGAGCGCACGCGCCGCCTCGCGTCCGGCG
>JAGXBK010000194.1 GCA_018971195.1 Betaproteobacteria bacterium
GCTGCGCACGTTGAAATCGCCGTGATACTTCGCGACCAAGCGGCGAAAGGTGTGCCACGGTGCGTACTCCATCACCTGCGCGAACACGAGCTTGCCAGCGTACATCGCTACCTCCCCGGAGAATCCGGGAAGGCTGCCCAGAACCGCGCACCAATTTCAAGTCGTTAACACTTCGATACGCCCGGAAACCCGCGCCAGTGCTAGCTCTCAAGCCGATACCCATCGAATCTGTCGGACACTATTGGTCCGCCGTAATTGGGGTCAGAGCCGTAATGGGCGTATTTGGGGTCAGAGCGGTAATAATTCGTGCCTCGGCCGGGGCCTAGTGCGGACCTGCGAACGAATTATTACCGCTTTGACCCCAATTACGCCCATTACGGCTCTGACCCCAATTACGGCGGACAAATTATTACAGCTCTGACCCCAATTACTTGACCGTCACGCGCGCGAATCTGCGCTTGCCCGCCTGCACGACGACCGTCGTGCCCGACGCGACGATCAGCGACTTGTCGGCGACGACGTCGCCGTCGAGCTTCAATCCGCGCTGCTGGATCAGCCGCAGTGCGTCTGACGTCGATGCGACGATCCCCGCCTGCTTGGCGAGCTGGGCGATCGGCATTCCTGCGCCCGCGGCATGCAGCGTAACCTCGGGGATGTCGTGGGGGAGGGCGCCATCGCGGAAGCGTGCATCGAACTCGGCGAGCGCCGCATCGGCCGCCTGCCGTGAATGGAAGCGCTCGACGATTTCCTGGGCGAGCATCACCTTGGCGTCGCGGGGGTTGCGACCCTCCGCGCATGCGCGCCGCAGCCCCGCGATCTGCTCCTCGGAGCGGAACGAAAGCAGCTCGTAGTAGCGCCACATCAGCGCGTCGGAGATCGACATCAGCTTGCCGAACATCGACGCAGGTGCCTCGGTGATCCCGACGTAGTTGTCGAGGGATTTCGACATCTTGTTGACCCCGTCGAGTCCCTCGAGCAGAGGCAAGGTCAGGATGCACTGCGGCTCCTGGCCGTAATGCCGCTGCAGCTCGCGGCCGACGAGCAGGTTGAATTTCTGGTCGGTGCCGCCCAGTTCGACGTCGGCATTCAGGGCGACCGAATCGTAGCCCTGCGCCAGCGGGTAGAGGAACTCGTGGATCGCAATCGGCTGCTCGGACTTGTAGCGCTTGGCGAAATCGTCTCGCTCGAGCATCCGGGCGACCGTGTATTTCGCGGCGAGGCGGATCATGCCGTCCGCGCCCAGCGCGGAGAGCCACCTGGAATTGAAAGCGACCTCGGTCTTCTCGCGGTCGAGGATCAGGAACACCTGATCCGTGTAGGTCTTCGCGTTGGCATCGATTTCGTCCCGGGTAAGCGGAGGCCGCGTGACATTGCGTCCGGTCGGGTCGCCGATCAGGCCGGTGAAGTCGCCGATCAGGAAGGTGACGTGGTGCCCCAGGTCCTGCAGCTGGCGCAGCTTGTTGAACTGGACCGTGTGGCCCAGGTGCAGGTCCGGCCGGGTCGGGTCGAAGCCTTCCTTGATTCGCAGCGGGGCGCCGCGGGCGAGCTTGGCCCGTAATTCGGTCTCGACGAGCAGCTCGTCAGCCCCGCGCCGGAACACGCCGATGTGGTGGTCGACGTCGAATTCCATCATCGCCCCGGGCACCGTCGATCGACCGTTCGCTTGGCACGGCGCGACAGCCTGCTACAATCCCCGCCGGGTTTCGCCCTGCGGGACCGCGGCACTGCAGCAATCCGCTCGACCGTCATGATGAAGGCGCGCAGTCGTCTGTCGGCGCGCATGAGGTTCTGTTGATTACGCACAAACTTCGGATTCTAGCGCAGTCGATGCGCAGGCTTCCCCGTACGCTGTCGCCGGGCCAGGCGTTCGCTGTCGCTATTCTGTGCCTGTCGGGAGTCGCCGCCTTCGGCATCACGCCGGGCACGACGCTCGACACGACGCCCACTCGCGATGTCTCGCGCACGCTCGAACTGCCGCAGATCATCGCCACCGCGACCGCGGACGACCGATACTGGCACGAGGAGCGCGTCCGTCGCGGCGACACGATCGGCAGCCTGTTGGCGCGTGCCGACGTCGACGACGCCGAGGCGATGCAATTCCTGCGTACCGACCCGGCCGCGCGACCGCTTTACCTGCTGCGCCCGGGCCGGGCGCTGCGCGTCGCCACCGACGCGGACGGCAAGCTCGTCGGCCTGCGCTTTCTCGCCTCCAGCGGCGAGATGTTCTCGGTCACGCGCGACGCCGCAGGGCTCCATGTGAATGCCGACGGCGAGCCCTCGGACGTGCGCGTGACGCTGCGCACCGGCGAGATCCAGTCGTCGTTGTTCGGCGCCGCCGATGCGGCGGGACTCCCGGACGCGATCACCCTCGGGCTGGTCGACGTATTCGCAGGCGATATCGATTTCTATCACGACATCCGGCGCGGCGACCGCTTCAGCGTCATCTACGAGATGCGCTATGTCGACGGCGAGCCGGTGGCGACCGGACGTATCCTCGCGGCCGAATTCGACAACCAGGGTGTTGCGCACCGCGCGTTCCTCTGGCGCGCGCCCGATGGCAGCGAGTCGTACTACACCGACGATGGCCGCAGCCTGCGCCGCGCCTTCCTGCGCTCGCCGGTCACGTTCTCGCGGATCACCTCGGGATTCACGCACTCACGCCTCGATCCGTATCTCCACGTCTGGCGTGCCCACACCGGAACCGACTTCGCCGCGCCGATCGGAACGCCGGTGCACGCGACCGCCGACGGCGTCGTGAAATTCGTCGGCACGCAGGTCGGCTACGGCAACGTCATCATGCTGAGGCACGACGCGAAATACACGAG
Organism: Betaproteobacteria bacterium; assembly: GCA_018971195.1. Classification (GTDB taxonomy): domain Bacteria; phylum Pseudomonadota; class Gammaproteobacteria; order Burkholderiales; family Casimicrobiaceae; genus VBCG01. Next base: position 2,826 of record JAGXBK010000194.1, read on the forward strand.
CGTCTACGGACACCTGTCGCGCTTCGCGCCCGGGCTGCACGACGGCGAGCGCGTCCACCAGGGTGACACGATCGGCTTCGTCGGCATGACTGGATGGGCGACCGGTCCGCACCTGCACTACGAGATGCGCGTCGCGGGCGTTCCACGCGATCCGATGAAGGTCGCCCTGCCGGCCGCGGCCCCGATCACACCCGACGAGAAGAGCGAATTCCTGGCCGATGTCGCGCCGCTCGTGAGCGAGCTCGCCGTCGCCGATCAGTTTCCCGTGACCGAGATGGTGGCCGCCGAGTAGCTGCCGGCGGGCACACGGGCGAGCGATGGACGGCGACCTGTTCGCCGGCGTGATGTCCGGTACGAGCCTCGACGGCGCGGACGCGGTCATCGCCGATTTTTCTCCGTCGTCGCGGGCAGCGTGCCAGACGCTGGGTGCAGCGCACGTCGCCTATCCGACGCTGCTGCGCGACGAGCTGCTCGCGCTGCAGCTTTCCGGCAGCAACGAGCTGGGGCGCGCGGGCGTCGCCGCGAACATGCTCGCCGAGCTTTACGCCGAGGCGATCGCCAAGGCGCTCGCGGTCGCGAGGCTCGCGCCGGAGCGGATCCGCGCTGCGGGGGTACACGGCCAGACCCTGCGCCACCGTCCCGAGCGCGGGTTCACGTTCCAGCTCAACAATGCGGCGCGCGTCGTCGAGCGCATCGGCATCGCGGTGGTCGCCGATTTCAGGAGCCGCGACGTCGCCGCGGGTGGGCAGGGTGCGCCGCTGGTTCCGGCATTTCACGCGGCGCTGTTCGCGCGACCGGACCTGCATCGCGTCATCGTCAACGTCGGCGGAATCGCGAACATTACCGACTTGCCCGTCGATGGCGCGATCCACGGCTTCGACACCGGGCCCGGCAACGTGCTGTCCGACCTGTGGTGCGCGCGCAACCGAGGAACCATCTTCGATGCCGAAGGTGCCTGGGCCGCGACTGGCAGCGTCGACGCAGCGCTGCTGGCAGTGCTGCTCGACGATTCGTTCTTCGCGACGCAGCCGCCCAAGAGCACGCACCGCGACAGGTTCAACCTCGCCTGGCTCGAGGAGCGGCTCGCCAGGGCTGGAACGAGCGGCGCGGCCGAGGACGTCCAGGCGACGCTGGTCGCGCTGACGGCGCGCACGATCGCCGATGCGATCCGTGCGCGAGCATCGGGCGCCGACGAGATTCTCGTCTGCGGCGGTGGGGCGAACAACCACACGCTGATGCGTGAGCTCGCGCGCGAGCTCGCGCCGCGCCGGGTCGCTACGACCGCCGAAGAGGGCGTACCCGTCGAGCAGGTGGAAGCACTGGCTTTCGCGTGGCTTGCGCGCGAGACGCTGGCCGGACGCCCGGGCAACCTGCCCTCGGTCACTGGCGCAGCGGGCCCGCGCGTGCTGGGGGCGATCTATCCGCGCTGAGACGGTGCCAGAAAAATGGGGTCAGCGCTGCGGAAAATGGGGTCAGAGCTGTAATAATTCCGGGGAAAATGGGGTCAGAGCCGTAATGATTCCTTCGCCCGCCGCTTCGCATTTGGCGCCG
>JAGXBK010000195.1 GCA_018971195.1 Betaproteobacteria bacterium
CGCAGGGCGCGAAGCAGCCGGCGGCCCGGCGGCCGTCGTGGCCGGTCGCCTCGCGCGGGCGCGCGCCGCCCCGACCGAGTACGAGCGCTGGCCGCAGGCGCGCATCGACGAGGCGGCGCTCGCCTGCGGCTGGGTGATCATGAAGCCCGAGAACAACCGTGCGCTCGCCGAGATGGCCGTGCGCGACACCGGCCTCGGCAGCGTCGCCGACAAGCTCGTCAAGAACCATCGCAAGACGCTCGGCCTGCTGCGCGACATCAAGGGCGTGAGGACCGTCGGGGTGATCGCCGAATACCCCGAGCGCGGCATCATCGAGATCGCACGTCCGGTCGGCGTGGTCGCCGCGATCACCCCGTCGACGAACCCGGCCGCGACGCCCGCCAACCAGATCATCAATGCGCTGAAGTGCGGCAATGCGATCGTTCTGGCGCCCTCGCCCAAGGGCTGGTCGACCTGCGCCGCGCTCGTCGGCTTCGTGCATGCCGAGCTTGCCAAGGTCGGCGCGCCACGCGATCTCGTTCAGATGCTGCCCGCACCGGTGACCAAGGACGCCACGTACGAGCTGATGCGCGAGGCCGATCTGGTCGCGGCGACCGGTTCGCAGGCGAACATCCGTGCCGCCTATTCGAGCGGCAAGCCGGCGATCGGCGTGGGCCAGGGCAACGTCGTGTCGATCGTCGACGCGAGCGCGGATCTCGCCGCTGCCGCGGAGAAGATCGCGCGTTCCAAGACCTTCGACAACGCGACCTCGTGCTCGTCGGAGAATGCGGTGGTGATCCTCGCCAAGGTCTACGACGCCACGCTTCGCGAGCTCGCCGCCCAGGGCGGGGTGATGCTCGACGACGACGAGAAGGCGCGGCTGCAGGCGCTGATGTTTCCCGCCGGCAAGCTCGCCCCGGCGGCGACCGCGCAGTCCGCGCCGCGCATCGCAGCGCTCGCCGGCTTCGACCGCCCCGCGACGCGCAACGCGCGCTTCCTGATGGTCGAGGAGACCGGCGCGGGTCCGGCATTCCCGTTCTCGGGCGAGAAGCTCGCGCCGGTGCTCGCCGTGTACCGAGCGCAGGATTTCGACGCCGCCTGTGCGCTGACCCGGCGCATCTATGATTACCAGGGCAAGGGGCACTCGGTGTCGATCCATACGCGAGACGATGCGCAGGCGCTGCGGCTCGGGCTCGAGTTGCCGGTGGCGCGCGTCATCGTCAATCAGGCGCATTGCATCGCCACCGGAGGCAGCTTCGACAACGGGCTGCCGTTCTCGCTGTCGATGGGATGCGGCACCTGGGGCGGCAACAGCTTTTCCGACAACATGCACTGGCGGCATTTCCTCAACATCACGCGGATCTCCCGTCCGATCCCCGAGAGGGTCCCCGGCGAAGACGAGATCTTCGGGTCGTATCACGCGAGCTACGGCCGCTAGATGCGTGACACGATACGCAGCCTTGTCGATGGCCAGGCCGCGGCAGGGCCCGGGCGCGTGTGGCTCGTCGCGCCGGAGACCGGGCGCGAGCTGACCTATGCGCGGCTGCGCGAGTCGTCGCTCGCGCTCGCGTCTTTCCTCGCCGACCGCGGCATTGGTGCCGGCGAGCGTGTCGCGACGTTCATGGGGAACGGCCTGCAGACCGCGCGGCTGTTCGTCGGCGTCATGTACGCGGGGCGTGTGGTCACGCCGCTCAACCTCCTCGCCCAGGCGTCGCAGCTCGAATACGTGCTTGCGCACTGCGATGCCCGTCTGGTGTTCGTTGCGCCTGGCGAGCGCGAGCGCCTCGCCGCCGCCGCGGCACGCGCGGGTCGCCCGATCGAGCTGGTCAGCGTCGATCCCGATTGCGATGAGTTCATTGCCGCCGCGCCTGCAGGGGCGGACCGGCTCGCCCCATCCGCCTGCGGCGACGACGCGCTGATGATGTACACCTCCGGCACCACCGGCGTTCCCAAGGGCGTCGTGCTGACCCACGCCAATGTGATCGCCGGCGGCAGCTTCGTGACGCAGGCGCACGCGCTGGGCGAGGGCGATCGCGTGCTCGCGGTGCTGCCGCTGTACCACATCAACGGGCAGATCGTGACGGCTGCCGCGACCCTCGTGCACGGCGGGAGCGTGGTGATGCCGCACAGGTTCTCGGCGGGCGAGTTCTGGTCGCTGGCCTGCCGGCACCGATGCACGTGGCTCAACGTGGTGCCGACGATCGTTTCGTACCTGCTCGCGGGTCCCGATCCGCGCGCCGCGGGCCTCGACCTGTCGCGGATCCGCTTCTGCCGCTCGGCGTCGGCGCCGTTGCCGCCCGAGCTCCATCGCGCGTTCGAGGAGCGCTTCGGCATCGGCATCATCGAGACGATGGGGCTCACCGAGACCGCCGCGCCGGTGTTCACCAATCCGCTCGATCCGGCGAAGCGCAGGATCGGCAGTCCCGGGCAGGCCTTCGGGAACGAGGCGAAGGTGGTCGACCCCGGCACGGGTCGCGATCTTCCCGCTGGCGAGCCCGGCGAGATCATGATCCGCGGAGCGAACGTGATGAAGGCGTACTACAAGTCCCCCGAGGCGACCGCCAAGGCGCTCGAGCCCGACGGCTGGCTGCACACCGGGGATCTCGGGCTGTGCGATCGCGACGGTTTCTACTTCATCACCGGGCGGCTCAAGGAGCTGATCATCAAGGGCGGCGAGAACATCGCGCCGCGCGAGATCGACGAGGCGCTCTATCGCCATCCCGCCGTGCTCGAGGCGGCGGCCGTCGGCATCCCGGATCCGCATTACGGACAGGAGATCCTGGCCGCGGTCGTGGTGAAGCCCGGCATGTCGCTGACCGAAGACGAGTTGCGGGCGTTCTGCGAAGCCGAGCTCGGGCGCTACAAGATGCCCAAGGTGATCCGCTTCATGCGCGAGTTGCCGAAAGGGCCCTCCGGCAAGGTCCAGCGCCTCAAGCTGCTCGAATCCTGACGAACGTCCACAGCGCTCCGATCAGGATCGGCTGATGCACCAGGTACACCGCCAGGCTGTGGCGGCCCAGGAAGGCAAGGAGGCGCGGCGCGCGCTCGAGCGGCCCGAGGACGGCGAAGCGGGTGCGCACCAGCAGGTGGCCGAGGCCCGTGCCCAGCAGCAGCACACCGGTCCAAGGGAATAATGGCACGTAGTCTTCGGTGGCGGGCTTGGCCGTCATGAACCCGAGCCAGCCCAGCGCCCGGTTGTCGAATGCGGCGTTCTGGAAGGCGAGGCCGGCGACGATGATCGCGACGCCTGCGGCCATCGCGATCGCCGGCCGGCGGACGAACGGTCGCGCGATGACGAGCGATGCGGCGATCGCGTGCAGCACGCCGAACCAGATCCACGTCTGCGGAAACATCAGGTAACTGCCGGCGCTGACCGCCAGCGCGGCGATCGCGATCACGCCGGCGTGGGCGAGCCAGCGCCGGCGTGCACTTTGCCGATCCCGCTCCGCGAGGACCATGCTCGCGCCGGCGACCAGCAGGAACGTCGACAGTATCAACGTGCGGGCGGTGATCCAGCGCCAGTCGTGCTCGAGGTCGGCGCGCAGGAATCCAAAATAGCGCAGGTCGAAGCAGAAGTGGTAGGCCGCCATCGCCACGATCGCGATGCCGCGCAGCGTATCGAGCGAGGGCACTCGCCCGGGGCGATCCGCCTGCCGGCTCATCGGCCTGCGTGCCAGTCGATGTGCACGGCGCCGCTGCCGTCCTGCGCACCCAGCAGCGGCAGGCTGCGGCGCAAGGCCTCGCCGCTCGTTGGCAACGGCCTCAACGTCAACGTTCCTCCGATCGACGACCCGCTGCCGCCGATCGTCCCGTCGACCGCGAGGTCGCCGCCCGTGCCGTGCACCGTTCCCTGCAGTCGTCCCTGCCGCGCGGCGAGGGTGGCCACGACGGTCCCGAAATCGACGGTGGTACCGGCGACCACCAGCCTTGCGCGATTCCATTGCGCATCGAGCGTGCCGCTGCCGCCGGAGGCGTTCCATTCGAATGCCCTGGCGCGCAGATCGAGCTCGCCCCCTGCGGCGAGCGCGCCGGCGCCGACAAGCGCGCCCATCCGTGGCGCGAGTGTCACCGCGAACGCCGCAGGCAGGCGCAGTCGCAGATCGTGCAGCGACCACGCATTGCGACCCAGGTCGATCGTCCCCAGCCTGCCGCCGTCTGCGGCGAAGAGATCGATCGACAGCGTGCCCTGCGCGAGCGGGAGCCAGGCGATGCGCCAGCCGAGCGGCATCCGAGCGACGCCGTCGCGGCTGCTCAGCACCCCGCCGCCACGCCACCACAGGCCGCGGGCGTCGGCGAGTCGCCAGGCACCCCCCGTCTGCGCCGCGAGCGCCGCATCGAGCGTCGTGGCCGGCGCCAGGATGGCGATCGCGACGATCGCCGCCACG
>JAGXBK010000045.1 GCA_018971195.1 Betaproteobacteria bacterium
GGCGCGCGTTCCGGCGCGGCGCCCCCCGACGACGATCTCAGGCCTTTCCCGTGCGCTGCTTGCTTCGGAAGCGCTTGACGCTGGCGACGATCTCCTGCTTCGCCTCCTCGGGCCCCACCCAGCCGGACAGGCGAACCCACTTGCCGGGCTCGAGATCCTTGTAGTGCTCGAAGAAGTGCGCGATCTGCGCGAGCTGGATTTCCGGAAGGTCGCGAGGCGTCCCGATCGCCCGGTACAGCGACGACAGCTTGTCGATCGGCACGGCGAGGATCTTGGCGTCGCCCCCCGCCTCGTCGTCCATCTTCAGCATGCCGATCGGCCGGCAGCGCACGACCACGCCGGTGATCAGCGGCACCGGCGACAATACGAGCACGTCGCAGGGGTCGCCGTCATCGGATAATGTCTGCGGTATGTAGCCGTAGTTGCACGGGTAGTGCATCGCAGTCGACATGAAGCGGTCGACGAACACCGCGCCCGTGTCCTTGTCCACCTCGTACTTGATCGGCTCGCCATGCATCGGGATCTCGATGACCACGTTGCAGTCGTTCGGCAGATCGGCGCCGGCGGGAACGCGGTCGAGACTCATCGGCGATGGTTCGGGACGGTGGCGGCGACGGAAGGGGATGCGGTACGGCGGGGGATGCGATGCGCGCCGATTATACCGAGCCGCCCGCCGCGACGCTGGCCGCGCGCAATCCGGCCAATCCGTTCGTGGCCCCCGCTGCATCCAATCGTGATTCCCGTCGAGGCCGCCGATGCGCCGCGCACTGCTTCCGTTGCTGATCCTGGGCTGCGTCGCCATCGCCGCAGCGCTGGCCTGGCTCACGCTTGATCACGCGAGGATGCCCAGGGTCCCGGCCGCGAGCACCGCCGCGACCTTGCAAACCCGCAGCCTCCCGCCGTTCCACCGGATCGAGGTGGGCGGAGTCGCCGACGTGACCCTCGTCCAGGGCGACGCCGAATCGGTCGAGATGTCGGTGCCGGCGGGAGGCACGCCGGTCGACGCAGCGGTCCGCAACGGCTCGCTGGTCGTCGCCGGGCGCGATCGGCCGCGGACCTGGTTCTGGCTGTTCGGCTCCGGATCGAAGGAACCGGCGTCCCGCATCACCATCCGGTTCCGGACCCTGGATGCGATCGCGCTCTCGGGCGCCGTGAAGCTCGATGCCGGGACACTGCGGGCGCATACGCTGGAAATCGCCGCATCCGGCGGATCGTCGCTGCGAATCGGACAGCTCGACGCCGAGCGATTGCGGGTCGCCGGCTCGGGCGCGCTCGATGCGAAGATCGCAGGACGCGTCGTCGACGAGACGGTCGCGATTTCCGGTGCGGGCTCGTACCGCGCAGGGGGGCTGCACGCCGACCATGCGTCGGTCGACGTCAGTGGCATCGGCAGCGTCGTGGTCGATGCGGACAAGACGCTGCGCGCGACGATCTCGGGTGCGGGCAGCATCGAGTACCTCGGCGATCCCCGGGTCAGCCAGCACGTCAGCGGCATCGGAAGCGTACGCCGGCGTCCGTCTGCTTGAACAGCAGGCGCAACCCGGTCGTCGCATCGACGTCCGGATGCACACCGGGCTGGACGCGGATATCGGAAATGCGGCAGTCGTCGAGCAACGAAACGAGCATCGCGGCGACATCGCGCACCGTCTCGTAGGGATGGAGCGGGCAGCGAAAACCTTCCGCGTCCCGCGGCTCGAATGGCGACGACAGCGACACGCGCAACTCCCCGCCCCCGGGTGCATCGTCGGCGCGATGCGCACTGATCACCGCGGTCGGCTCGCCGACGCTCGCGCGCAGCCTGCGGATCGCATTGCTCGCGAACACCTGGGCGCCGATCTCGCGTTGCGCAGTGCGCCCGACGCGCAGCGCCGCGACGAGCCGCGTCGGCGCCCGCGGCAACGCGAGCACCGACGCGCCGGGCACGGCGAGGCCCGCGCTCAATCTTTGCGCAAACGGCATTCCCCATCGCCCGACCTCGCCCCCCCGCAACGGATCGAAGCCCGCGGCGGTGACGGCGACCCCAACGACGAAACGCAGGAACACTCGCTCGCCAGCGCCGCGCAGATCGAGGTCCGCGGCGGGCACGGCCAGCGGCGGCAACGACTCGGCGGCAGGACCGTCGCCGATGCGGCATTGCTCGAGCAGCGCAGGCATTCGCGGCAGATCGATCGCTTCGGCCCCGGCGAGCGCGGTCGCCAGGGCGAAGGCCTCGCAGCCTTCGAGCGCGCGGTGCTCGCGCAGCAGCGCCGCGAGGCCCTCGCGCTGCGGCAGCAAGGCGGGCAGCATCGAATGGGCGCCCTCCGACGTCAGGCTCGCAACGACGACGACGGGAATGGCGAACAGCGTCGTCGCCAGCGCGCCGGCCGATGCGGCAGCGTCACGCTCCGCCGCCTCCAGCGATCGCCACAGGTAGCGGGCTGCGGGCAGCGTCGCGGCTTCGGTCAGCGCCTTCGCGAGCGCGCCGCCATCCCCCGACCTGATCAGCGACACGAGGGCGCGCCGCATGTCCTCGCGCGTCGCGTCCTCTTCGCCCGTCGTTTGCGCGTCGAGGCCGGCCAGGGCCAGCGCATGCAGCCGCACGACCTTGGCGTCGGAGGCCGGCATGGCCCGCCAGGCACGCGGGTCGGCGAGCCCGTCGAGCATTTCATCGGTCGATGGCATCGAGCGATTCTAGCTGCCGCTCACCCGCGAGTCCGCACGCCGCTTGCTTGCACGCCTGCGGGCACGCAGCGAAAGCACGGTAAAATCAACGCTTTGGATTCGAGCTCGGTCGGGATCACGCCTGCAATGCGCGCCTCACGGTTCTATCTGCACACTCTGAAGGAAGCCCCCGCGGAAGCGGAAGTCGCAAGCCAGAAGCTGATGCTGCGCGCCGGGCTCGTCAAGAAGGTCGCGGCCGGCATCTATACCTGGATGCCGCTCGGTCTTATCACGCTGCGCAAGGTCGAGCAGATCGTCCGCGAGGAGATGAACCGCGCCGGCGCGCTCGAGGCCTACCTGCCGCACGTGGTCCCCGCCGAGCTGTGGCAGGAAACGCAGCGCTGGGACAAGTTCGGACCGCAGCTCCTGAAGATCAAGGACCGGCAGCAACGCGACTTCCTGTTCGGTCCCACGCACGAAGAAGTGATGACCGACATCGTGCGCAAGGACATCGGCAGCTACCGGCAGTTGCCGGTCAACCTCTACCAGATCCAGGTCAAGTTCCGCGACGAGATCAGGCCGCGCTTCGGGGTGATGCGCGGACGCGAGTTCCTGATGAAGGACGCCTATTCGTTCGACGTCGACCGCGACGCCCTGATGGCGTCGTATCGCGGCATGTACGCGGCCTACGAACGCATATTCACGCGGCTGGGCCTGCGCTTTCGCGCGGTCGAGGCCGACACCGGCGCGATCGGCGGCTTCGCGTCCCACGAGTTCCAGGTGCTGGCAGACTCGGGCGAGGATGCGATCGCCTACAGCAACGATTCCGAGTACGCGGCAAACGTCGAGCAGGCCGAGGCCATTGCACCGGCATCGCAGCGCGCGCAGCCCGCCGAGCCGATGCAGAAAGTGCCCACGCCGGGCAAGTCGACCTGCGAGGATGTCGCCCTGCTCCTCGGCCTGCCGCTTTCGCGCACGGTCAAGTGCCTGTTGATCCACGCGCAGGCACGGGTGCAGATGCTGCTGCTGCGCGGCGATCACATGGGCAACGAGGTGAAGATCGGCAAGCTCCCCGGCATCGGCGCCTGGCGCTGGGCCTCGGAAGCCGAGATCGTCGGGGCCACCGGCTGCCGGCCGGGCTACCTCGGGCCGGTCGGCATTCCGGTCGACATGCCACTGATCGTCGACCGCCAGGTCGCCGTGATGAGCGATTTCGTCTGCGGCGCGAACGAGGCCGATTACCACCTGCGCGGCGTGAACTTCGGCCGCGACTGCCGCGAGCCCGATGCGGTCGCCGACCTGCGCAACGTGGTCGACGGCGATCCGTCCCCCGACGGCAAGGGAACCCTGTCGATCGTGCGCGGGATCGAGGTCGGCCACGTCTTCGCGCTGGGCGACGTGTACTCTACAGCGATGGGAGCAACTTATCTCGACGCAGGCGGTCAGTCCCACGTCATCCAGATGGGGTGCTACGGCATCGGCGTCACCCGCATCGTCGCCGCGGCCATCGAGCAGAACCACGACGACAAGGGCATCATCTGGCCTCCCGCGATGACACCGTTCGCCGTCGCCATCGCGCCGATCGGCTACGACCGCAGCGCAGCGGTCAGGGAACAGGCCGACCGGCTCTACGATGCGCTCGTGACGGCGGGTGTCGAGGTGCTGCTGGACGACCGGGGCGAGCGGCCTGGCGTGATGTTTGCTGATCTGGAGCTGATCGGCATCCCCCACCGGATCACCATCGGCGAACGCGGCCTGAAAGAGGGCGTCGTCGAATGCCAGGGTCGCCGCGAGGCGAGCGCCCGCAAGGTGGCGATCGCCGACGTCGTTTCGTACGTGATCGACAAGGTCCGACCTGCATGATGCATCGCGCGACATCGAGGCTCTGCGCAAGAACCGCAGCGCTGACGCTGGTGCTGGCCGCCGCGCTTGGCGCGCCGCTGCCGGCGCGGGCGGGCGCGCAGGTCGAGGAGCAGCTGTCGGCGTCGGTCGTGATGGGACTGCAGCGCTCGATCGCCGACAACCCGCCGTCGCGCAACTATGAAAACGAGCCCGAGGTCCGCGCCTGGATCGCCGACATGTCGCCGCGCCTCGCCAAGCGACTGCCCGACCCGGGCGAGCGTCACGACCTGCTCGCGGCGGTCAGCTACGAAGCGAGCCGTGCCGGCCTGGATCCCCAGCTCGTGCTGGGGCTCATCCATCACGAGAGCAACTTCCGCAAGTACGCGATCTCGTCGGCAGGCGCGCGCGGCTACATGCAGGTGATGCCGTTCTGGGTGCGCCAGATCGGCGCGCCGGACCAGAACCTGTTCCAGATGCGGACCAATCTGCGCTACGGCTGCACCATCCTGCGCTATTACCTCGACACCGAAAAAGGCAATCTCTTCCGCGCGCTCGGACGCTACAACGGCAGCCTCGGACAGGCCGACTATCCGATGGCGGTGATTGCCGCCGAGCGGCTCTACCAGCCCTCCACCACGGTTGCCGCCGTCCGCACGGCCGCAGCCACTCCGTCGAACTGACTGCGCCGGACGTGGCCGCGACGGTCGCGGGGGCCGCAGCCCGATACCGTGGGCGCTTCGCGCCCTCTCCCACCGGTGACCTGCACTTCGGATCGCTGGTCGCCGCGCTCGCGAGCCATGCCGATGCTCGCGCGGCAGGCGGCCAGTGGCTGTTGCGCATCGAGGATGTCGACATTGCGCGCGTACGGGCCGGCGCGAGCGATGCGATCCTCGCGACCCTCGAGCGGTTCGGCTTCACCTGGGATGGACCGGTGTGGAGGCAGTCGCTGCGCGGCGATGTCTACGCGGCGGCGCTGGAGCGCCTTCATGCGCTGGGACTGCTGTACGCTTGCGCCTGCTCGCGCCGCGAGCTCGCGGGAGTGAAGCCTGGCGCGATCGGCGAGCGCGTCTACCCGGGGTTCTGTCGCGACCGCGCGCTGCGCCCGGGGTTCTCGCAAGCCGCGGATTCGGGCTTCGCCTGGCGACTGCGCGTCCCGGCCGCCCCGGTCGGCTTCGTCGATCGCCACTACGGTCCCCAATCGCAGGACCTCGCGGCCGACGTCGGCGATTTCATCCTGCGCCGGCGCGACGGCCTTTACGCGTATCAGCTCGCCGTCGTGGTGGACGACGCCGAGCAGGGCATCAGCGACGTCGTGCGCGGCGCGGACCTGCTCGCCTCCACCGCGCGCCAGATCTACCTGCAGCGATCGCTCGGCTGCGCAACGCCGCGCTATCTGCACGTCCCCGTCGCCGTCGACGCGCAAGGGAACAAGCTCTCAAAGCAATTCCGGGCGCCTGCGCTGGCCGGCGACCCGCTCCCCACCCTGCTCGCTGCGTGGCGCTTCCTCGGACAGCCGGCACCTGCCGAAGATCCCGCGTCCGTTGCCGCGTTCTGGGCCTTCGCGATCTCGAGCTGGGACCCGCGACGTCTGCCACGGGCACCCGTGGTTCCGGCGCCCCCCACGTTCGGCGGCCGACCAGCACCATCGCCACAGCGTTGAGTGCGCCGGTCAACGCAGCGGACCCATGCGCCGTTGAATCGGCGACCGCGCGGAAGTCCGGCGCGCCGCGGCGTGTTTGCCGTGCATCGACTCCTCGCGCCGCCGGCGCCGGAGGCTCCCGGAGGATCCCATGCGTGCAATCGCGATATCGGCCCTGATCCTGCTTCTCTCCGGCTGCGCAACGCAGGCCGAGCGTTCGGCGGCGATGCAACGCGAAGTCGACGACATGGTCAAGGTCTACGGACCGGCATGCGAAAAGCTGGGCTACAAGAACGACACCGACCCGTGGCGAAACTGCATCCTGCGCCTCGCGACCAAGGACAGCCTCGAGCGCTCGCGCCGCGAACCCGTCTTCACCAACTGCATCGGGCACTACGGGTTCTTCCAGTGCAGCGCGTTGTGACCGGACCGGGGCGCGACGCCCCGGGGCATTCGTCGATGATTGAGCTATCATCACGACGCATCCACACCCGGTCACGGAGACGCCGACGACCCGCTGCATGACCCGACCCGCCCCCGACCCCGACCCCATCGACACCTTGCGTCAAGCAGGATGTCGATGAATCGCAACGATCCCTGCCCCTGCGGCAGCGGCAAGCGCTACAAGCACTGTCACGGCAGCGTCGAGCCCGCCGCACCGCGGGCACTGCATCTCGAGGCGCTCGCGGCCCATCGTTCGGGCTCGCTCGCCAAGTTCCTGGCGCCGCAAGCCGATGCACGCCAGGAAGCGCTCGTCGCCGGGTACCTCGCCGGGACGCGCGCGCGACAAGGCAGTCCGGTGATCGCCGCGCGCGTGAGCGTCGTGCTGCCGGTCCGCAACGGCGCAAGCGGCGTCGCGCGCGCGATCGCCTCGGTCGCCGCCCAGACCTACGCGGACATCGAGCTCGTCGTCGTCGACGACGGTTCGACCGACGGCACCCCGGCGGAGGTCGACCGATGCCTTTCCGCCCTCGAGTTTCCCGCGAAGCTCGTCAGGCGGGAGCAGCAGGGTGTTGCGCGAGCGGCCAACGAGGGCGCGCTGCAGGCCCAGGGGCGCTACCTCGCGTTCCTCGACGCCGACGATTGGTACGCCCCGGAGCGCATCGAGTGCATGGTGGCCGAGATCGCGCGCGCGCAGCCGCTCTGGGGTTTCTCGCAGGTCGGCCACGAGAACGATACGGGCGACCACGGCAGCAGTCCGCCGGGCGTAAGCAGTTCGCTGGAGCGCGATTTCATGGGCACCGAGCCCGCGAGCTTCACCCTGCTCGACCACGACGTCATGCGATCGAGCGGCAACCTCTTCGTCGAGCGTGAGCTCTTCCTCGAGCTCGGCGGTTATCGCGACGACGCGCGCGACGGCGCGCAACACCGCGGCTGGGAATTCGGCATGCGCGCTTCCGACGTGGTGGAGCCGGTGCCGGTCGCCCGGCAGCTGTATTTCCTCGACGGCAAGCGTCGGGACCCGGACGCGGCAAGCGTGGCTGCCGAAGTGGCCGAGCAGGGTGCCGCGGAGCGCCTGGCGCAGGCATTGACCGGCGACGCCGCCGTGCGCAACGAGTTCAGTCCGCGCTACGTGGGCAATCGCGAGCTGCTGCTGCGCGCCGAGCTTCGCACCGGGCGCGGCGATCGCGTTCCGGTGCCAATGCTGCGATCGGTTGCGGCCGCCTGGCGCGGGCGCGCACTCGCGCCGACAGCGAGCGGGCACAGCGCAGCGACGCCGGAACGCGTGGGAAAGACCGCGCTGGTCGTACTCGGCTTCTACCGCAGCGGAACGTCGGCGCTGTCGCGCGTGCTCAACCTGTGCGGCGCGGTCCTGCCGGAGCGCGTCGTCGCGGCGAGACTGGGAATCAATCCCAAGGGGTTCTGGGAATCGGAAGCGGTCCGGCATCTCGATGCGCGGCTGCTGCTCCATCTGGGGGGCGATTGGAAGCGCGTCGACTTCGACATTCCCCACGAAGGTCCGCTGGTCGACGAATTCCTCGCCGATTCGCGCGAGCTGCTGGCGAGCGAGTATGGCGACGCGCCCCTCATCCTGATCAAGGACCCGCGGATCTGCATCCTGGCGCCGCTGTGGCATCGGACATTGCAGGAGAGCGGCTATCGTCCCGTCTACGTGGTCCCGGTGCGCAATCCGCTCGAAGCCGCGCGCTCGCTCGATGCGCAGGGCGACCTGCCCGTGGCCGACGGAATGGCGCTGTGGCTCGCCTACATGCAGCGCATCGAGACGTTCGTCGACGCGGGCGATGTCGACGCCGTGCACGTGCGCTACACGGAGTTGCTGGACGATTGGCGCAGCGTCGTGGAGCGGATCGCGCGGCATCTCGGCGTGCCACTCGCGACCGAACCGCGCGCCGAGGAAGTCGACCGGTTTCTCGAGGCGGGCTTGCGCAACCAGCGGGCCACCGACGCCGACCTCGAGCCCAATCTGGGCGGGGCGGCCGGCGAGGCCCTCGGCGCGCAGTACCGGCGCCTGCTCGAGCGCTGCGAGCGCGATGCCGCATACACGGACGCTGGCGGAAGGCCTCGCGTATAATCGCGGCGTGCAACGTCCCTGAGCGGAACCATCCAGGCCGCTCCCGTTCCGCTTAATGACCACACTCGTCGTCGTCCGCAAGGGCGACCAGGTTGCCATCGCTGCCGACTCGCTGACCACCTTCGGCGACACCCGGCTCGCCGCCGTCCACGACCGGACCTACGACAAAATCGTCCGCCACCGCGACACCTTCATCGGACTCTGCGGATCGGCGGCGCACCAGCTGGTGTTCGAGAGCCTGCTCGCCAAGCATGCCGACCTCGATTTCGCGAACAAGTCCGCGATCTTCGAGACGTTCCGCAAGCTGCACCCGATCCTCAAGGAACAGCATTTCCTGAATCCCAAGGAGGAGGAGGACGATCCCTACGAATCGACGCAGATGACCGCGCTGATCGCCAACGGCAACGGCATCTTCGGCGTGTTTTCGATGCGCGAGGTGTTCGAGTACACGCAGTACTGGGCCGCGGGGTCGGGACGCGAGTTCGCGCTGGGCGCGATGCACTCGCGCTACGGACAGTTGCGCAGTGCCGAGGCCGTCGCGCGCATCGGCGTCGAGGCGGGCGCGACCTTCGACAAGAACTCGGCCCTGCCAATGACCCTCTACACGCTGCCGCTGACTGGCTCGTGAGCCTGTACACGCCAGCGCACTTCGACGCGACGGAACGCGCCGCCGTCGCACGGCTGATTCACGATCACCCGTTCGCGACGCTGGTGACCCCGGCGTCGCCCGAGCCGATGATCTCGCACGTCCCGCTGCTGCTGGTGCCCGACTGCGAGCCGCACGGCGAATTGATCGGGCACGTCGCGCGCGCCAACCCGCACTGGCGCCACGGCGCCGCCGCCGAGTCGATCGCGATCTTCCACGGCCCGCATGCCTACGTTTCACCCTCGTGGTACGCCAAGCCTGCACAGGCGGTGCCGACGTGGAACTACGCGACGGTTCACGCGCACGCGACGATGCAGGTCGTCGACGATCCGATCGAGGCACGGAGCATCCTCGACGCGCTGGTCAACCGCTTCGAGTCGACGCGCGCGAAGCCCTGGACCTTCGCCATGGGCGAGCGTGAGCGTGATGCGCTGGTCGGGGCAATCGTCGCCTTCCGCCTGCGCATCCGGCATATCGAGGCGAAGTTCAAGCTCTCGCAGAACCGACCGGCCGACGATCGCCAGCGCGTCGTGACGGCGCTCGAGGGCGAGGGCTACGCCGAAGCCACCGCAGTCGCGGCATGGATGCGCGCCTGCGTCGACCTGACGTCGCAGCGATGAGGCGCGCGGGCGCCGCTGCGTCGGAGGCCGCGCGCGTGCGTTTCGACAAATGGCTGTGGGCGGCGCGCTTCTACCGGACGCGCAGCCTCGCCGCGCAGGCGATCGAGGCGGGCCAGGCGCGCATCGACGGCGAGCGGGTCAAGCCCGCACACGCGGTCCAGGCGGGAACGCAGGTCAGCGTCCGCAGGCAGGATCTCGGCTGGCAGGTCGAGGTGCTCGAAGCACGAGACCGGCGCGGCTCGGCCACGATCGCCGCGTCGATGTACCGGGAATCGCCCGAAAGCGTCGCCGAGCGCGAGCGCAAGCTCGCCGCGCGCAAGGCAATGGGTTCGAATGCCGCGGACGTCCCGGGCCGGCCGACCAAGCGCGATCGGCGCAAGCTCGAGGATTTCCTCGCCGAGCCCTGAGCGTCAGCAGAGCCGCAGGCCCGCGACGTCGAGTATGAATTCGGGCTGGCCGTAGGCGGCGAAGGTCAGCCACAGCACCGCGGCAGCGGTCAGCCACGCGAGGACGTACCGCAACCCCCGGCGGCCGCCGGCGTGACCGGTCAGGATCGAGTTCGCGAAGTCGAAGCCGGGGATCGGCGCGCGCGTGTCCACGCGCACCAATTTACGCGTGTTGCGTACGCCCGGGCAAGTCCGGCATCCGCGCCAGCGGTGCCGACGGCAGGATGCCCTGGGCGCGCAACGTCGCCATCACCTTGTTGAAATCCACCGCCACCTCGACGTGGTCGATCGGCTTGGCGAGCAGGTTCACTGCGCGTCCGCTCACCAGCAGCGGAATCTCGGGAACCAGCGCGCGCCGCAGCGAGCGAATCTCCTGGCCCGCGATCTTGCCTGAGATCCCGCGATCGAACAGCAACACCACCAGTGCCGCATGATAGGCATCGGCCGCGCCCGCGATTTCCTGTGCCGGGACCCCGGTGCCCAACGTCAGGCAGTTGATGCCCTCGGTGAACAGCAGCAGTTCGAGAATCGCGAGCCCGAGCTGATTGGGATCGTTCGGCGGCGTCGCCAGCAGGATGTGCCGCGAATCCCGGGTCGGGCGCACCAGCCGCGTCACGTCGCGCAGCAGGCGCTGCGCGAGGTCGCCGAAGCGAAGCTCCTGGAATGTCTGCATCTCGCCGCGCACGACCCGCTCGTGCACGGCCTCGTTGAGCGGAATCAGCGTCTGCTCGAGGAACTTGCGCAGCCCCTGTCCGACGAGCAGCTTGGAAAGATGATTCTGCAGCTCGCCGATCCGATGCTCTCCCAACAGGCGCACCGCGTTCGATATCTCCGGCGCCAGGGGCGCCGGATCGGCCACGGCCAGTCCGACCATCGACTGCAGGGCGGAATCGGTCAGCGGCACCACTGCGCCCGCGCGCCAGCCTTCGGACAGCAGCTGCTTGACCAGCTTGAGGCGCGCGACCTGGTCGGCCGGATAGACGCGGTCCCCGAAGGCGTCGCGCAGCGGGGACGGAAAGCCGTAGCGACGCTGCCACATGTACAGCTGCTCGCGGCGCAAGCCCGTGATGCGCACGACCTCGCGGATATGCAACGCGCCGGCCGGCTCACCGGCGGTGGCGACCGCGGGCGCATTGGCGGGCGTGCCCGCGGCGTCCTGGCGTCGCGACGGCGCCTCGATGAGGATTCCCATGTCGATTATTCCCTTGCGATCGCAATGTTCGCCTGTACAGTTTGTCCTGCACAGGCATGGTGTCATCCGGATTTGCCGAATTGCCGGCGCACTTCAACCTGGATTCCGCGTCTTAGTGCTCCACGGAAGGTCGTGATGCACGATGCGTGCCAGTGTTCTGAGTCGCTCACCTCGGCGACCATGCAGGTGCTCGCGCCCCGGGTCCGAATCTTGCAGCGATCTGCCCTAGGCAAGTTGGCGCACATCGGGCCACCCGGCCGCCCCCGACGGTAGAAGTCGGAGCCTGGGCCGGGGTCACCCTCCAAGCCACGCCACTGACGTTAATCGACGGAAGATGTTCGGATTCTGGAAATCGACCAGGGACCCCCTCGCGGACGCCCGGAACGCGGAGCGCTGGCTATCGACGCTTTCGCCGACCGACTCGCTTGCGGTCCACTCGGACCTGGTCGCCGAACTCGAGCGCGCCGCCGGCAGCTCGGTCCCGCGCAGCCCCAGCCGGTTGCAGGCGGTGTTCCACGTCGACGCGCAGACGGTCCCGCGGCGCCAGGCGCTGATCGACCAGTACCTGGAGCACGCGACGCGCAGCTCGCGCATCGAGAACCAGCTGTGGTCCGCACTGTTCGGACTGTCGCAGGCATTTCTGAACATCTATCATTCGTTCGCGCGGGAGATCGCCGAACATCCATTGAGCTCGCGCTGGCAGGAGCTTCTCCCCGAGCTCGTGTGCCGGCAACTCGTGCACCTCGCGCTCGACGCCCGCGTCCGGCTTTATCGCCACGAGCAGTGGATACCGGCGAAGTGGGCCGAGCTGCACGGCCTGATGACGCTCGCATCCTCGCGCCAGATCGAGCGCCAGCCGGTCGCCCTCGCGCCGGACGACGAAACCACGACCATCGAGCATCAGTACCTTCGCGCACTGGTGCTGCAGCTGATGAACCCCGGCAGCCTGACGGCCCGGCAGGTCGAATACATCTGGAGCGAGCTCGACGACTGGTGCGCACCGCTGCGCCTGACGCTCGAGCCATCGGCACCCTACGCGTTCTTCGTCGACCTCGCGGGACGCGAGGGCCTGCGCCGACGTCGGCCGGGTCCGCTGGAGAGTCGCGTGCTGTTCCTCGACACGCGACCGCTGCATGCCGTGATGGTCCAGCACGTCATCATGCTCGAGCAGAAGATCAAGGGCCAGCCGCTCTCGAACCGCACGCCGCGTCGCTCCGAGCAGCTCGCCATGTTCACCAAGCTCGCCGCGCAGGTCGACCCCGAATACCGGCCCATCCCGCGCCGCGGGGAACGCGTCCCCGCGACCGGCACGGTCGACGCGATCGTCGGCTTCCAGAAGATCGCGGCATTTTTCAAGGGCGAGGCCCAGCAGCCCGTCCTGCGCGGGGAGACCGGCGGCGACACCTACGGCAGCACGCTGGACATCGCGGTGTTCGGACGCATCCGCGACGAGCCCGGGCGGCAGCGCGAACTGCTGCGGCGACGGATCGGCGCGCACGCGGCGCCCGGCGGGCCCTGGGAGATGAAGGACAGCTCGCTGACCGGCTTCAAGCTGATCGCCCCGATCCAGGTGGCAAATGCCGTGACGCTCGGCACGCTGCTTGCGCTGCACCTCCATGGCCAGCCACGCTGGACGCTCGGGATCCTCCGGCGCATGAAGCGCACGTCCGCCGATCGTACCGAAATCGGCACCCAGATCATCGCGAACACGATTGCCACCGTGAGCCTGACCGAGCAACACAAGCGCGGCGCCAATCCGTACTCGATCGACGGCGAAGGCACGACGATCAACGGCCGCAACTTCAGCGCCCTTTTGCTCGCGCTTCAGGCCCGCGAGGGCGAACCGCTGGTGCAATCGCTGATCGTGCCTGCAATCGAGTATCACCCCGCCAAGCGCTATCTGCTGACGACGGCGAGCGCCGAGCACTCGATCCGCTTCGGGCGACTCGTCGAGCACCAGCCAGACTGGGTGTGGACCGCGATCGAGCCGCTCGACCCCCGAGCTCGCGCCCCTGCGGCGCCCCGCGCGGACGCCTCCTCCGCGGTATGATCAGCCCGTCATCGGTTCCCGCGCGGGCGTGTCCGCGCGCCCTGGAAACGGCCGCATGCCCGTCGATCGTTACGCCGAAATCCACGCGGCCTGGCGCTGGGACGTCCCGGCGGATTTCAACATCGCGCAGGCCTGCTGCGGACGCTGGGCCGGCGATCGCGCGCGCTTCGCGCTCTACTGGGAGGACGAAGACGGCGCGCGCGCGTCGTTCACCTTCTGGGACCTCCAGCAACAGGCCAACCGGCTTTCGAACGCATTGCGCGCCGCGGGCATCGCGCGCGGCGACCGAATCGCGCTGATCCTTCCGCAGCGTTCCGAGACCATCGTCAGCCACGTTGCCGGCTACCAGCTCGGCGCGGTCATGGTTCCGCTGTCGTTCCTGTTCGGTCCGGAGGCGCTCGAATTCAGGCTGCAGGACAGCGGCGCGAAAATCGCGATCGTCGATCCGCAGTCGTTGCCGAACCTGGTTCCGATCCGCGATCGCTGCCCCGCGCTCGCGCAGGTGATCGGCGTCGCTGGAGCGCGCGCGGACCGCGTGATCGGATGGGAGGATTTCACCGGCGGGGCGTCGAGGCAGTTCACGCCGGTCGCGACGCGCGCGACCGATCCGGCGCTTTTGATCTACACCAGTGGCACGACCGGCCCACCGAAGGGCGCGCTGATGCCGCAATCCTGCGTGCTCGGCAATCTTCCGGGCTTCATCCATTCGCACGACGGCTACCCGCGGCACGGCGACCTGTTCTGGTCGCCGGCGGACTGGGCGTGGACCGGCGGCCTGATGGACGCGCTGTTGCCGACGCTTTATTTCGGCCAGCCGATCGTCGGCTATCGGGGCCGCTTCGATCCCGAGCGCGCATTGCGCCTGATCGAGCGCTACCAGGTTCGCAACGCCTTCCTGTTTCCGACCGCGCTGAAGATGATGATGAAGGCATACCCGCGGCCGCGCGACGTGTTCGACATCGAACTGCGCAGCGTGATGAGCGCGGGCGAGGCCGTCGGCACGACGGTGTTCGAATGGGCGCGCGAGGCGCTGGGCGTCACGATCAACGAGATGTTTGGCCAGACCGAAATGAATTACATCGTCGGCAACTCGCATCTGCTGTGGCCGGCGAAGCCGGGCTCGATGGGCCGACCGTATCCGGGACACCGGATCACGCTGATCGACGACGCTGGCAGCGAAGTGCCGCGTGGCGAGCCGGGTGAGGTCGCTGTGCACCGGATCGCGCCCGACGGGACGCCCGACCCGGTGTTCTTCCTCGAGTATGCGGGCAACCCCGAGGGCACCCGCGGCAAGTTCACCGGCGACTGGTGCCGCACCGGCGACGTCGCCACCATGGACGAGGATGGCTACCTCTGGTACCAGGGCCGCGCCGACGACATGTTCAAGGCCGCCGGCTACCGGATCGGACCCTCCGAGATCGAGAACTGCCTCGTCCGGCACCCCGCCGTCGCCAATGCCGCCGTGGTTCCCTCACCCGACGAGACGCGCGGCAACGTCGTCAAGGCGTTCATCGTGCTCGCGCCGGGCCACGCCCCCAGTGCGGCACTCGAGGAAGACCTCGCACAGCACGTGCGGCGCCACCTCGCCCCTTATGAATATCCGAAAGAGATCGAGTTCATCGATGCACTGCCCATGACGACGACGGGCAAGGTGCAGCGCAAGGTGCTGCGCGACCGAGAGCGGGCGCGCAAGCTCGAAAAACAGGAAAAACAGGGACGCACCACGTTTTAAAACGTGGTGCGTCCCTGTTTTTCGGGGGGCGGCTCGCGCAAGCCGGAAAGGAAGCGGCCGTGGGTCGTGACCCACACCACGGCGGGCATCACCGCGGGCAGGATCAGCGTTCCGAACTGATAGGCATAGGCGATCGCTTCGCGCTGCCAGGCGGTGAAGCCGGTCTGCGAGGCGACGGCGGGACCCGCGGTGATCGCGACGTTCTTGAGGAAATCCGCGAGCGCGCCCCACGCGATGAAAGGCAGGAGCACGGCGTAGCCGATGGCGAGATTGCGCTTCCATGCGGGCTCGCGCGCAGCCAGCGTCAACGCGACGAACATCGGCAGGCCGAACGAATAGAGCAGCAGGTTGACGTCGACGGTGACCAACCCGTGCTCGATCGCGGCGCCGGGACGCAATGTCGTCACGAACGTCAGCGTCGAGGCCGACTGCTCGATGGAACGTAGGAGTCCGGGGATGGCGACGTCGGCGACGACGCGCACGATCCATGCGACGGGTGCGAGCAGCAGCGGCGCCGCGAAATACCAGACGGCGAAAGCCGCCGGAAGCCAGGCGAGGGTGCGCAGGACGAACCCGGCCACGCCCGCGGACCGCGCGGCAGCAGGCATCGAAGTCGCTATGCGATTGCCGCGCCGGGGGGCGGGGCCGCGCCGGCGGGCCGGTCCTGCGCGAGGCGCACCCACAGCAGCCACACGATCAGCACGTCGAGCATGATCAGCGCCTGCCAGACATAAAGATGCGCCCATTCGAATGCGTCGCGGCTCCACTGCCCGAGATAGAACAGGCTGATGACGCGAACGACGTTGAGTCCCTGCACCGCCACGGTCCCGATCGCGATGCCCATCAGGCGATGTCGCCAGGTCGCCGGGAACGCCAGGATCGCGGCGACGAGCACCAGCGTCGCCTCGACGCCATTGCATCCGGCCTCGATCGACACGGCGAACGAGCCCGTCGCGGTGGCGATGGTGTTGCCGCGCGCGTGGACGCCCGGATCGAACCCGTGAATCAGCGTCGTGGCAACGCGCGCGACCGCGTCGGTCCAGGGCGCCACGATCGACGCCTGTGCCCAGGGGGTCAACTCGATCCCGAAGAGCGCCGCCAGCAGCAGGATGAACGTGACGAAAAAACGCGGCACGGAATCACGCGCGGGCGAGCGGAGGGCGCTTCGAGAAGTAGCCCTTGACGCCCTCGGCGATCGATTCCGCGAACCGCTGCTGCTGCAGGGGATTGCGCAGCTTGAGCTCTTCGTCCGGATTGGAGATGAACGCGGTTTCCACGAGTATCGACGGAATGTCGGGCGCCTTCAGGACCGCGAATCCCGCCTGCTCGACCACCGACTTGTGGAGCGCGTTGTGCGTGCCGAGCTCCTCCAGCACGTCGCGCCCGACTTTCAGGCTGTCGCTGATCTGCGCGGTCTGCGAAAGATCCAGAAGTGTACGCGCAAGCACCGGATCCTTCACGCCCAGGTCGACGCCGCCGATCAGGTCCGCGGCATTCTCGCGTTGCGCCAGCCAGCGTGCCGCCGCGCTCGTCGCACCGTGCTCGGAGAGCGCAAACACCGACGACCCGCGCGCCGTCGGCACAGTGAACGCGTCGGCATGGATCGAGACGAAGAGGTCGGCCCGCACCCGGCGCGCCTTCTGGACGCGCTCGGCGAGCGGCACGAAGAAATCGGCGTTGCGGGTCAGCACGACACGCAGGCGGGAGTCCGCGTCGAGCACCTGTTTCAGCCGGCGCGAAATGGCGAGCGCGACATTCTTCTCATAGGTGCCGAGCCGTCCGATCGCGCCCGGGTCCTCGCCCCCGTGCCCCGGGTCGATCGCGATGATGATCCGGCGGTCCGGTTCCTGGCGACGCGGCCCTTCGGAGGCGCCGTGCCGGGGGCCGGAGCGTTCCGGCGCCTGCGGGGAGACGCCCTGTCGCCCGGGGCCGCCGAGGCCGGTGTCGGCGCGTTGCTCGCGCGCCAGGAACGCCATCAGCGGGTCGACCGGCACGAGCGGGTAGAGATCGACGACCAGCCGGTAGCCGTATTCGGCCACCGGCGGCAGCGAGAACACCTGCGGGCGCACCGCCGCCTTGAGGTCGACGACGACACGCAGGAACCCACCCGAGGGATTGCCGACGCGGATGGCGGCGACATAGGGATCCGACGGCTGGACGCGCGCCGGGAGCTCCGAGAGTTCGGCTGAAGGCTCGATGCGCGCGAGGTCGAGCACCAGCCGATCCGGATCGTGCAGCATCACCAGCTGGTGCTCGATGGGTGCCTTGGCCTCGAAGATGACCCGCGTGTACTCCTGCGCGGGCCACAGGCGCGCCGACGCGATCCGGGAGGCGTCAGCCCAGGCCGCGGGCACGATCCACTGCGCCGCGGGAAGGAGCAGCCAGCGAAACGCGCGCCGGCGCTCGATGCAGACGCGACTCAGCGCGGTGTCTGCATTCCGGCGGCGAGAGCGTTCAGACATCGCTCACCCGCGGCAGAAAGCGCGCGCGCGCGCAACTCGCGCCCGCCGCCCTGCGCCGAATGTGCGAGGTCGAGCGCGAGGTCCGGCGCCGGCAGCAGGCCGGCGACGCGTTCGGGCCACTCGATCAGGCACACGGAATCGTCGCGAAAGCACTCCGCCAGTCCTGCGTTTTCCCATTCGGCAGAATCCGTGAACCGATAGAAATCAATGTGATAAAAGTATAAGCTCGAAATCGGATAATGTTCAACCAGCCCGTAGCTGGGACTCTTGACCCGGCCCGTGACGCCGCGTGCGCGCAACAGTCCGCGGACCAGGGTCGTCTTGCCGACCCCGAGGTCGCCGTGCAACGTAACCACCATGCGGCCGGCGAGCGACGGCGCCAGCAGCGCCCCGCAACGCTCGGTGGCCCCGGCATCGGGGAGATGCAAATTCAGTTCCAGGTCGGAGGACATTGGACATGAACGTCGCAGCCCGCGCGCCGCGGGACTGGACCGCGCTCGCGCAGCGTATCGCCGGCTGGGGGCGCGAGCTCGGATTCGAGTCGATCGGCATCGCCGACACCGGTCTCGCCGCCGAGGAAGCGAAGCTGCTGAATTGGCTCGACGCGGGCCGCCATGGCGAGATGGATTATATGGCGCGGCACGGCGTCGCCCGGGCGCGGCCCGCCGAGCTCGTGCCCGGCACGCTGCGCATTGTCACGGCGCGGCTCAACTACTGGCCGGCCACGGCACGCCCGGCACGCGAGGCGCTCCTCGATCCGCTCGCCGGCTACGTCTCGCGCTACGCGCTGGGGCGCGACTATCACAAGGTGCTGCGCGGAAAGCTCGCGCAGCTCGCCGCGCGCATTGCCGAGGAGATCGGTCCCTACGGCCATCGCGTGTTCAGCGACAGCGCGCCGGTGCTCGAGGTTGCGCTTGCCGCCAAGGCGGGCCTCGGCTGGCGAGGCAAGCATACGCTGCTGCTGACGCGCGAGGCGGGTTCGTACTTCTTCCTGGGCGAGATCTACACCGACCTGCCGCTGCCCGCGACCGCGCCGGTGTCGGCGCATTGCGGGACCTGCGAAGCCTGCATCGCCGCCTGCCCGACCGGGGCGATCGTCGCGCCCTACCAGCTCGACGCCAGGCGCTGCATCTCGTACCTGACCATCGAGCTCGAGGGAAGCATTCCGGAGGACCTGCGGCCGCTCGTCGGCAATCGAATCTACGGCTGCGACGACTGCCAGCTCGTCTGCCCGTGGAACCGCCACGCGCCGGCGACTTCCGTCGAGGACTTCGCCGTCGTGCGCAATGGTCTGGACGCTGCGCGCCTGACCGAGGTGTTCGCGTGGACCGAAGCCGAGTTCCTGCAGCGCACCGAAGGCAGCGCGATCAGGCGCATCGGCTTCGAGCGCTGGTCGCGCAATGTCGCGGTCGCCCTCGGGAACGCACCGAAGGACCCCGCGATCGTCGCCGCGCTGCGCGCCCGCGCCAATGACCCGTCGCCGCTGGTGCGCGAGCACGTCGCCTGGGCCATCGGGCAACAGGAAACAGGAAACAGGGAACAGCAGGCGCGCGGACGCCAGCCTCCGCAGTGAGGTGAAGGCGCCGGCATTCGCGTCATCGGGCGAACTGGCGCATCGTCGCGATCCGCAGCATCATCGGACGAGCTGGTTCATGGTCACGATCGGCAGCATCACCGCGAGCACCAGCACCAGCACGATCGCGCCCATCGCGACGATCAGCGTCGGCTGGATCAGCGCCGCGAGCCAGGCGAGGCGGCGTTCGGCTTCGCGTTCGAGCTCCTGCGCGGCACGCTCGAGCATCGGCGCCAGCGCCCCGCTCTGCTCGCCGTTGGCGATCAAATGGATCAGCACCGGTGGAAATGCGGCCTGGTCCTTGAGCGCGCGCGACAGCGAAACACCCTCGCGCACCAGCACGTTGGCCTTGCGGCCCGCACGCGCGAGCGGGATCAGCCGGATGACGTCGGTCGCGGCGGACAGCGAGCGCAACAGCGGCGCTCCGCTGCCGACCAGGATCGCCAGCGTGCTTGCGTAGCGCGCTGCATCGAGGCTGGCCGCGAGCCGGCCGGCGCCGGGCAGGCGCAGCAGCCATCGGTGGACGCGCTCGCGCACGATCTCGAAGCGCCAGCCGAACACCGCGGCGACCGCGAGCGCCGCCACGGCCGCGAGCCAGAACCACCCGGTCGCGCGAAAGAACGCGCTGGTCGCGATCAGCGCGCGCGTCAGCGGCGGCAGGGTCTGCCGGCTCTGCTGGTAGACGGACACGACCTGGGGCACGACGTAGGTCAGCAGCACCGCGATGACGCCCAGTGCGATGATCGTCACCAGCGCCGGGTAGATCAGCGCGACGGTGAATTTCTGCCGCAGCACCAGCCGCGCATCGAGATAGTCGGCGAGCCGGCCGAGGACCTCCGACAGGCGACCGGTCTCGGTGCCCGCGCCGACCAGTCCGCGATAGAGGGGCGCAAAGCTGCGCGGAAAGCGCGCGAGCGCCGAGGGCAGCGGCTCGCCAGCCATCACCTGCGTGCGCAGCGCAGCGACGAGCGTGGCGACGCGCGGATCGTCGGCCTGCTCGCCGACCGCGAGCAGCGCCTGGTCGAGAGGCATTCCCGCGTGAACGAGGGTCGCGAGCTGGCGCGTGAACAATGCGAGCGCGGCCGCGGGCAGCCGCATGCGCGACAGCGTGTCGGGCCGCTCGGGCGCGGGTTCGACCGCAGTGGGAACCAGTCCGTCGGCGCGCAGGCGATCGCGTGCGACGCGTGGATTCTCGGCATCGAGCAGACCCTGCCGCAGCCGGCCCTGCGCGTCGACCGCCTCGAAGCGGAATGCGGCCATCGCCCCGGTACGCGTCAGGCGTCGCGCGTGACGCGCGTCAACTCGGCGAGCGACGTCGTCCCGTCCGCGATCAGCCGCGCGCCGTCGTTGCGCAGGCGCCGCATCCCGGCCGCGAGCGCGGCATCGCGCAGCGCCAGCTCGCCGGTGCCATCGTGGATCAGCCGCCGCAACGCGTCGTCGATGCGCAGGAACTCGTAGACGCCGCTGCGCCCGGCGAATCCGCTGTGACTGCACTGGTCGCATCCCGGCGCGCTCCACCCGCGCTGGATCGCCGGCAAGCCGAGCTCGCCGAGCAGCCTGCGCTCGCCGTCGGTCGGCTCGGCCGACGCCTTGCAGGCCGGGCACAGCGTGCGGACCAGGCGCTGCGCCAGCACGCCGAGCAGCGACGACGCGAGCAGGTACGGCTCGACGCCCATGTCGGCGAGGCGCGTGATCGCGCTCGCGGCGTCGTTGGTATGCAGCGTCGCGAGCACCAGGTGGCCCGTCAGCGACGCCTGCACGGCGATCTGCGCCGTCTCCAGGTCGCGGATCTCGCCGATCATGATCACGTCGGGGTCCTGGCGCAGGATCGAGCGCAGCGCGCGGGCGAAGGTGAGATCGATGCGCGGGTTCACCTGCGTCTGCGCCACGCCGTCGAGGGCGTACTCGATCGGGTCCTCGACCGTCATCATGTTCGTCGTCGCCCTCGGCAGTCG